>CAKSXW010000052.1 GCA_934518555.1 uncultured Faecalibacterium sp. | reverse complement strand
CTGGACATCTATGTGCTGGGCCTGCCCTTTATGTTCTTCTATAACATTGCCACCGGCATCTTCTCGGCGCTGGGGGACAGCAAGACGCCGTTCTACTTCCTGGCCGTCTCGTCTCTGTCCAACATCGGCGTGGACATCCTGTTCGTGGCCGGGTTCCACATGGGTGTGGCCGGTGTGGCCTGGGCCACCTTCCTGTGCCAGGGCGTCAGCTGCGTGCTGGCCATGGTGGTGGTGTTCCGCCGGATGAAGGCAATCCCCACCACCCGTAAGACGGTGTGGTTCTCCTGGAATATGCTGGGCAAGATCGCCGTGGTGGCGGTGCCCAGCATCCTGCAGCAGAGCTTTATCTCTGTGGGCAACATCATCCTGCAAAGCGTCATCAACACCTTTGGTGCCAGCGTCATTGCAGGCTACTCCGCTGCCGTCAAGCTCAACAACATGGTCATCACCTCCTTTACCACCCTGGGCAACGGCATCTCCAACTACACCTCCCAGAACATGGGTGCCGGAAAGATGGACCGGGTCAAGGAGGGCTTTGGAGCAGGCCGCACCCTGGTGTGGCTCATCTGCGTGCCCATCGTGATCCTGTACTTCTTCTTTGGCCGCACTTTGCTGCTGCTGTTCATGAATGACCCCCAGGGCCCTGCAGTGGCTACGGGCATGCTGTTCCTGCGGATTCTGGCTCCCTTCTACTTTGTGGTGTCCCTGAAGCTGGTCACCGACGGCATCCTCCGGGGCTGCGGCCTCATGGGCCGCTTTATGGTGGCTACCTTCACGGACCTGATCCTCCGGGTGGGCATGGCCATTATCCTCAGTTCCACGGCCCTGGGCAGCACCGGCATCTGGCTGTCCTGGCCCATTGGCTGGTGCATCGGCACGTCCCTGTCCCTGGTGTTCTACGCTACCGCCATCCGCAAGGCCCTGGCAGAGCCGGCAGCCCAGGCAGAAGCCCAGGGCCTGGAGGTAGAGCCCTGCACCCAGCCAGAGTTTGCAGCCCAGGCGGAGATGGAGACCCTGTAACCCTTTTGAAACTTGTGAATTGTGTTCACCTCAAAAACAAACAAAATGAACGATTTGAAATAGTGCACAAAAACGCATTGTAAAAATTGGCCAGATTGTCAATAAAGACGAGAAAATGCCCCCAAAAGTATGGACGGTTTGTGAATTGCGGACCCGGGGCAGGATGGCTATAATAACAGTACAGAACAGAGGCAAGGTCGCTTTTAGAGGGGAAGGGCCTTGCTTCCGTTTTTATCACGAATGCCATTCCAATAGATCAAATACTCCGAAGGAGGAGATCGTTATGAAAAAGCTCATCTCTCGTCGTCAGTTCCTGGCCGCTGCCGGTGTGGCTGCTGCCGCTGGTGTCCTGACTGCCTGCGGCGATACTGCCGCCAGCACTGCAAGCTCTGCTTCCGGCGCTGCCGCTGGTTCTGCTGCTTCCGGCAGCACCATCAAGGTGGGCGTTCTGGGCCCCATGACTGGCGATGTTTCCGTTTACGGTCTGGCTGTTATCAACGGTGCAAGCCTGTACCTGAAGCAGGTCAACGAAAAGGGCGGTGTCAACGGCAAGCAGCTGGAGATCATCACCATGGACGAGCAGGGCGATGAGGCCCAGGCCGTTACCTGCTTTACCAAGATGGTGGACCAGGGCATCACCGCTCTGGTAGGCGATGTGACCACCGCCCCCACCCTGGCTGTGGCTGCTGAGAGCGCCGAGTACAATATGCCCATGGTCACCGCTTCCGCTACTGCCGAGGCTGTCACCTACGATGCCGAGACCGACACCGTGAACGGCAACGTGTTCCGTGCCTGCTTCACCGACCCCTTCCAGGGCGTGAAGATGGCCGATTACGCTTACGAGAAGCTGGGCTACACCAAGGCCGCCGTCATCTTCCTGAAGGGCAGTGACTACAACGAGGGCCTGGCCGAGAACTTCGTCAAGGAGTTTGAGGCAAAGGGCGGCACCGTCGTGGACCAGGAGAGCTACTCTGAGGGCGATGTGGACTTCAAGACCCAGCTCACCAGCATCCTGGGCAAGGGCCCCGAGGTGGTGTTCTGCCCCAACTACTATCAGGATGTAGGCCAGATCCTGGCCCAGGCTGAGAGTGTGGGCCTCACCGTTCCCTTCCTGGGCGGCGACGGCTGGGACGGCCTGGAGGGCTACGCCACCGCTGACCAGCTGAAGGACTCCTACTTCTGCGCTGGCTACGCCAAGGGCTCCAGCACCGAGTTTGAGGATGCCTACAAGGCCGAGTACGGCGAGACTTACCCCAACGGCTTTGCTCCCCTGGGTTACGATGCTGCCATGACCGTGGTTTACGGCATCCAGGCTGCTGAGGATGCTGGCCTGGAGGCAGGTACCGACGAGTACAAGCAGGCCGTCATCGACGCCATTGCCGGCGGCACCATCCAGGGCATCACCGGTACCTTTACCTTCGACGAGCACCACGACCCCGTCAAGAGCACTGCCATCCTGACCTATGTGGACGGCAAGCCCGAACTGAAGGAAATGTTCTGAGCCCTGCCGGCACAGAGCAGTGCCCCCATGATCTTTGTGGAGAACGCCGGAACAGCTTTCTGGTCAGGCGTTCTCCGTTTTTTATAAGATCGCAAAAAGTGTAACCACCGCAAGGAAAGGAAGGATCCATCCATGACAGTGTTCTTCAGCCAGCTGATCAACGGCTTGTCCCTTGGCAGCATCTATGCACTGATCGCTCTGGGCTACAGCATGGTGTACGGCATCATTCTGCTGCTGAACTTTGCCCACGGCGACGTTATCATGGTAGGCGCATATATGTCCTGGTTCGTCATGAACCAGCTGGGCCTGGGCCCGGTCACCGCAGTGTGCGCCACCATCATCACCTGTACGCTGCTGGGCGTAGTGATCGAAAAGATCGCCTACACCCCTCTGCGGAATGCCCCCCGGATCTCGCTGCTGATCACCGCCATTGGCGTCTCCTTCTTTTTGGAGTACACCGCAGAGCTGATCCTGGGCTCCGGTGCCAAGGTGATCCCGGCCTACTACACCAACCAGACCTTCCGGCTGGGCAAGGTGCCTCTGGGCCTTACCTCCATCATCACCCTGGCGGTGACGGTGCTGTCCATGCTGGTGCTCACTTTCCTGGTGCAAAAGACCAAGCTGGGCAAGGCCATGCGTGCCGTGTCGGAGGATATGGACGCTGCCCGTCTTATGGGCATCAACGTCAACAGCACCATCTCCTTTACCTTTGCCGTGGGCTCTGCCCTGGCAGGCATCGGCAGCGTGCTGTACTGCTGCTCTTACCCTCAGGCGACCCCCACCATGGGCTCCATGCTGGGCCTGAAGGCCTTTGTGGCTGCGGTGCTGGGCGGCATCGGTTCCATCCCCGGTGCCATGATCGGCGGCATTGCCATCGGCCTGTGCGAGTGCTTTGTTTCCGCCATCGGCCTTTCCGCCTGGAAGGATGCCGTGACGTTTGCCATTTTGATCATCGTGCTGCTGGTCAAGCCCACGGGCTTCCTTGGCCGCAAGGTGCAGGAAAAGGTGTAAGGAGGGCAGAAGGATGAAAAACAACTGCAAGACCATCAAAATGCCCCTGCGCTATCTGATGAATCTGGTGCTGGTGGGGCTGCTGTTCGTAGGGCTTTCCTATGTGACCCAAAACATGCTGTCCACCTACCAGAACAAGGTGCTGCTGACGGTGGGCATCAACATCATCCTGGCCGTCTCCCTGAACGTGGCCACCGGCTATCTGGGGCAGCTGCCCCTGGGCCACGCCGGGTTCATGGCAGTGGGTGCCTACGCCTGTGCTCTGTTCACCAAATCCTCTGGCCTGCCCAAGGGCGTGGCCTTTGCCGTCGGTCTGGTGCTGGCCTGGGTGGTGGCCGGGCTGTTCGGGGTGCTCATCGGCATCCCGGCCCTGCGGCTGACCGGCGACTATCTGGCCATTCTGACCCTGGGCTTTGGCGAGATCATCCGCATCACCCTGAACAACATTGATGATGTGCTGGGCTTCAAGCTGTTCTACGGCTCCAAGGGCCTGAAGAACATTCCCAAATACTCCAACTTTACCAACGTGTTCCTGTGCGTGGTCATTACCTGCTTTTTGATCCACGCCATGATGAAGAGCCGCCACGGCCGGGCCGTGCTGGCCATCCGGGACAACGAGATCGCCGCCGAGAGCTGCGGCATCCAGACCACCTACTACAAGGTCATGGCCTTTGCCTTTTCGGCAGCCTTTGCAGGCATGGCCGGCGGCCTGTATGCCTGCTACATCGGCGTGCTGAACCCCTCCACCTTCGGCTTTATGAAGTCCATCGAGATCCTGGTCATGGTGGTGCTGGGCGGCATGGGCTCCATGCTGGGCTCCATCCTGTCTGCTACCGTGCTGACCATCCTGCCGGAGGCCACCCGCAGCTTTGACAGCTACCGCATGGTGGTCTACTCCCTGGTGCTGGTGCTGATGATGATCTTCCGCCCCGGCGGACTGCTGGGCAGCTACGATTTCTCCCTGAGCCGTGTGGTGGAAAAGGCCATGAACGGCCAGCTGTTCCGCAAACACACTGAAAAGGAGGCCGCCGACCATGAGTGAATTCCAGACCAGACTGAACAGTGTGCCCTCCGGCGGCTTTCTGACCGACCGGGATAAGGACAAAAAGCCCATCCTGGATGTGCGAGAGCTGGGCATCGACTTCGGCGGCCTGACCGCCGTGGACGGCTTCAACCTGATGATCGGCCGCAACGAGATCACCGGCCTCATCGGCCCCAACGGTGCCGGTAAGACCACGGTGTTCAACCTGCTCACCAACGTGTACCAGCCCACCCGGGGCTCCATCCTCATCGACGGAATGCCCACTGCCGGCAAAAAGACCTACCAGGTCAACCGCATGGGCGTGGCCCGGACCTTCCAGAACATCCGCCTGTTCAAGGAACTGAGCGTTATCGACAACATCAAGGTGGGCCTCCACGAGTCCATGAAGTATAATCTGGCCTCCTCCCTGGTGCGGCTGCCCAACTACTGGAAGGAAGAAAAAAAGTGCACCGAGCGTGCCCTGGAGCTGCTGGATATCTTCCACATGGCAGACCTGGCCCAGGTGCCTGCAGGCAGCCTGCCCTACGGTGCCCAGCGTCGGCTGGAGATCATGCGTGCCCTGGCCACCAGCCCCAAACTGCTGCTGCTGGACGAGCCTGCAGCCGGTATGAACCCTTCCGAGACTGCGGAGCTTACCGAGACCATCCGCCGCATCCGGGATGAGTTCAACATTGCGGTGCTGCTCATCGAGCACGACATGAGCCTGGTCATGGGCATCTGCGAGGGCATTGCGGTGCTGAACTTTGGCCGGATCATCGCCAAGGGCACCCCGGACGAGATCCGGAACAACCCCCAGGTCATTGAGGCATACCTGGGCAAAAAGGAGGGCTGAACCATGGCAGATACCATCCTGAAGGTGGACGGCATCAACGTGTACTACGGCAACATCCACGCCGTGAAGGACGTTTCCTTTACGGTGAACGAGGGGGAGATCGTGACCCTCATCGGTGCCAACGGTGCCGGAAAGTCCACCACCCTGAAAACCATCTCCGGCCTGCTGAAGCCCCGTACCGGGGACGTGCTGTACCGGGGCAAAAGCATCAAGGGCGTGCGCGCCCACAAGATCGTGGAAGCTGGCCTGGCCCAGGTGCCGGAGGGCCGCCATGTGTTCTTGCACATGACCGTGGAGGAAAATCTGGACATGGGGGCCTACACCCAGCCTGCCTCCACCATTGCCGCCAACAAGGAAAAGGTCTTTGCCCTGTTCCCCCGGCTGAAGGAACGCCGCAAGCAGCTGGCAGGTACCATGTCCGGCGGCGAGCAGCAGATGCTGGCCATGGGCCGTGCTCTTATGAGCAACGCCTCCATGCTGATGCTGGACGAGCCCTCTATGGGCCTTTCGCCCCTGCTGGTGCAGGAGATCTTTGACATCATCCGCGACATCCACAAGGAGGGCATGACCATCCTGCTGGTGGAGCAGAACGCTCAGATGGCTCTTTCGGTGGCCGACCGGGCCTATGTGCTGGAGACCGGCCGTGTGGTCATGGAGGGCACTGGTGCCCAGCTGCTGACCAACCAGCGGGTCCGCAGTGCTTACCTGGGCGGCTAAAAGGAAGGATAGTTTGATTTGCAGTTCCGAAACGCCCTTGGGTATTTCGGAACTGCTTTTTTCTGTTATTACTTTACTTTCGTAAAAAACTGTGCCATAATGGATGCAGTGTTTTTTCACTAAAAACCTGGGCCCCGGCTTGGGAAAGTGGGGTCAAAACCAGATGGAATGAGGGGTAAATACTATGAGCAAGATCATCATCCCGGAAAACTACACACCGGCACTGAACCTGTACGACACCCAGCGTGCCATCGGCACGGTGAAGCGGCTGTTTGCCGATACCCTGTGCGCCACCCTGAACCTGTACCGGGTGTCGGCGCCGCTGTTCCTGGAGGCCTCCACCGGCCTGAACGACGATTTGAACGGCGTGGAGCGGAAGGTGACCTTTGACATCAAGGACAGCGGCATTGAGGCCCAGGTGGTGCAGTCTCTGGCCAAGTGGAAGCGTCAGGCTCTGGGAGACTACGATTTCCATGTGGGCAAGGGCCTGTACTGCGATATGAACGCCATCCGCCGGGACGAGGAGCTGGATAACCTCCACTCCATCTATGTGGACCAGTGGGACTGGGAAAAGGTCATCACCGAGGAGGACCGCAACGAGGCCTACCTCAAGAGCGTGGTGCGCTCCATCGTGTCGGCAGTGTGCGCCACCGAGATGAACCTTCACGCCATGTTCCCCCAGCTGCAGGACCTGCCCCTGCACACCCCTAACGTGACCTTTATCACCACCCAGGAGCTGGAGGATAAGTACCCGGACCTGACCCCCAAAGAGCGTGAGAACGCCATTGTAAAGGAGAACGGCACCACCTTCCTGATGAAGATCGGTGCTCCCTTGAAGAGCGGCAAGCCCCACGACGGCCGTGCCCCGGACTACGACGATTGGGACCTGAACGGTGACCTGCTGTTCTGGAACGACCCCCTGCAGTGCAGCTACGAGCTCAGCAGCATGGGCATCCGGGTCAGCCCCGAGAGCATGGACCGGCAGCTGACCATGGCAGGCTGTGATGACCGCCGCAGCCTGCCCTTCCACAAAGCAGTGCTCAGCGGCCAGCTGCCCTATTCCATTGGCGGCGGCATCGGCCAGAGCCGCCTGTGTATGCTGCTGCTGGGCAGTGCCCACATTGGCGAGGTCCAGGCCAGCGTTTGGGATAAGGCCACCCGAGAGGCCTGCGCCAAGGCCGGTATCCCCCTGCTGTGATCGCCTGAAAATAAAAGCAAAGGGCCTTGCAGGCCCAGCAAATAATAAGAGCCGCTGCATCTTTATGTGCAGCGGCTCTTGTGCTTATTTAGAAGTGGTGCGGCCGAAGTGGTTCTTTTCGTCCTCGTCCTTTTTGGGGTCGGCCTTTTCCACGGGGGTCAGGCGTACCTCGGTGACCCGGCGCTTGGCGGTGCGTGTCACCACGCCGTCGTAATCCCCCAGGGTGAACCGATCGCCTACCTTGGGCAGGTGGCAGGTCTTTTCCTGCACCAGGCCGTTGACGGTGTTGGAGTCGATATCCTCGTCCTCCGGCAGGCCCAGGGTCTCGTACAGGTCGTCCACGTTGGCACTGCCCAGCACGATCCAGCTGCCGTCAGACTGCTTGCGGAAGTCCTCGGTCTCCTCGTCGTGCTCGTCCCAGATCTCGCCTACAAGCTCCTCCAGGATGTCCTCCAGGGTGATGATGCCTTCGGTGCCGCCGTACTCGTCCACCACCACAGCCATGTGATGATGCTGCTCCCGCAGGGTGCGGAGCAGCTGGGAGATCTGGGTGGAACCGGTGGTGTACAGGGTGGGGGTCACCAGGTCTTCCAGAGTGGGGTTCTTCTTCAGCCGGGAGAGGTAAAAGTCCTTTTCATGTACCACGCCAATGATGTTGTCGATGGTGCCGTGGTACACCGGCAGACGGGAGTAGCCGGATTCCGCAAAGGCCCGGGCCACTTCGTCCAGGGGGGTGTCGTCCTCCACGGCGATCACGTCCACACGGGGGGTCAGGATCTCCTCCACCTCTACGTCGTCAAACTCGATGGCACTGCGGATCAGCTGGCTTTCCCGGTCTGTCAGTTCGCCGTCGTTTTCTGCCTCGCTGACCATGGTTATCAGCTCGCCCTCGGTGATGGTGTCCTCCTCGCTGCTATGGACAAAATGGCCCAGCAGCTTTTTCCACTGGGTGAACAGCCAGTTCAAGGGGGTGAACAGCATCATCAGCAGGTTCAGAGCCGGGGACACTGCGGTGGCAATGGTCTCCGGCATCTCCTTGGCCAGGCTCTTGGGGGTCACCTCGCCAAAGATCAGCACCACCACCGTCAGCACCATGGTGGACACGGTAGCGCCCCGTTCCTGGCCCAGCCAGCGGCTGAAAAGGATGGTGCCGATGGAGGCGGCGCCGATGTTCACGATGTTGTTGCCGATGAGGATGGTGGAAAGCAGCTTGTCGTATTTTTCCGACAAGGCCAGCACCCGGGCGGCAGAGCCGTCGCCGTCCTCGGCACGGCTTTTCAGGCGGATCTGATTCAGGGAAGAAAAAGCGGTCTCGGAAGCGGAGAAAAAGGCGGAAAAAGCCACCAGGATCACCAGCGCTGCAATAAGCGTCATACTGCCATCGTCCATAAAGAGGAAAATCACACTCAACTTTCTGTTTTGATTTTACCCTCTCAGTCATCGCTGTGGGCCTGGGAGGGTTTTGGATTAAACTTTCGTACATACAAAAATGTGCTTTCCATCGTTGCCATTCTGCGATGAAAAGCACATCAATGTTATTTCTTATAATACCATATTCCTTACGGTGGTGCAAGCATCCGGCCTGCACACCGGGTCAAAATCTGGTAAAATCCCTTTAACGGAGCACCAGGGTGCCGTTTTCGCAGTCCACCGTCAGGGTGTTGCCCTCGGTGTAGCTGCCCTGGATGATAGCCTTGGCGATGAGGGTCTCCACACGGCTCTGGATGAACCGCTTGATGGGCCGGGCACCGTAAACGCTGTCGTAGGCCGAATCAATGATAAAGTCCTTGGCGGCGGTGGTGACCTCCAGCTTCAGGTGTTTGCCTTCTTCCATACGGTTCCGCAGATCCTGCAGCTGCAGGTCCACGATCTGGCGCATCTCGTCCTTGGTAAGGCTCTTGTAGTACACGATCTCGTCCAGGCGGTTCAGGAACTCCGGGCGGAACTTGCTCTTGAGCAGCAGGTCGATCTGGTGCTTTGCCTCCTGGCTCAGCTCGTTGGAGCCCTGTGCCCGGCGCTGCTCCAGATCGTTCAGGATGATGTCACTGCCCAGGTTGGAAGTGAGGATGATCACCGTGTTCTTGAAGTCCACGGTACGGCCCTGGCTGTCGGTGATGCGGCCGTCGTCCAGCACCTGCAGCAGGATGTTGAACACATCGGGGTGGGCTTTTTCCACCTCATCGAACAGCACCACACTGTAGGGTTTCCGGCGCACAGCCTCGGTCAGCTGGCCGCCCTCCTCGTAGCCCACGTATCCCGGAGGCGCACCGATGAGGCGGCTGACGCTGAACTTCTCCATGTATTCGGTCATGTCGATCCGCACCATGTTGCGCTCATCGTCAAACAGGGCCTGGGCCAGGGCTTTGGCCAGCTCGGTCTTGCCTACGCCGGTGGGGCCCAGGAACAGGAAGCTGCCGATGGGGCGGTTGGGGTTGGCGATGCCGGCACGGCTGCGGAGGATGGCCTCGCTGACCTTGGTCACGGCCTCGTCCTGGCCAATGACACGCTGGTGCAGCACGTCGTCCAGGTGCAGCAGCTTCTCACGCTCGCCTTCCACCAGCTTCTCCACAGGGATGCCGGTCCAACGGGCCACGATCCGGGCGATCTCCTCGTCGGTGACACGGTCCCGCAGCAGGCTGTCCTCTTTTTTGGCAGCGGCTACCTTTTCTTCCTCCTCCAGCTGTTTCTGCAGCTGGGGCAGTTTGCCGTACTTCAGCTCGGCGGCCTTGTTCAGGTCGTACTCACGCTGGGCCTTTTCGATTTCGGCGTTGGTGTGCTCGATCTGCTCTCGCAGGGTCTGGACCTTGCCGATGGCGTTCTTCTCGTTCTCCCACTTAGCCTTCATGCTGCGGAACTTATCCTGCAGCTCTGCCAGCTCCTTTTCCAGGTCCTTCAGGCGGCTCTGGCTCAGGGCATCGGTCTCCTTTTTCAGGCTCACCTGCTCGATCTGCAGCTGGGTGATGCGGTGGGCCAGATCATCCATCTCGCTGGGCATACTGTCCATCTCAGTCTTGATCATGGCGCAGGCCTCATCCACCAGGTCGATGGCCTTATCCGGCAGGAACCGATCGGTGATGTAGCGGTCGGAAAGAGTAGCGGCGGCGATGAGGGCACTGTCGTTGATCTTCACGCCGTGGAACACCTCGTACCGCTCCTTCAGGCCACGCAGGATGGAGATGGTGTCCTCCACCGTAGGCTCATCCACCTGCACCGGCTGGAACCGACGCTCCAGGGCCGGGTCCTTCTCGATATACTGGCGGTACTCGTCCAGGGTGGTGGCACCGATGCAGTGCAGCTCGCCCCGGGCCAGCATAGGCTTCAGCAGGTTGCCTGCGTCCATGGCACCGTCGGTCTTGCCGGCACCCACGATGGTGTGGAGCTCATCAATAAAGAGGATGATCTTGCCCTCGCTCTTTTTTACCTCGTTGAGCACGCTCTTTAAGCGTTCCTCAAACTCGCCCCGGTACTTGGCACCGGCCACCAGGGCACCCATGTCCAGGCTGAACACGGTGCGGTCCTTCAGGTTTTCCGGCACATCCCCCCGGACGATCCGCTGGGCCAGGCCCTCGGCGATGGCGGTTTTACCAACGCCGGGCTCACCGATGAGGCAGGGGTTGTTCTTGGTCTTACGGGACAGGATCCGGATCACATTGCGGATCTCCTGATCACGGCCGATCACCGGGTCCAGCTTCTGTTTACGGGCCAGCTCCACCAGGTCCTGGCCGTACTTCTGCAGGGCGTTGTAGGTGTCCTCCGGGTTATCGGTGGTCACACGCTGGTTGCCCCGGACAGCCGTAAGCTGCTGCAAAAAGGCGTCCTTTTTGAGGTTGAAGGCCCGGAACAGCTCCGAGGTGTTCTGGGTGGGCTCATCCAGCAAGCCCAGGAACAGATGCTCCACGCTGACGTACTCGTCCTTCATGGCCTTGGCCTCTCGGGCGGCAGCACTCAGGACCTTGTCGGTGGCCTGGGAGATATAGACCTTGTCGGGGTCACGGCCAGAGCCGGAGACCCGGGGCATGGCCGACAGTTTTTCTGCCACAGCAGCGGCAAAGCTGCCGGGGTCCACGTTAAGTTTCTGGAGCAACTGCGGGATCAGCCCCTGCTCCTGGGCTGCCAGGGCGTGGAGCAGATGCTCCGGCTCCAAGGCGTTGTGCTGGTACTCCACAGCCAGCTGCTGGGCTGCCTGCAAAGCCTCCAGGGTCTTTTGGGTATATTGATTGGTATTCATAAAGTCAAGCCTCCATTCATACCGGAAGGTTGTGATTTAGCGGACGGACAGGCGCTCTGCTAACAGCTCCGGGCCGGGAGGCCACAGAACCAGAAGCGGATGCCTTTTAAATAACGTATCATAAAGTTTGTGCACCTCCTGCCGGACTGGTTTGTGCTGCGTTAGCACTCTATCTGTTCGACTGCTAAAAATATACTCCAAAGCCCTGGCCTTGTCAAGGGGAAAACCGGGCTGCAGAAGCAATTCACAAAAAATTTGCAATTCCGGCTCGGGCAAAAAAAGAACCGCCCCCGGCACAGGGCCAGGGGCGGAAAAAGGATGAAGGATGGGGGCTCAGCCGGGCCAGCGGTGGACTTCCAACAGGGCCTCGGCACGCTGGACCTGCTCCGCTGTAGGGGGCACAGCCTCCGGCAGAGGGTAGGGGATGCCCAGCTTCTGCCACTTGAACAGCCCCAGGGTGTGGTAGGGCAGCACTTCCACCCGCTCTACGGTCTTTAGGGAGCGGAGGAACTCTGCCATCTGGGCAAGGCCGGCTTCATCGTCCGTCAGGCCGGGCACCAGCACATGGCGGATCCACAGGGGCACCCCCAGGTCCGAGATGTGCCGGGCCATGGCCAGGATGTTGCCGTTGTCCTTGCCGGTGAGCTGCCGATGACGCTCCGGGTCCATCTCCTTCAGGTCCAGGATCACCAGGCTGGTGTGGGCCATGAGCTGGTCGAACCGGGCCAGATAGGCCGGGTCGTCGGGCCGGAAGGGCTGCCCGGCGGTGTCCAGGGCCGTGTGGACCCCCTTGGACCGGGCCAGGGCAAAAAACTCGGTGAGAAAGTCCATCTGCCGCAGCGGTTCGCCGCCGCTGACGGTGATGCCTCCCTTTTTGCCCCAGTAGTTCCGGTAACGCCACACCTTCTGGAACAGCTGCTCCGGGGTCCAGGGGGTGCCGCCCTCTGCCCAGGTCTCGGGGTTGTGGCAGTATTTGCACCGGAGGGCGCACCCCTGCAAAAACACCACAAAGCGGACGCCGGGGCCGTCCACAGACCCAAAGGATTCCAGGGAGTGGACATACCCCAGGGTCTTACAGGGTTCCATGGCAGGTACGGGCCAGCACGTCCAGCTGCTGCTCCCGGGTCAGGTCAATGAACTTAACGGCGTAGCCGGAAACACGGATGGTGAAGTTGGCGTACTCCTCCTTCTCCGGGTGCTCCATGGCGTCCAGCAGCTTCTCCTTGCCAAAGACGTTGACGTTCAGGTGGTGAGCACCCTGGTCAAAGTAGCCGTCCAGCACCTGCACCAGGTTCTCCACACGCTCGCCCTCGCTGTGGCCCAGAGCCTCGGGGTTCACGGTCTGGGTGTTGGAAATGCCGTCCAGAGCCCAGTGGTAGGGCAGCTTGGCCACCGAGTTCAGAGAGGCCAGCAGGCCGTTCTGCTCTGCGCCGTAGCTGGGGGTAGCACCGGGGGCAAAGGGGGTAAAGGCAGCACGGCCGTCCGGCAGTGCGCCGGTGTACTTGCCGTACACCACGTTGGAGGTGATGGTGAGGATGGAGGTGGTGGCCTCAGAGTTGCGGTAGGTATGACGCTTTTTGATCATCTCCAGGAAGGTCTTCAGCAGCCACACACCGATCTCATCGGCACGGTCGTCGTCGTTGCCGTACTTGGGGAAGTCGCCTTCCGTCTCAAAGCCGGTGGCCAGGCCGCTTTCGTCCCGGATCACCTTTACCTTGGCGTACTTGATGGCACTGAGGGAGTCGATGACGTGGGAGA
>CAKSXW010000051.1 GCA_934518555.1 uncultured Faecalibacterium sp. | reverse complement strand
GGTTTACCATGGGTTTGCGGCCCATTTTTGAGCCTAATGGGTGGGAAAATGGGTTTACAGAAGGCCATTTTGGAGGGAAAATTAGCCCCATATCCTTGACGGATTTTTGGTAAAAATCCGGCTGAAATGGAATGAAAAACAGTGTCAGGATCGTTTGGCGAGTTCTGACGAAATCTGCAAAAATTTAATATCAGGTAAGTTGATTGCAGATAAGAAGCTGGAAAGCTCTGCAAGAACCAATGATCCAAGAATTTTTGTGGAGAGTATCTTCCCTGCTGCGTTCGGAACGGCTGCCATGGAGAGTTTTATGGAATCGCAGGAGAGCTATTCTGCACTATTTGAGGATCAGTCAAAGTACAATGCGGTTATGAGTGCACTTGCCGGTGTTATTTATAGAGAGATGAGACAAGCTAAATAAGGAAGTACTTGTTATGAATGAAAGACGAATACTGATTGCACCTTATGAAGGGGAAGAACCGTTTATATTTGTCAGTTATTCCCATAGAAATAGGAATGATGCACTTTCTATAGTTGAGAGACTCCAGAAAGACGGATACCGTGTTTGGTATGATGAAGGAATCCATCCAGGAACGGAGTGGGATGAATACATAGCTAAATATGTGGCTAATTGCTCACTGTTTTTGGCGCTTCTTTCAGAAGAATATTTACTCTCTTCCAATTGCAAGGATGAATTGAATTACGCAAGAAATAAGGAAAAGAACAGAGTGTTGATTTATCTACAGGATATTGAACTTCCTGCTGGGATGGAGCTCCGTTTAAGCAGACTTCAGAATATTCATAGAAGTGGTTATATTGATGAGAATTCTTTTTTCGATAAGTTATATACTTCTTCGGGAATGGAGGAATGTAAAGACGTTGTGAGAGAAAAGGATACTCTATGTAATTATGCTTTATATAACAGATCTTCTCAGGAGGAGATATCACTGGAGTATGGATCATACATAATCGGAAGAAATAGCAGAAAGTGTAGGATATTTGTTAATGATAATAAAGCCAGTCTTATTCATGCAATTCTCACGGTTAATAAGGATGCCATTACTATTAGAGATTTGAATTCTATAAATAGAATTTCAATTAATGGGAAACAAGTTGAGGCGAATCGAGAGTATGAATTACATGATACAGATGTGATCCTAGTAGGTGAAACAGAACTGGTTATCGTTTAGAAGCAGTATTGCGTTCCTGTATGCATTATGATTCGGAGAATCAGGAGGGATTCGAACCTGTACGGATTCTGGATGTACATGGAAATGTTGGAGGATCCAGAGGTTGTTTGGCTGTTCCGCAGGTTAATTTTTTAAATCAGATATACCATGGATATGCAGATCTGGTTTCGTGGCAGACCTTACAGAGTCTTGAAAAGTTCTGCTCTATGCCAATAAACTCTTATTCCGGATTTTATGTAAGAAACAATAATGTGACTGAGAATGAAGCACTCACTTAACAGGGCAAATGAGGCTTTACGGCAGTCGAAAGCGTGGGTTAATTGATGGGTGAAATTTCCCGGGAACCCTCGAAAAAGCCCGTAAAATCAAGGGAAAATCGAGCCGGAGGCGCATTTAAAATCCTGCTCAAGCATTGCGTGCAGGGCGCAGCCCTGCCAGCGATGCTCCCCAGTTCTCCAAGCGCTGATTTATTTCAGATGCAACTTTACGGCCCTGCCTCGGCAGGGCCGTTTTTTGCTGCAAAAAAATCCCCTGCAGGGGACACAAGGCAGGTGTCTCTCTGCAGGGGAGCGGAGGAGCAAATAGAAAGGGTTACTTGTTGTTGAAGTCAGAGATGCGCTCTACGATGCGGATCAGGTCCTCCAGGGTGGCCTTTTCCTTGGGCAGGTAGAGGTTGCCGCTCTTGGCGGTGATGAACCCGAAGTAGGCACTTGCACCTACGTTGGAGCGGTACACGGACTCGATCTGGCTGGCGTCGTCGAACTTCGGCTGGGTGCCAAGGGTCTCGTTGTAGGGCACGCCGCAGGACAGCAGAGCAATGTAGCCCATCTCGTCACGGTCGATGGTGTTCTCCGGCAGGAATGCGGTGCGCTTGGCACCCTCAGAGCTGGTAACACCGGCGTTGTACAGGGTACCCTGGGCAAAGGCGCTGTTGGGGTCCTTCAGCTCCATCATGCCAGCCTCTACCACGGCAGCGATGACACCGTAGTCGGGGTCGGTCTGGGGCACGTCGGAGATCGCCACGGGGGCAGTGGGTGCAGTCATGCCCCACAGCTTGGCGATCATCTTGGCGCAATCCCGTTTGGTGATGGGCCGGTTCAGGTCCATGGCGTCGTTCTCGTCGATGTAGCCCTTGGAGGCGGCACGCAGCAGCTCGGCATCATTGGTGGTCCCGGCGATCTCGGCATCCTTCAGCACCCGGTAGGGGATGCTCATGTCACGGTTGCCCTTCCGGTCGGTGGCCACGAACCGCAGGTACTTGCCTGCCAGGAAGGAGGGCACGGTGTAGCTGCTGCGGAGACGGAAGAAATGATAATCGCCATCAGCGGTATCGGAGACCATCCACTTGTAGACCAGGTCGGTGTCCTCGCCGCCCAGCAGGGTGGAGCTGCCCGTGATCACCTGACCGGGAACGGGAACGCCCTGGACCTTGGTCTCCACCGGACGAGGATACACCTTGCCGTTGATCTTCACATTGTCCATCACAGGGTCTTCCCAGTTCAGAGCCCGGATGTCGGTGCCCACATTGGAGATATCCACGTTGCGGAACACCAGGCCGGTGATAGGCACTTCGTCAAAGGCTTCCATAAAGATGCCGTACTCGCCGCCGCTGCTGGTAAGGTTCTCGATGGTGATGTTTTTGAACTGGGGCAGGTAGTCGCCGTCACGGCCAACGTCGTACAGCATGGTGGCATGGACCACAGCGTTGCCCACAGATTTGACCTTGGAGTTCCGCAGGTAAACGTTCTCCACAGCACCGCCACGCTGTGCGTTGGTCTTAAAGCGCAGGGCGTAGTTCAGGTTGGCGCTGTCGAAGGTGTTGTTGTCGGCAAACAGGTTCTTGATGCCGCCGCTCATCTCACTGCCGCAGGCAATGCCGCCGTGGCCGTCTGCAAAGGTGTTATTGCGGATGATCAGGTTCTGGGTGGGGAACCCGGCCTCTCCCAGCTCCCGGCCGTCCCGGTTGCGGCCAGCCTTCACAGCAATGCAGTCGTCACCGGTGTTGAAGTAGCAGTTCTCGATCAGAACGTAGTTGCAGTTTTCGGGGTCGCAGCCGTCGTTGTTGTAGCCGTGGGTGTCAATGGTCACGCCACGGGCGGTAAAGTTGGTGCACAGCACCGGGTTCAGCTCCCACATGGGAGAGTTGGCAATG
This sequence comes from uncultured Faecalibacterium sp., assembly GCA_934518555.1. GTDB lineage: Bacteria > Bacillota > Clostridia > Oscillospirales > Ruminococcaceae > Faecalibacterium. Next base: position 10,823 of record CAKSXW010000051.1, on the reverse strand, counting down.
GTAACGCCCTCCACCAACACGTTGGTGCACTCAATGGGCTGGTAGAAGTTGGGGCGCAGGTAGTGGCCCTGGCCAAACACACGGTCCTCGGCAGGGGTGCCGTCGTCGGTCATTTTACGCAGGACCTTGGCATCTGCAGAGGAGGGCTTGGTGATGCTGCCATCAGGGTTGACGGTACGGGACCAGTTCCACCAGGTGTTCTTGTCGGCCTGGCCGTCCAGGGTGCCCTTGCCGGTCAGAGCAATGTTCTCCTGCTGGTAAGCGTAGATCAGGGGGCTCCAGTTGTACAGCTTGGAGCCTTCGTAGTGGGCAAAGACCAGGGGGTAGTTTGCAGGGGTGATATCCTTGGTGAACCGCAGGACCGTGTCCTCATTCTGCAGGTGCAGGTTCACGTTGCTCTTGAGGGTGATGGCACCTACGTCGTAGACACCAGAGGGGATGATGACGGTGCCGCCGCCCCGGGCACTGGTCTCGTCAATGGCACGCTGGATGGCTGCGGTGTCCAGCTTTCCGTCGTTGGGCACAGCACCGTAGTCCAGAACGCTTACAGAATAATTGGGGAACACCGGGTCGGAAATGTGGGTGAGGATCTCCTCAGCCATATCCCAGGTCAGGTTGTTGGAGTTGGTGGCAGCCGGAGTAAAGCCCTTCAGGCAGTTCTCCTCCGCAGCAGCTGCGTGGGGGAGACCGGAGAGCATCAGTGCAGCAGAGGTTGCACCGGCAGAGGCGAGGAACTGGCGGCGAGAGAGCGTTTTCATGTGAAATCCTCCTTAAAAAATACGGCTTTTTGGGGTGGGCAGCTCCCCGTGCTAGGAGCTGTCCTGAATCTGGCCTGAGTATAGAACGGTAAAATTTGGATTGCAATGGCAGCTATAAAAAATCCTATTTTTCTAAAGAATATATTGAAATATATTAGTTGTTTCGCCTAATCTTTGCAACGATATTGTGGCAATATAGACAAAAATGCATTTTTGATGGAAAAAACGTGCGGTTCGCCACCAAAATAAAAGACGAGGGCAGAGGACGGTTTCGTCCTCTGCCCTCGCAGTTTTTCTGTTACCAAGGCTGGCCCAGCACGGTGGCACTGTAGGGGGGCAGCATTGCCTGACGGGTCAGCAGGCGGCTGTCTCCCCGCCACAGGCTGGAGGAGGTGCCGTCGCTGAGGAGCTTCCAGCTGCCGGCCGGCAAGGACACCACCCGGCTGCTGTCGGTGGGGTTATAAAAGACGCACAGGGCCTTCCACCAGGCACCGTCCCCGGGGGCGGCAGCCAGGGTCCAGCCCACCAGGGGCTGGGGCAGGGAGAAGAACTCCAAGGCCTCCGGGCTGTGGGGGTCTGGGCTGCTGAGCCGGGGGAACCGGGCCCGGAGCCCCAGCAGGCCCCGGTAATAGTCCACTAGGCTATGGTACTGCTGGGCACGGTTCCAGTCCAGGCGGTTCAGCCCCGGAGAGGAGCGGTAGCTGTTGCCCACCCCTTTTTTGGTACGGGCAAACTCCTCCCCGGCCTGGAAAAAGGGCAGGCCGAAGCTGGTAAGGTAGATGCCGGCAGCCAGACGGTTCTGGGCCAGGGCCACAGGGTCGGCGGCGGTAAACTCCGGCCGGGGGCGGCGCACCAGCAGCAGCTTGTCCCACAGGGTAAAATTGTCGTGGGCAGAAACATAGCTTACAATCTGGCTGGGGGCGTGGGGCGGCAGCCGGTCGCTGCGGCACCAGGCCGCCACCGCTGCCCCGATATCCCAAAAGCTGCCGGGGCGGCCCTCCACATAGCCCGGCTCCCGGGCGTCGAAGCAGCCTCCTTTGATGGCGTCCCGGGTGTCGTCGCAGAAGATGCCCACCCGGTCACTGAGCATGGCAAGATTGGCCTTGTTGGCCTCGTACTGGTGCAGCTGGCTGGCACCTCCCTGCCAGGGTTCCCCGTACATCAGGATGTCCCGGCCCCCGGGCAGGCGGTCCAGAGCCGCCCGGGCGGCGTTGATGGTCTCCACGTCGTAAAGGCCCATCAGGTCAAAGCGGAAGCCGTCAATGTGGTACTCCTGGGCCCAATACAGCAGGGAGTCGATGATATACTGCCGCACCATGGGCCGCTCGGTGGCCAGCTCGTTGCCGCAGCCGCTGCCGTTGGAAAAGCTGCCGTCGGGGGCCTGGCGGAAATAGTAGCCCGGCACCGTGCTGTTCAGCACATTTTCGTCCCGGTAGGTGTGATTGTACACCACATCCATAATGACCCCGATGCCGGCGGCGTGGAGGGCGGCGATCATCTCCTTGCACTCCCGGACCCGTACCTCGCCCCGGGTGGGGTCGGTGGAGTAGCTGCCCTCCGGCACATTGAAGTTGGTGGGGTCGTAGCCCCAGTTATACTGCCGCAGCATGGGGCGGCTCTCGTCCACGCTGCCAAAGTCAAAGATGGGCATCAGCTGCACATAGCCCACCCCCAGCCGCTTCAGGTAGTTCAGGCAGGTGGGGTGGATGCCATTGCCGTGGAGGGTGGTGCCGGCCTGGGTAAAGGCCATGAATTTGCCGCGCCAGGCAGGCTGCACGCCGCTGGCCAGGTCCTGGGAAAAGTCCCGGACACTGACCTCCCACACAGACCGCCGCTCCGGAGGGATCACAGGCCGGGTGTCCTGCTGCCACCCGGCCGGGTCGGTCCGGGCCAGGTCCAGGATCATGCTGCGGCTGCCGTTGACCCCGGCGGACCGGGCGTAGGGGTCCCCGGTCTGCCGGGCCACTCCGTCTACGGTGACGGTAAAGGTGTAGTATCGGCCGTGCTGGTCCCCGGGCAGGGCAACGGTCCACACCCCCTGAGGGCCACGCTCCAGGGGATAGCGGCCTATGCAGGGGCTGTCGTGGCCCTTGCGGTAAAGCTCCGCCACCACGCTCTGGGCGGTGGGAGCCCACAGCCGCAGCCGGGTGCAGGAGGGGCTGTAGTCCGGGCCCAGGGGGCCAGGGTAATAGGTCTGCCGGGCAAAGCTGTCACTGTTATACAGGGCAAGGCGCTGGGGGTCGATGATGGTACCCATAGGTTTTTCATTCCTTCTAGCGAATTTCAGACAAGATAAGTTTAAACAACCAAGGTGGATTTTGCAAGAGGGAAATCCCTTGCAAAACCCGGCAGGGTACACTATACTGGAAGAAAAACGCATGGAGGGGACCAGGATGGCATACACCGACGATTGGGAGGCTCTGATGAAGGGAGCCTTTGGCCCGGGGGGCAAGCCCCGGTTTGGCTCCGGCACCCCAAAGCCGGACCCCAAGGCCCAGGGGCTGCCGGACCTGAACGCTGCGTTGCTGGAGCAGCAAAAACAGCTGGACCAACTGCTGCGGCAGCAGAATGCCCAGCTGAAGGCCCAGGACGCCGACGCCCAGGCAGCCCTGGAAAACAGCCGTCAGATGCTGCGGGACCTGGAGGCCGACGGTCTGCTGGCCCAGGGCACCGCCGACACCAAGCCGGAGCACCTGGGCAGCTTTGAGGGCCTGGCCGGGGAGGTCAAGCAGAGGGTGCTGGGCCAGGACTCCTACGTGGAGGGGGTGGTGCGTGCCATGCGCCGGCCCTTTGTGCTGGGCACCCAGCCCCCGGCAGCCCGGAACGTGATCCTGCTGTGGGGCCCTCCGGGCACCGGGCGGCATTTCGCCCTGGCAGAGACCGCCCGGATCATGGCGGCCCGGGGCCTGCTGCAAACGGATCAAATGGCGGTGCTGGACCTGGCCCTGTACCCGGACTCCGGCACCGAAAAGCTGTTTTTGCAGGACCTGTACGCTGCCCTCCACGCCCCCGGGGAGATCCTGGTGCTGGAGCACTACGAGAGCTGCTACCCGGGCTTCCTCAAGACCTTGGCAGACCTGGCCCGGCAGGGCAGCGCCCCCCTTTCCAGCCGATACCTGGTAAACAAGGAGGGCATTCTGGTGGAGGCAGGCACAGCCCTGGCCCCCGGGGCCGTCAGCCGCCTGGACCCCTGCGGCAAGTATCTGATCTTTTTCTCCCACAAGGGCCGGGAGGCCCTGGCCGATAAGTTGGGGGCTCCCTTTGTGTCCGCCGTGGGGGATGTGTGTGCCACGGCTCCCTTTGCCCCTCAGGACCTGAAAGCCCTGGCGGCCCAGGAGCTGAACGCCCTGGCCCGGAAGGTCCAGGCCCGGCTGGGGCTTGCCCTTTCTGCCGGGGCCGACGTCCGGGACTATGTGGCGGCCCAGTGCTCCCGGCAGGAGGGGGCCGCAGGGCTTTCTGCCTGCTGTGACCGGGTGTTCCGGGCCCTCAGCGAGCTGTGCCTGCAAACGGACCAGGCCCTTACAGGCACCGTGGCTCTTACCGCTGCCCCGGAGGGGCTCCGGTACAGCCTGAACGGCAGTGCCCCGGCGGCTTTGTGGGACCTGCTGCCTCAGGAGTACACCGGGGCTGTGGACCAGATCAAGGCCCAGCTGGACCAGCTGGTGGGGCTGGCCCCGGTAAAGGACTATGTGTTCGGTCTGGCAGACAATTTGCAGGTCCAGCAGCGCCGGGCCGCCGCCGGGCTCCAGACCGCCACCCTGTCCATGCACATGATCTTTACCGGCAACCCCGGCACCGGCAAGACCACCATTGCCCGGCTGGTGGCCAAGTACCTGAAGGCCATTGGGGCCCTGAAGGGGGGCCAGCTGGTGGAGGTGAGCCGGGCGGACCTGGTGGGCCGCTACACCGGCCACACCGCCCCCCTGACCAACAGCGTCATCCAGAGCGCCCTGGGAGGGGTGCTGTTCATTGACGAAGCCTACAGCCTCTACCGAGGGGAGCAGGACAGCTTTGGCCTGGAGGCCATCGACGCCCTGGTCAAGGGCATGGAGGACCACCGGGACCAGCTGGTGGTGATCCTGGCCGGGTATACCCGGGAGATGGACACTTTCCTCACCGCCAACAGCGGCCTGGCCAGCCGGTTCCCCAACCGGGTGGAGTTCCCGGATTACACCGGGCAGGAGCTGCTGGAGATCACCCAGGTGCTGGCCAAGGGCAAGGGCTATCGGCTGGAGGAAGGGTGCCTGGCTCCCCTGCTGGACTACTACCAGCGGTGCCAGGCCCGGGACAGCCGCACCGCAGGCAACGGCCGCCTGGCCCGGAACACCCTGGAAAAGGCCATTTTCCACCAGAGCCGACGGCTGGTGGCAGAGCCGGAGGCTCCCCTGGACCTGATCCTGCCCGGGGACCTGGAACTGGAAGAATAAGGAGATTTTGCCTCCCGGAAGGGAAATTCCCGGCGGCTTGCTTTACAGCTTCTGGATTTTCCGGTATAATGAGGAAAAAGAACGCATGGGAGCAAGGAAAGAGGTACACGGATGGAAAATATCAATTGTGATTCCAGTCGGCCGCTGGCAGAACGGGTGGCCCAAAGGATCAAGGAATACATCCTGGAAGAAAAACTGAAGGCTGGCGATAAGCTCCCTACAGAAACGGCTCTGGCCAAGGAGATGGGAGTGGCCCGCAGCACCGTGCGTGAGGCCATCAAGCGGCTGGAATCCCAGAACATCCTGACGGTGCGCCACGGGGCAGGCTCCTTTGTGACGGACCAGCCGGGCCTGGCCGATGACCCCCTGGGGCTGGATTTTATCGAGGACAAAGAGCGGCTGGCCTTTGACCTGCTGGAAGTACGCAATATCATCGAGCCTGCCATTGCCGCCCTGGCAGCCCGTCACGCCACCCCGGAGCAGATCGCCGAGATGGAGCAGCTGTACGATCAGATGGAGTACCACATCCTCCACGGCCAGGACTACCTGGAGGAGGATATGAAGTTCCACCGGATCATTGCCCAGGCCAGCGGCAACCTGGTGGCCCCCCAGCTGGCCCCCATCATCACGGCGTCGGTGGAGGTGTTCACCGAGGGCACCCATCGTGCCCTGCTGCAGGAGACCCTGGACACCCACAAGGCAGTGCTGGAGGCCATCAAGAGCGGCGACAGCACCTGGGCCCGGGACGCCATGACCCTGCACCTTTCCTACAACCGGGATCTGTACCGGGAGATGCACCGCCAGCGCAGCGGCGAGCCGCCCCTGACCCCCAAGGTGCCGGAATGGGTGCTGGAACTGAAGGAGCTCAGCAGCCCCCAGGAAGAGGACACCTGAGCCCGTTTTTACAACAACCCAACAACAAGAACAGCCCACAGGCTGGGAGCGTAACGCTCCGGTCTGTGGGCTGATTTTATTTTATGGCATTTCAGGCTGCTGGGGCAGGGAACATTACCACTCGGCTACGCTGCCGTCCTTGTGACGCCACACCGGGTTCTTCCACTGGTGGGGGGTCTTGTTCTCCTCCAGCACCAGCTCCTTGTTCACCTCTACACCCAGGCCCGGGCGCACAGGCAGCTGCACACGGCCATCCACGAACTTAAAGTCCTCCTGGTTGGTCACATAGTCCAGCACGCTCTTGCCTACGTTGTAGTGGATGCCGATGCTCTGCTCCTGGATCACGGCGTTGTAGCAGGTGGCGTCCACGTTCAGGCAGCTGGCCAGAGCGATGGGGCCCAGGGGGCAGTGGGGGGCCAGGGCCACGTCATAGGCCTCGGCCATGGAGGCGATCTTCTTCACCTCGGTCAGGCCGCCGGCATGGCTCAGGTCCGGCTGGATGATGTCCACGCCGCCAGCCTGCAGCAGACGCTTGAAGTCATACTTGGTGAACAGGCGCTCGCCGGTGGCGATGGGGATGTTGCAGGCAGCGGCGATCTCCTTGAACACCTCCATGTTCTCGCAGAGCACCGGCTCCTCGATGAACATGGGGTCAAACTCCTCCAGCTTCTTGGCCAGCACCTTTGCCATGGGCTTGTGCACACGGCCGTGGAAGTCGATGGCAATGCCGAAGTACTTGCCGCAGCTTTCCCGGATGGCAGCCACACGCTCCAGCACAGCGTCCACCTTGTCGTAGGTGTCGATCATCTGCAGCTCCTCGGTGGCGTTCATCTTGATGGCGGTAAAACCGGCGTTCTTCCTTTCCAGAGCAGCGGCCCCTACGTCACTGGGGCGGTCGCCGCCGATCCAGCTGTACACACGCATATTGTCCCGGCAGGCACCGCCCATGAGCTGGTACACCGGGGCGTTGAAGAACTTGCCCTTGATGTCCCACAGGGCCTGGTCGATACCGGCAATGGCGCTCATGAGCACGCCGCCGCCCCGGTAGAACCCGGCACGGTACAGCACAGCGGAAAAATCCTCGATCCGCATGGGGTCCTGGCCAATGAGGTAGGGCTTCATCTCCTGGACACAGGCCAGCACGGTGGAGCAGTGGCCCTCCAGCACAGGCTCGCCCCAGCCGGTAAAGCCCTCGTCGGTAACGATCTCCACAAAGCCCCAGCGGGGGCGGACGGTATAGGTGTTGACTTCAACGATCTTCATGGGATAAATTCCTTTCTGTTTTATCTGTTATAGTATGGACGTTCTGTAGAAACTCAGCGGCGGATCTGTTCCACCATGCTGCGGACATAGGCGGCGCAGGCCTCCCAGTCGTTGGCAGCCACGGCCTCCTTGGGCATCAGGCTGGAGGCCAGGCCTACGCTGATGCACCCGGCGTCAAAAAACTCCCGGATGTTGGCAGGGCTCACGCCGCCAATGGCCATATAGTTGGTGCCGTCAAAGGGGCCCTGCAGGTCCTTGACATAGTGCCGGGGCATACTGCCGGCAGGGAACAGCTTCATGGTCTTGTAGCCGAATTGCAGGCTGGTGGCCACGTCGGTGGGGGTCAGCACGCCGGGCAGCAGGGCAATGTCGTGGTCGGCGCAGTAGCCGAACACATCCAGAGGGGTGCCGGGGGTCAGCAGGAACTGTGCACCGGCGTCCAGAGCAGCCTTGCAGCGGTCCACGGTAATGGCGGTGCCGGCACCTACGGTGCAGCGGTCCCCAAAATGGGTCCGGAGCATGGTGATCTGCTCCAGGGCGTGGGGGCTGTTGAGGGCTACCTCAAAAAAGGGGGCGCCGCCCTGTACGGCAGCCTCGGCGTAATCAATGGTCTTTTCCAGCGGAACGTTCCGCAGAATGGCCAGCAAAGGGTGTTTGGAAACCAGATCATAAGTGTCCATACAGAAAAACTCCTTTCGGCAAACAATGAAACCAGCGGTTTCAGCGGATCAACGGTAGGTGATGGCGGCTCCCGTCAGGGCGGCCTCCATCTGGGCGGCGTCGGGGTAGCCCTCCACGTCGCCGGGGGTCTGGGTGGCCAGGGCACCGCAGACGGCACCCATGCGCCCGGCGGTGATCACGTCCCGGCCCTGCAGGTATCCGGCCAGGAACCCGGCATTGAAGCCGTCTCCGGCTCCGATGGGCTCCACAGGCTTGCAGGGGTAGGGCGGCAGCTTCTCACGGGTGGTCTTGTCTGCCACCCAGGCACCGTTGCCCCCGTCCTTGATGGCGGCCCACACGGCGCAGCCCTGCTGGAACAGCAGGTCAAAGATGGCGTCCGGGTCCCGGAGGCCAAACAGGGCCTCGGCCTCGTCCAGGCCCAGCAGCACGATCTGGCTCTGGAGGGTCAGGTCCCGGATCAGGGGGGCGTAGTCCTGGCCCTTCCACAGCTTGCGGCGGATGTTGGGGTCAAAGCTGATGGCCACCCCCTGCTCCTTGGCCAGGGCAAAGGCGGCCTTGGTCATGGCCAGGCAGCTTTCGCTGAGCACCGGGGTAATGCCGCTCATGTGCAGGGTCTTGACCCCCTCCAGCAGGGCCGGGGTCACGTCCTCCGGGCACAGGTGGCTGGCGGCGCTGTTCTCCCGGTAGTAGAATACCTTGGTCTCGCCCACGCCGGTCTCCTTGAACATGATGCCGGTGCGGTGGTCCGGGTCGTAGATGACCCGGGAGCAGTCCACGCCTTCGGCCCGGAGCTGGTTGCGGATAAAGCAGCCGAACTCGTCGGTGCCCAGGCGGCTGACCCAGGCGGCCTCCAGGCCCAGCTTGGCCAGGCCCACGGCCACATTGCTTTCGGCTCCGGCGGTGCGGATGCCAAAGTTCTGCACATAGCGCAGGGCACCTACGCTGTCGGGGGTAAAGGCGGCCATGGTCTCGCCGATGGTGATCAACTGTGGCATAAAAACACTCCTTTTCTTATAGGTAAGGCTCAGAATTGCAGCTCTACGCTGCAAAGCATTCGTTCGATCTGACGCCGGGCCTCGTCCAGGGCTTTTTCTGCCCGGGTAGCCGCCTGGGGGTTGTACCGCTCCAGGGGAAAGGCCACGCTGAGGGCGGCGGCCACCCGGCCATTCTTCCGCAGGGGCACGCCGATGCACCGGATGCCCCGGGTGCTCTCCTCGCACTCGTAGGCAAAGCCCTTGGCCCGGATCTCCACCAGCTGGTCGGCCAGCAGCCGAAAGTCGGTGATGGTGTGCTCGGTCAGGGGGTACAGGCCGTCGTAGTACAGGGCCTTCAGCTGGGGCAGCTGGTAGTCTGCCAGCAGGGCCTTGCCTACGCCGGTGGCGTAGGCCGGCAGGCTGCGGCCCTCCACGGTGACGGTGTGGCTGTGCAAGGGGCTCTCCACCTTTTTTAGGTAATATACATCCCCATTTTTCAGGCAGCCCAGGTGGCAGGTCTCGTGGCAGGCCGCCACGATATCGTTCATCAGGCGGTGGATCTCCCGCAGGGCACTGGCCTCGTCCAGGTAGGTGTTCCCAATGCGGAACGCCATGCGGCCGATGCGGTAGCGGTGGTCCTGCTCGTCCAGGGTCAGATACCCCCGGTCCCGCAGGGTGTGCAGCAGGGGAGAGATGCTGCCCTTGGCAATGCCCAGCTGCTGGGACAGCTGGGTCAGGGTGTAACCGCCGCCGTTCTGGCTGCACAGCTCCAGGATATCCAGGGCCCGGGCCAGGGAACGGTGGGCGTCTCCGGAAGGCATAGGCGGATCACTTCCTTTCCTTATTATAAAGGGCCGGGCCGGGGCCGGAAGTTCGGGCCAGCCCCGGGGCTCGGAAGAACGACTTTTTGTTCGGATATGGGGATGCAATAGACTGCGAGTTCTTATATCCGAACAGATTGGACGTGTTATGTTGGCTCCAGCCCCCGGCAGTCAGGGGCCCAGCCGCTTTTTTGGGCGGTGGAACCGACCTGCCAGCCCCCGGGAGAGGGGGTTTTGTGGGGTCCTGGAGCGGATTTGCGGTATTGTCTGACAACTTTTTCTTGCAGACACAAACTAAAAAGGACGGAATACCGTATGATTTTTGGAAATTGGAGGATCGGCTGCCCGATGAGCTCCTCTAAATTCAGTATACGACGCTGTTTTTGCGACTGCAAGAGGCAGTTTTATTTTCGTGAAAATGACAAAACAGGGCACAAAAAATTATAACTTGCGCTGAAAATCCATATTTGCTCAGAAAATGTTAAAAAACTATTGACGAAAAGGAAGAAAATTGGTAAATTTACGGTAGCGAAGTTGTTGTCGGACAACGACCCCACGGTGCCGGCCCGCAGCGGGGAAAGGTCAGACAGCTACATCGGCCCGAGCGGACCCTGCGCCGGGCTGAGAAAAATGTTTCTAAGGAGGAAATGAAACTATGTTGGATCCCAAATACATCCCATTGTTTATTGGCGGCTTTATTGCATGGATCTGCTTCATGATCTTTGTGGGCTGGATCACCAGCCGCGGCAAAAATGAGGGCAGCAGCTTCCTGACCGGCGGCGGCAACCTGGGCTTCTTCCTGATCTTCTGCACCGTTGGTGCAACCATGATCGGCACCGGTTCTTCCATGGGTGCTATCGGCAACGGCTTCAACCACGGTTGGGGCGGCGCCATCTACGGCCTGGGCGCATCGGCAGGTATCCTTTCCATGCTGCTGTTCACCAAGGCAAAGAACAAGGGCTTCCTGACCATGTCTGAGGAAGCACAGTATTACTACGGCGGCAA
>CAKSXW010000050.1 GCA_934518555.1 uncultured Faecalibacterium sp. | reverse complement strand
GCTCCACCTGCCCGTTGTCCGTCTCGTTTTCCAATGCTGCGAACCGCTCACCGAACTCCCGGTAGATGCCGCCCTCACCAGCCACACCGAAGCGCAGCCGTTTGGCCTTTTCTGTCGATGCACATCCGCTCAGAACCGCAACTGCCAGCAGAATGCCTGCCAGTGCCGCTGCGAGCCATTTCTTTTTCAAGATCACCACTCCTCTTCCTGCCGCCGCAGTGCGGCAGAGCTTTTGCGATAAATTATACGCATCTTGCGGATGAAATGCAATCACCCATATTCTTACCCTCCGAACAGCCCGAAGAAGCTGGTGTGGGTCACCCCCAGCACAAGGAACAGTGCAATCAGTGCAAACAGCACACCGATGATGATGTCCATCTGGTGGACTGTCAGAGGGAATTTGTCGTAGAGCTTTTCTTTGGGGTTTACAAAGCTTTTGTCGCCGTTATCCAGCAGGGACCGCTTGCCCTCCTCAAAGTCGGCTTTTTGGTGGGCAAGCTCCTGCTGCTCCTGGGCCAGTTGGGCCTCCCGGGCGGCCAGGGCGGCCTCTCGCCGGGAAAGCTCTGCTTCCCGGGATTCAGGGGTCTGATCTTGCTGTGCCATGCTGCACCTCCTGATGGGTTTTGCACCATTGTACCATAGAAATGTGGATAAAAAAAGAGGGCCGCCTGCCCGGAGGCAGACGACCCCTGAATGAAAGAGAACTTACTTTTTGGCCAGGTACTTGCGGATATCGATGGCCACAGCCACGATGATGACCAGACCCTGGACGATGTAGGTGTAAGAGGAGTTGACGTTCATGAACTGCAGAGCAACCTTCATCAGCTCAAAGACCAGAACGCCCACCAGAACGCCGGGCACGGTGCCGACGCCGCCGGTGGTGGAAACACCGCCGATGGTGCAGGCTGCGATGGCGTCCAGCTCATAGCCCATTGCGGTGTTGACGGATGCGCCGCCGGACTTTGCAGCCAGCAGGCAGCCTGCCAGACCGAACATGCAGGAAGCCAGAATGTAGATGCGGATCTTGGTAGCGTGCACGTTGACACCGGCCACCTCAGCAGCAGCCTCGTTGCCGCCAATGGCGTACATGTACTTGCCGTGACGGGTTTTGTTGTACAGGAACCAGAAGCATGCGGCCACGACCAGAGCGATCCAGATCAGCACGGGGATGCCGATGATGGTGTTGGAGGCCAGGGAGGTGAAGTTCTTGTTCAGGGAGCCAATGGGGGTACCGCCGGTGTACACCAGGCAGATACCGTAGACTACCTGCTGCATGCCCAGGGTTGCGATGAAGGGCTGCACCTTCAGGTAGCTGACCACCAGACCGTTGCACAGGCCGACGATGGCGCAGATGGCGATGACCAGGATGAACACCACCGGGGTGGGCAGGGTGTGCATGTTGGGGTAGAACTTACCGGATGCGCCCTCGGTCTGTGCAAAGATGCAGGCCAGGCAGGCGGCAAAACCAGCCAGACGACCGGCCGACAGGTCGTTGCCGGTGGTGATCAGGCAGCCGGAAATACCCAGTGCGATGATGTAGCGGATGGACACGTTCTTGAACAGGTTGATCATGTTGGTGCCCGAGAAGAAGTTGGGATGCATGATGCCGACGATCAGGGACACGGCCAGCATCATCACGATAATGGCGTTGTTGCTGAACCATTTGGCCACAGCCTTGCCATTCAATTTTTTGGTAGCTTCCACGATAGACAGCCTCCTTATTTACTGATTCGCCGCAGCGGTGGGTGCGGTCTCGAACTGGGTGGCCAGAGCCATGATGTTTTCCTGGGTGGCGTCCTTGCCGTCGATGAAGCCGGTGATGCGGCCGTCGCACATGACCATGACACGGTTGGACATACCAATGATCTCGCTCATTTCAGAGGAGATCATGATGATGCTCTTGCCCTGCTTGGCCAGCTCGGCAATGATGCAGTAGATCTCGTACTTGGCACCGACGTCAATGCCGCGGGTGGGCTCGTCCAGGATCAGCACATCGGGGTTGTTGGCCAGCCAGCGGGCGATCAGCACCTTCTGCTGGTTGCCGCCGGACAGGCTCTTGATCTGGGTCTTGGGGCTGGGCACCTTGATGGCCATCTTCTCTTTGTTGGTGGCCACCAGATCCAGGATCTTCTTGTTGTCCAGCATGATGGGGCCCTTCCGCAGGGCGTCCAGGGAAGCGATGGAGATGTTGTCGGCCACGCTCAGCACACCCATGATGCCGGTGGCGCGGCGGTCCTCGGTCAGCAGAGCCACGCTCTTCTGGATGGCGTCGCGGGGCTGCTTGATGGTGACCTCTTCGCCCTTGATCCACACCTTGCCGGAGGTGTGGGCACGCAGGCCGAAGATGCCTTCCATCAGTTCGGTACGCTGGGCACCCACCAGACCGGCCACGCCCAGGATCTCGCCCTTTTTCAGCTCAAAGCTGCAGTGGCGGAAGGAGCGGGGATGGATGGAGGTGAAGTCCTCCACCTTCATCATCACTTCGTCGGAGGGATGATTCTCCAGCGGGGGGAACAGGTTGGACAGCTCACGGCCGACCATCTTGGCGATGATCTGCTCCTTGGTCATGTCCGCCACTTCCCACTTGCCGATGTACTGGCCATCGCGCATGATGGTGACTTCGTCGGCGATGACCTTGATCTCGTCCATCTTATGGCTGATGTAGACCAGTGCGACGCCCAGAGCCTTCAGCTCCCGCATGATGCGGAACAGGGATTCCACTTCGTTTGCGGTCAGGGAGGAAGTGGGCTCGTCCAGGATCAGCACCTTGCAGTTTGCGGAAACGGCCTTAGCGATTTCCACCATCTGCATCTGAGCGATGCTCAGGGAGCCCAGCTTTGCATGGGGGTTGATGTCCAGCTTCAGCTTCTTGAGCAGCTCCTCGGTGTCCTTGTACATTTTGGGGTGATCCACCACGGTGATGGGGCCATAGCTCTTGGTGGGGTAGCGCCCCAGCCAGATGTTCTCGGCCACGGTACGGGCCGGGATGGGCTGCAGCTCCTGATGCACCATGGCAATGCCGCGGTTCAGTGCATCCAGAGGAGTGGGGATGTTGACCTTTTCCCCTTCGTATTCGATTTCGCCCTCGTCCATCTTGTAAATGCCGAACATACACTTCATCAAGGTGGATTTGCCGGCGCCGTTTTCGCCCATCAGCGCCATGACCTTACCGGGGCGAAGCTCCAACTGGGCGTGATCCAGCGCTTTGACGCCGGGGAAGGTCTTGACCACGCCTTTCATTACCAGACGGTATTCTGACATTCCGCAGAGCCTCCTTTTTTATTGCGTTCTGTGCCGCAGACCTTTTTTCAAAACAAGGCGCATGCGCGGAGAGAGTATCTCGCACGCATGCGCTTTTTTAGCTTATGTAAGCTGTTAAGGCCTACTGTGCAACTTGCTTATTGGTTCAGGGAACTTCGGACTTACTTCACATACTGAGATGCGTTGTCCTTGGTGACCTTGACATAGTCGACCCAGTAGTACTGCTCGACAGCGGAGCCTTCGACGTACAGCTTGGTAGCCTCGGCAGCCTTGGTAGCCTGGCCCACGTCGTCGTTCAGCACGGTACCGGTCATGTTGCCGTCCAGAACGTCCTGAACAGCCTCGGCCAGTGCATCGACGCCGACCAGATAGATGTCCTTGCCGACGGTGCGGCCGGCCTGCTGGATGGACTGCAGAGCGCCCAGTGCCATTGCGTCGTTGTTGCAGAAGACGACCTCGATCTTGTCGCCGTACTGAGACAGAGCGTTTGCAACGTCCTGCTGAGCGGTGGTCTGATCCCAGTTGTCCAGGTACTCGTACAGGCACTCAACTTCCTTGCCGGCATCGGTCAGAGCCTTGATGGAGTACTCGGTGCGGTACTGAGCGTCGATGTTCTCGGGGTCGCCCTTGCACATGATGTAAGTGACTTTGCCGTCGCCGTTGATATCGCCCTGGGTCTCGGTATCCAGGATCAGCTCGCCCTGGTAGGTACCGGACTGACGTGCGTCTGCACCGACGTAGCAGCACTTGCCCTGGTAGGAATCCAGAACGCTCTTGTCGGGCTCACGGTTGATGAACACGATGGGAGTGCCGGAAGGAGAAACGGTGTCCACGATGGTCTGTGCGGAAGTGGTCTGCACGGGGTTGATGACCAGGACATCGACACCCTGCTGCAGGAAGGTGTTGATCTGCTCGGTCTGGGTGTTCTGGTCGTTCTTGCCGTCCATGATGGTCACGGAGTAGCCCATGTCCTTCAGGTACTCTTCCAGGTCGGTACGGTACAGGGTCATGAAGTTATCAGCGAACTGATAAATGCACACGCCGATGTTGGCAGAGCCGCTGGCAGCTGCAGTGCTGGCTGCAGCGGAAGATGCCACAGAGGAAGCGGTGGTGGTGGAGCTTGCGGAGCCGCCGCAAGCGGTCATAGCAGCGGTAGCACCTACAACAGCGGAAGCCTTCAGGAAGTCACGACGAGAAATCATTTTCATAATGCTTTGTCTCCTTCATTCATATCACAGCAAATTTCACAAGTGCATTTATTGCATGCACTCGGATTTCCTGTTTGTATTATAACCGCCTGGAAAAGGGTCTGCAAGAGGCCAAGTTCACAAGAATGTGAACCTTGTTTTGTGCTGTTTCAACAAAAAGATTTTCCGAAGTACAAATGTTTCCCGGAAACAAGCACAATTGTTCATAACGGTGCAACTTCTGGACAAAAGTGATGAAGGTATGAGAAAAAGATTTCAAAAGGATTACAAAATGTTGCATGAGGCCGAAAGAGAGCTCTAGGGGAGTTTGGGGGAGAAGGGGCCAGGAAATGGGGAAAATGAAAAAAGTTTCCGGAACCGGCGGAAAATAACGGGAATTGACGGGAAAATGAGACAAAACTACAAATTATGAGGGCGATATGACGGAATACGGGGCTGTTTTTTGTGGGAGGAAATTCACAGCTTCTGGAAACGGGCGGTGGTCCGTTTTATTTTTTGCCCTAAAAATATACGTTTTGGATAATCAATACGAAAAAGTACGATGCGGTCTCAAAAAGCCCACGCTGTTGCCCTTGGGGGCCCTGTGGTAGGCTGTTGCCATAGCCCGGAGCCACCGGGCAGAAAGGAGGCAATGACACAGACCATGGGGCAGACAAGAACCCCCAAAGGGCTGGAGAGCCTGAACCGGGCCACCGAGATCCTCAGCACCCTTTTGGCCCAGCAGGTCCGGGACCTGAACGCCCGGCAGCGGCAGGCCCGACGGGAGGGAGCCGAGGAGGCCAATACCATGAAGGGCCTGAAGGAGGCCACGGCGGTGCTGAAGGATCTGGCAGCGGTGGCCAAGACCCTGAACGACCAGGGGGTGGAGGCAGAGGGTGCCCAGAGCGGTGTGGTGCTGCTGCCGCAGGTGGAGGAGGAACCATGAAAACAGAAGAATCCAGAGCCCCGGTGGTGTGGCGGCCCCAGCCCCGGCAGGCAGAGTTTATGAGCCGACCGGAGCCGGAGGCCCTGTACGGTGGGGCAGCAGGAGGCGGCAAAAGCGACGCCTTGATCATTGAGGCCCTGCGGCAGGTCCACATCCCTCATTACAGGGCGTTGATCCTGCGAAAAACCTACCCACAGTTATCGGACTTGGTGGACAAAAGCCAGATGTACTACCGCCGAGCCTTCCCCCAGGCCCAGTACAACGCCACGGCCCATGTGTGGACCTTTCCCAGCGGAGCCAAGATCTGGTTTGGGTCCATGCAGTACACCAAGGACCGCACCAACTACCAGGGCAAGGCCTACGACTTTATCGGCTTTGACGAGCTGACCCACTTTGAGTGGGAGGAATACAGCTACATGATGAGCCGCAACCGTCCCACAGGCCCCGGTACCCGGGTGTATATGCGAGCCACCACCAACCCCGGCGGCATCGGTCATGGCTGGGTGAAGGCCCGGTTCATTACCCCGGCTCCCCCGGGCACCCCTATCATAGAGGAGTACCCGGTAAAGCTGCCGGACGGCACCCAGACCTTGC
This sequence comes from uncultured Faecalibacterium sp., assembly GCA_934518555.1. Taxonomy (GTDB): domain Bacteria; phylum Bacillota; class Clostridia; order Oscillospirales; family Ruminococcaceae; genus Faecalibacterium. The sequence continues at coordinate 8,828 of CAKSXW010000050.1, read as the reverse complement.
TGCGGCGGGCCCGGGTGTTCATCCCCTCCAGTATCTTTGATAACCCTGCTCTGCTGCGGAACGACCCCGGCTACCTGGCCAGTTTGGCCAGCCTGCCGGAGGCAGAAAAGCAGGCCCTGCTCTACGGCAGCTGGGACAGCTTTTCCGGCCAGGTGTTCACCGAGTGGCGTAACGACCCGGCCCACTACCAGGACCAGCGGTGGACCCACGTCATCGCCCCCTTTGCCATCCCCAAGCACTGGCAGATCTACCGGGGCTTCGACTTTGGGTTTTCCAAGCCCTTCTCGGTGGGGTGGTACGCCGCTGACGAGGAGGGGCGGCTGTACCGGATCAAGGAGCTGTACGGCTGCACCGGACGCCCCAACGAGGGGCTGCGAGTGGACCCGGTGGAGCAGGCCCGGCGCATCCGGGAGGCAGAGCAGAACGACCCTGTGCTGCGAGGACGGGTGATCCACGGCATTGCGGACCCGGCCATCTTTGATGAGAGCCGGGGGGAGAGCATCGCCGCCATGATGGAGCGTGGCCCCGGCTTTTTGCACTGGAGCCCCGGGGACCACACCCGGCTGGCAGGCAAGATGCAGTTCCACTATCGGCTGGCCTTTGACGAGGAGGGGCGGCCCATGTTCCAGGTGTTCCAGACCTGCCGCCACTTCATCCGCACCATCCCCAACCTGGTGTATGACGAGAGCAACGTGGAGGATATCGACACCCGGCAGGAGGACCATATCTATGACGAGTGCCGCTATGTGCTGATGGAAAACCCCATCAGCCCTCCGGCCCGGCGCAGGGCACCGCCGGTGGCAGACGACCCCCTGGAGCTGCATCGGCAGGCCAGATTTTACCGTATTTGAAAGGAGAAACAGATGGATGAGAGTATGAAGGACCAGCTGCCGGTGGGGGAGGCCCAGGTGGCCCAGGCCACCCAGACCCTCCAGCGGTATAAGGCCGGCAAGGCGGCTTTGGACCAGAGACTGGTGGACAACGAGCTGTGGTTCCGCATGGGCCACTGGAAGCACAAGGCAGACCCCCTGATGCCCGGCAAGACCCAGGCCTCCAGCGGCTGGCTGTTCAACAGCATCGCCAACAAACACGCCGACGCCATGGACAACTACCCGGAGCCCAACGTGCTGCCCCGGGCGGCAGATGACGAGGCAGCAGCCCGGGCCCTTTCCAGCGTATTGCCAGTGGTGCTGGAACAGGCAGACTACGAGCAGGTGTACAGCGATTGTTGGTGGCGGAAGCTGAAGCAGGGCACCGGCGTTACCGGCGTGTTCTGGGACCCCAGCCTCCGGGGCGGCGTGGGGGACATCGCCCTGCGGTCCATGAACCTGCTGATGCTGTACTGGGAGCCGGGGGTGTCGGATATCCAGGATTCGCCGGATCTGTTCAGTCTGAGCCTGGAGGATACGGCCCGGCTGACGGCCCAGTACCCCTGGCTGGCAGGCCACGCTGCCAGCGTACTGGATGCGCCCCGGTACATCCACGAGAACGGGGTGGACACCACCTCCAAGAGCCTGGTGGTGGACTGGTATTACAAGCGGCCGGACGAAGCCGGGCGCATGGTGCTGCACTACTGCAAGTTCTGCAACGGCGTGGTGCTGTACGCCACCCAGAACGACCCGGCCCTGGCCCGGCGAGGGCTCTACGACCACGGCCAGTATCCCTTTGTGTTCGACACCTTGTTTGTGGAGGAGGATTCTCCGGCTGGTTTTGGCTATATCGACGTCATGAAGGATTGTCAGATCGCCATTGACAAGATGAACCATGCCATGGACGAAAACGTGCTGCTGTCGGCCCGGCAGCGGTATGTCCTCAGCGATATGGCCGGGGTCAACGAGGAGGAACTGGCAGACCTGAGCAAGGATATCATCCATGTGGTGGGACGGCTGAACGAGGACAGCTTCCGGCCTTTGCAGACCGCAGGCCTCCAGGGCAACAGCCTGAGCTACCGCCAGAGCCGCATCGAGGAGCTGAAGGAGATCAGCGGCAACCGGGACATGACCCAGGGAGGCACCAGCGGTGGCGTCACCGCTGCCAGTGCCATTGCGGCCCTGCAGGAGGCTGGCAGCAAGCTGAGCCGGGATATGCTCAAAAGTGCCTACCGGGCCTTTTCCCGGCAGTGCTACCTGATCATCGAGCTGATGCGGCAGTTCTACGACGAACAGCGGGTGTTCCGCATTCTGGGCCCCAGCGGCGAGAACCAGTTCCTGCCCTTTTCGGCAGCGGCCCTGCGGCCTCGTCCGGCCCAGGAGGTGGGCGGTGTAGAGCTGGGCAGCCGGGAACCGGTATTCGATATCGTGGTCAGTGCTGCAAAAAAATCCACCTTCAGCCGCCTGTCCCAGAACGAGACCGCCAAGGAGTGCTATCAGCTGGGCTTTTTTGACCCTCGCAACGCCGACGCCGCCTTGGCTGCCCTGGAGATGATGGACTTTGAAGGGGTGGAAAAGGTGCGGCAGCGTGTGCGCCAGAACGGCACTCTGGCCCGGCAGCTGCTGCAGCAAAGGCTGTCGGCAGGCCCGGCGTCCGGTGGGGCTCCGGGAATCCTCTCCGGCACCCTGCCGGTGGCAGCGGCGGCCCGGGCCATGGATCTGAATTTGTAAGGAGGTGAGAACCATGATGAAAGTATGCTACAGCGAGATGGACGGCCCCGAAGGCATGGGCTGCCGGTTGGAGGCCTGCGGCCATGCAGGCTACGCCCCGGCAGGCCAGGACATCGTGTGCGCCGGAGCCAGCACCCTGATGCAGGCGTTGGTGTATCTGCTGGCAGGGGAGCCCGGCACCCAGGCAGACGCCTGGGAGGAGCCGGAGGGCCCCCGGCTGGCAGTGAACGCCCAGGCCCCATGCCAGCCCTGGGTCCAGGGAGCCTTTGAGCTGGCCAAGGCAGGCTTTTGCCTGCTGGCAGAGCGATACCCGGAGCACGTCCGCTTTGCGGATGTGAGCCGCCGGGGAGAAAAGAGCATGATGGACCTGCAGATGTTTGCAGAGGGGGAGGCTGCCCCGGCCCTGAGCCAGGCCCAGGCCCGGCAGGCGGTGGCCTCCGGCACCCTGAAGCCGGAAAGCCCTGCCCCGGTGCAGCCGCCCCACCAGGAGGCCAGCACCCCGGAGGAAGCCCCGGCCCCGGCGCAGCCTCCGGTGCTGCCGCCGCTGCCCACAGGGGCCCGGGACGCCGTGCACCAGCTCCACGCCCGGTGGGCCGCTGAGGAAGCTGCCCTGCGCCGGAGCCAGCCGGAGTTCAGGCTCCAGGAGGCGTTGAAGGACCCGGAAATGCGGCGGCTGATGCAGCTGCCCGGCATGCGGGTGCAGGACGCCTACCGCCTGGCCCACTACGACGAGACCCTGCGCCAGGCCGCCCAGGCGGTGGAACAGGGGGTGGTGCAGCGGATCCAGCAGCGAGCAGCCCGCCCGGCAGAAAACGGCATCCGTCCCGGCGGCGCAGCCACCCTGCGGCCGGATGTGGCAGGCATGACCCGGACCCAGCGAGAAGCCTTGGAGCGCCGTGTGATGCACGGTGCCCGGATCGAATTATAAACCTTATAAGAGAAAGGAAGAACCTATGAACAAGATGTTTGATCTCCAGCTGTTTGCAGACCAGGGCCAGAACACCACGGCCACCATGTCCCCGGAGATGAAGACCTTCTACGAGAAGCGTCTCATCGACCAGGCAGAACCCCGGCTGGTCCACGACCAGTTTGCGGACTACTACCCGGTGCCCCAGAACGGCGGCAAAACCATTGAGTTCCGCAAGTATGACAGTCTGCCCAAGGCCACCACGCCCCTCACCGAGGGCGTGACCCCCAACGGCCAGGCTCTGAACGTTACCACCATCACCAGTGACCTGCACCAGTACGGCGGCTGGACCCCCCTCACCGACGTGCTGCAGATGACGGCCATCGACAACAACGTGGTGCAGGCTACCCGGGTGCTGGCCAGCCAGGCAGGCCGCACCATGGACAGCATCACCCGGGACGTGCTGGCAGGCGGCACCAATGTGCTGTATGCCCCCAAGCTGGCGGCAGATGGCACCGAGACCCCGGTGACCAGCCGCAAGGCCTTGGACAAGAGCTGCACCCTGACCCCCAAGCTGTTCTTCCAGGCAGCAGCCCAGCTGGGTGCCATGAACGCTGACCCCATCGGGGACAGCTACATTGCCATCATCCACCCCTATGCGGCCTACGACCTGAAGACCAGCAAGGAGTTTATCGAGGTCCACAAGTACGCTGACCCCGAGACCATGTTCCGGGGCGAGATCGGCAAACTGGGCAATATCCGGTTTATCGAGACCAGCGAGGCCAAGATCTGGAAGGACGATACCTGCCCTGCCGGCCTGGCAGTGTTCGGCACCCTGGTGCTGGGGGCCCACGCCTACGGCGTTACCGAGCTGGAGGGCGGCGGCCTGGAGCACATCGTCAAGCAGCTGGGCTACGGCGACGACCCCCTGAACCAGCGTGCCTCGGTGGGCTGGAAGGGCATGCGTGCCGCCGAGCGTCTGGTAGAGCAGTACATGGTGCGTGTGGAGAGCGTGTCCAGCTACTCTGCCACCGCCGCCGCCAACTAAGGAGGGAGCTCTATGGCTGGAAAGAATGTGCGTGTCCGGCTGTTCAAGGACAACAGCCGCTACAAGGGGGACCTGTTCGTCAGCGTCAACGGCGTGAACTATAAGATCCGCCGGGGCGTGGAGGTAGAGGTGCCGCCGGAGGTGGCGGAGGTGCTGGAGCACAGCCAGATGCAGGACGAGCGCACTGCCGCACGCATTGCTGCGGCAGAAAACGCTGCCCACTAAAAACCTGTGGCCCGGCAGGGGGAGGCTCTGCCGGGCTTTTTGTAAAAGGAGCGTGAGACTATGACGGTAGGACAGGCACTGGAACGTGCCGCCGAGCTGCGGCCCGGCAGTCGGGTGGCCCTGAGCACCCGGCAGGCCTGGCTGCGAGAGGAGGACGCCATGCTGCGGCAGCGGTTTTTTGCCCTTTGCAGCACCCAGGCCTTTGATGAACAGGGGGCAGACAAGGCCTGGGACGAGGGCCTGCAGGACCAGGATGTATTGCTGGTGCCGGCACCCTTTGATGCCCTGTACCCCCATTATCTCTGTGCCAGGACCGACGCTGCCCTGGGAGAGACCGACCGCTACGCCGGGGAGCAGGCCCAGTACAACAGCCTTCTGGCAGAACTGGCGGCCTGGCTGCGGCGCAGTTATCCGCCCCGGGCAGTGACCCGGTGGCGGTGGTGAAAGGAGGCAGCTTATGATCCTGGCAAACCGCACAAAGCTCCCCAACAGCCGCAGCCTGCTGCGAGCCTTTGGGGGGCTGAACGAGACCTACGGCTGCTCAGAGGCCGAGTACAGCGCCGGGGTGAACTTTTCTTCCCGGGATTTTCCGGCCCTGAGCACCCGCAAGCCCCGGCGGCGGCTGCGAGCCCTGACAGACCTTAACGGGATGTATCATCTGAACGGCCTGCTGACGGTCTGCGGAAAGGACCTGGTCTACACCCCCGACGGCGGTGGGGAGGCGGTGACCTGCAAGGGGGCAGTGGAGGACGGCAAAAAGGTGCTGGTGGGCCTGGGCACCAAGATCCTGATCTTTCCCGACAAACTGGCCTTTGATACCGCCAAGGGCCAGGTTTCGGCCCTGGGGGCCCGGTGGACCGCCCAGGGCCAGAGCGTGGAGTTTGCCCCCTGCGATGCCGCCGGAAAGACCTACACCGTAGACAGTCTGGGCCGGGAGGAACCGGAAAAGCCTGCCGACGGCCAGACCTTTTTAAAGGTGGAGGACCCGGAACGGCCCTGGGGCAGCGGCAGCACCCTGGAAGTGTACAGTGCCGCCTCCGGCAACTGGACCGCCCAGCCCCTGGACTACTGCCGCATCACCGTGTCCGGGGCCGGGGAGCAGTTCCGCCAGTGGGACACGGTGACGGTGCAGGGGTCTGCTGCCCGGCAGGCAGGCCAGTGGGAGGCCCTGGAAGGGGACTGCATCCTGTACGCTGTGGAGCAAAACAGCCTGCTGGTCCGGGCAGACCCAGCAGGGGACTTCTTTTACGGTACCCTGGTACAGGGAGCAGACGCTGCCTGCTGGACCAGCCTGGACGGCAAGGTCACCCGGACCGTGGCAGTGGAGGCCCCGGTGGAGCTGGAACGCCGGGTGCCGGACCTGGAGTTCGTTACCGAGTGCGACAACCGGGTGTGGGGCTGCAGCAGCCGGGAAAATGTGATCTATGCCTGCAAGCTGGGGGACCCCACCAACTGGTTCTCGTATCGGGGCATTGCCTCCGACAGCTACGCTGTGACGGTAGGCAGTGACGGCCCCTTTACCGGGGCGGTGACCTGCATGGGCTATGCCTTGTTTTTTAAGGAGAACACCCTCCACAAACTCTGCGGCTCCAAGCCCTCGGATTATCAGCTCACCTCCCTGCGGTGCCGGGGCGTAGCCCGGAACGCTGCCCACAGCCTATGTGTACTGAACGAGACCCTGTATTACCTGTCCCCGGAGGGGGTCATGGCCTGGGACGGCAGCATCCCGGTAAAGGTATCGGCGGCCCTGGATGCCAGCCGCCTGGCCAATGTGCAAAGTGCCGTAGGCGGTGCCCTGGACGGCCGATACTACCTCCATGTGTCCCGTGCTTCCGGTACCGGGCAGGAGGCCCGGCTGCTGGTCTACGACACCGAGCGAGGCCTGTGGCACCAGGAGGATGTCTGCTCCCGGGAGATGGCCAGTACCGGAGGTCAGCTGTACCTGTGGGACGGCCAGGCCCTGTGGGTGGCAGACCCCAGCCGGGAGGCAGACTGGCAAAGCACCCAGGGGGTGGAGCAGCAGGTGGATTTTGAACTCATCAGTGGGGATATCGGGGTGGAGGCTGCGGACCAGCGGTATCTGTCCCGGCTGACCCTGCGGCTGGATGCAGAATGCCGCAGCACCCTGGAGGTGAGCCTTAGCTACGACGGCGGCCCCTGGGAGAAGGCAGCGGCCCTGACGGTGGAGGAGAAACGCCGCTGCTATGATCTGCAGCTGGTACCCCGGCGTCACGGCACTCTGCGGCTCCGGCTGCAGGGCAAGGGCCAGATCACCCTGCGTGGGCTGGCAAAGGACCTGGCCCCGGCAAAGGGCGGCCTGGTAAATGGACAGGAGGAACAACCATGGCAAGTGTAAACGGCCTGGACCGGATTGGTCTGCCGAAATTGAGTGAGAAAATGGACCCCGAGGATGCCCGGGCCCTGCGAGGGTATCTGTATCAGATGCAGGAGCAGCTGCAGTATGTATTGACCAACCTGGACGTGGAAAATATGTCGGAGCAGCTCCGCACCAAGCTGGGGAACCTCTGAGCAGGGGAAAGGAGAAGGCTTATGGCAACCAAAAAGAAGAAAGAAGAACTGCTGGACTCCGGGCGGTCCCCGGCGGCCCAGAACAGCTACGACACCGACGGCCTGGAGGACCGCAAGCAGGTGGAAAACGCCATGGCAGGGGCCAGCTACCGCCCCGGTCAGAGCGTCACCGACGCCGCCAATGCCCTGAAGGAATGGCAGGACCAGCGTCCCGGGGCCTACCAGAGCGGCTACCAGGACCGCATCGACGGCCTGCTGGGCCAGCTGCTGGGACGGGAGCAGTTCCAATACCACTACACCCAGGACCCACTGTATCGGCAGTATGCCCAGCAGTACACCCAGAACGCCCACAACGCCAGCGCAGACGCAGCGGCCCAGGCGGCAGCCCTTACCGGAGGCTATGGCTCCAGTTACGCCACCAGTGCCGCCCAGCAGGCCTATCAGCAGCAGATGGGAGCGTTGAACGACGCCATCCCCACCCTGTACAGCCTGGCACTGGATACCTACACCAGCGGCGGCGATGAGCTGGTGTCCCGGCTGGATCAGCTGAACGCCCAGGAGCAGAGTGCTCAGGATCAGTACAACCGGCAGCTTTCGGATTACTACACCCAGCTGCAGCAGAAGGGGGAGGACTACAACAAGGCCTACGCCCAGGACTACGGCCAGTACCAGGACTACCTGAGCCGCCTGGACACCCTTCACGGCTACTACACGGACCAGGAGCAGGCCCGGGCCAGACGGCAGCAGCAGGCCTTCAACGGGTTCATGACGGTGCTGGGGGTCATCGGGGATGCCATCCAGATGGCCATCAGCGGCACCACGGGCCTGGGCACCCTGGCAGGCAGTCTGCTGAACACCGGGTACAACATCTACTCCGGCACCCGGGCCTACCAGGCGGACCGTGCCGACACCGCCTGGAGCCAGCAGATGCAGGAAAAACAGCGGCAGGACAAGCTGGCCCAGCAGCGGTACGAGAACGACGCCAGCCAAAGGGCCTATGAGGACGCCCTGAAGCAGCAGGCCTTCAACAATAACATTGCGGCGGAAAAGCTGAACATCGCCAAGGGCCAGTGGGCCCTGAAGCAGTCCGATGCCCGTCAGAAGGCCAGCCAGGCGGCCGGAAACGCTGCCCGGAACAGCGGCAAGAACAGCAGCCGCCTCGGCGGCTCCGGCGGGAGTGGAGCAGCAGTGCCCGGGGACCTGGTGCCCTTTACGGCGTCTCTGCTGCGGAACCGGGGCCAGAGTGACCTGGCCATCCGGTCGGCCCTGCAAAAGGAGGGCTACTCCAACGCAGAGATCGCCAGGATCCTGCAGCAGATGAACCAGTAAAAACCAAAACGCTCCCCTGGGCACCGAAACCTCGGAACCCAGGGGAGCGTTGTTTACAAAAAAAGTCCGCTGTTTTTCAACAGCGGACTTTTTGGTGGGGTGCCCAGTGGGATTCGAACCCACGGTCTCCAGATCCACAATCTGGCGCGTTAACCGACTACGCTATGGGCACCACATAGATGCGCCCGAA
>CAKSXW010000049.1 GCA_934518555.1 uncultured Faecalibacterium sp. | reverse complement strand
GCAGGGGTAGTAAGTTTCGAACTCACGGCACGCGGTTTTGGAGACCGCTGCTCTACCAGCTGAGCTATACCCCTATAAGCTGCATTCGCTGAATGCTTGCTTATTATAGCTTATCCCCAAGGGAATGTCAAGCCTTATTTTTCATTTTTTGTGCTGCAGCTGCAGCAGCCCTCATTTTTCCCCACCGGGTCCACGGAAGGCAGCTGGCTGGCCAGCTGCTCCAGGGTGACGCTGTCGATGTATTGGTTGATCACCTCATCCAGCCCGGCCCAGAAGGGCAGGGTGAAGCACTGCTCCGACATGGGGCACTCGTTGGTCTGGCTGCCCAGGCAGGGGATGGGGGCCACGCTGCCCTCAATGGCACGGAGGATCTCGCCGGCGGTGTAGTCCACCGGGTCCTTGGTCAGGCGGTAGCCGCCCTGGCTGCCCCGCTCGCTTTTTACCAGACCCACCCGGGCCAGGGGGGTAACGATCTGTTCCAGGTATTTCAGGCTGAGGTTCTGCCGCTCGCTGATCTCCTTCAGGCTCACAGTGGTGCCCGGGGCATACCGGGCCAGTTCGGCCATCAGGCGCAGGGCGTAGCGGCTTTTGGTGGAAAATTTCATGGTGTCCTCTCCTTATCCCCCTTAGTATAGCACGGCGCAGGCTTTTTGCAAAGCCAAACTCTTGTGCAAACAAAAAACCTCTGCTATCATAGGATGGAACATTGAAGCGAACAAGGAGTTGATACCATGATCGAAAAGATCACCCCTGCAGAGGCCATCCGCCTGCTGGATTCCGGCAAGGCCCGGGCCGTGGATGTGCGGGAGCCGGACGAATACGCTGTGGGCCACATCCCCGGGGCCCTGCTGCTGCCCCTGGGCCAGATCACCGACCGGGCCCAGGAAGTGCTGCCGGACAAGGAGGCCCCTTGGCTGGTGTATTGCCGCACCGGCCGCCGCAGTGCCGACGCCGTGCAGAAGCTGGAGGCCCTGGGGTACACGACCCTCTACGACCTGGGGGGCATCCTGAGCTGGCCCTATGAGATCGAGGGAGATTTTGAGGGGCATTTTTAAGATCTTATCAGGCGTTGGTCGGAAGATGGCAAAAAGCTCCCTCCTCGGGGGAGCTGGCAAAGCTGTCAGGCTTTGACTGAGAGGGTCTCAAAATACCCAGAGCACAGCGGAGGAACTTCCAGATCGTTCCACGAAAAGCTGCTTACTTTAATAAGAAGCGCAAACCCACAACAGAAAGGAAGCCACCATGGAATTTCATGCAAAAGATTTTGCCGGCAGCCACTGCGGCTGCCGCTACCAGCAGGACTACCGCCCCACCCTGGGTCGGGACGGCAAAAAGGAATCCGGCACCCTGGAAGTCATTAAGTTCTACTACGACGGGGCCATCCGGATGGAGCAGCACTGCTACGGCGAGGCGGCTACCTTTGTGTTTGGGGTGTGGGCGGACCACATGGACCCGGACGGCACCCTCCACTGGGTCCTGCCGGACCGCCGCAAAAGCTACTATGACGAGGATTATCTGCCCAAAAAGCTGGACCGGGTGGACGAGGCCGGGAACCTCTATTTTGACGGCAGCCCCTTCCCCTGGAAGCTGGCAGATGATTTTGCCCAGGATAAGCGGTGGGGCTACCCCAAATGGAAGGTGCTGCTGGGGAAGCTGACCAAAAAAGGCCGCTGATTGTAACGGAATCATGAATTTCCTGTATTCCTATTGACATACTAGGAGATGGTATGGTATAACTTATCCGTCAAAAGGATTCTGCGCCTGCGGCAAGAGGTTCCTGACCCCGGCAGACGCATTCATAAGGAAAGGATCGTTCCGATGGAAAACATGGAAAAAGTGGTCTACCTGGATAATGCTGCTACCACCGCCTGCGCTCCGGAAGTGCTGGCCGTTATGGTGGAGGCCCTGAGCGGTGCCTGCGGCAACCCCAGCAGCCATTACAGCGTTGGTTACGAGGCAAAGGAATTTGTGGATACCGGCCGTGCCCAGGTGGCAAAGGCCATCAACGCTGCCCCGGCAGAGATTTTCTTTACCGGCTGCGGCTCCGAGGCCGACAACTGGGCCGTGAAGGGCACTGCCTTTACCAAGGCCCGCCAGAACAAAAAGCACCTGATCACCAGTGCCTTTGAGCACCACGCCATCATGCACAGCATGGCTGCCCTGGAGCGCATGGGCTTTGAGGTGACCTATATCAAGCCTACCTCCGAGGGCTATATCCGCCCGGAGGATGTGGAGGCTGCCATCCGCCCCGACACCGCTCTGGTGAGCATCATGATGGCCAACAACGAGATCGGCACCATCCAGCCCATCAAGGAGATCGCCGAGATCGCCCACAAGCATGGGGTGTGGATGCACACCGACGCCGTGCAGGCTGTGGGTGCCATCCCGGTGGATGTCCAGGACCTGGGCGTGGATATGCTGTCCATGAGTGCCCATAAGTTCAACGGCCCCAAGGGCGTAGGCGTTCTGTACTGCCGCAAGGGCGTGTGGCCCCAGAACCTTATCGACGGCGGCAGTCAGGAGGCCCGTCACCGTGCCGGCACTGAGAACGTGGCCGGCATCGCCGGCATGGGCAAGGCTCTGGAGATTGCCACCAGCCACCTGGCAGAGCGGATGTCCCACGAGCAGCAGCTCCGGGACTACGTGATCGACCGTGTGCTGAAGAACATCCCCGAGGCTCGCCTCAACGGCGGCCTGGAGCACCGCCTGCCCGGCAACGTGAACATCAGCTTCCCGGGCCTGGAGGGCGAGACCATCCTGCTGGATCTGGATATGCACGGCATCTGCGCCTCTACCGGCTCTGCCTGCAACTCCGACAGCCTGGACCCCAGCCATGTGCTGCTGTCCATTGGTGTGCCGGAGGAGATCGGCCATGGTTCCATGCGGTTCACCTTTGGTCCCCAGAACACCATGGAAGAAGTAAAGTATCTGTGTGACGTGCTGGAGGAGGTCATCCCCCGCCGCCGTGCAATGAGTTGTATGTGGCTGCAGGGTCAGAACAAGGCTCGTCAGTTCAGCCTGAAGGGAGAACAGTAATTATGGCAAGCATGTACAGTGCAAAGGTCATGGAGCATTTCGCAAACCCTCACAACGTGGGTGAGCTGCCCGACGCCAACGGCGTGGGTGAAGTGGGCAACCCCAAGTGCGGCGACATCATGCGGATGTACCTGAAGATCGAGAACAATGTGATCGTGGACGTCAAGTTCCTCACCTTCGGCTGCGGTGCTGCCATTGCCACCAGCAGCATGGCTACCGACCTCATCAAGGGCAAGACCGTGGATGAGGCCCTGAAGCTGACCAACAAGGCTGTGGTGGAGGCCCTGGAGGGTCTGCCCCCCGTAAAGGTCCACTGCTCTGTTCTGGCCGAGCAGGCTGTCAAGGCCGCTCTGTCTGACTACTACCGTCGTCAGGGCATCGATCCGGAACCCATCGTGGGCAAGCTGGAAGAGGATTGCGAGCACTGCGAGAGCTGCGGCGGCTAAGCATCCGCTGGCAAAATACCAAGAACCTCAAGGGCCCCTGCACTTTCTGTGCAGGGGCCCTTTTTGGCTGAGGCATGGCCTGCCTGTGTCGGAACGGGGGGAAAGGCCCGGCAGCCCCCAACAAAGGGGCGAAAATGATGGGATGGGTTTTCAAATTGTTCAAAAAGTCCACAAAGATTTGCCACGAATGTCCGGTATACTAAGATCACAGACAGAGAGGCGCAAGACGAAGCTCCCCCAGACCTCCGCTCGCTTCTCCTGAAGGCCATGATAGGCACTTTACCTGCAGGTGGGGCCGCAGCAGCGGCACACAGTGGGTCCCCATTAAAAACTGTTCCCCGTTCCATGCCATGGCAACCGCCAGAGACGGCGAACAGACTACCAAACCTCTCCTGATACGCCGCAACGATTCAGGGGTCTCTATATGGCAGGCAGCACCGCTTTCCTCCTCCTTTCCACGGTGCTGCCTGCGTTTTGTTTTATGTGCCGGGTACAAAACGCCCCTGCCGCAGCCTGCGGCAGGGGCGTTTGAGTCAGTAGGAGGTAAGCCCCAAACTTACGTCCAGGGCCTGGTCCACCCGTTTTTGGTCGGCAGGGGTGATCTGGCCGGCCCGCTCCCGGAGACGGTGTTTGTCCAGGGTGCGGATCTGCTCCAGCAGCACCACGCTGTCCTTGGCAAGGCCGGTGTCCGCTGCCCGGATGTTGATGTGGGTGGGCAGCCGGGCTTTGTCCAGCCGGGATGTAATGGCAGCGGCGATGACGGTGGGGCTGTGCCGGTTGCCGATCTCGTTCTGCACAATGAGCACTGGGCGGATGCCGCCCTGCTCGGAGCCGACCACCGGTGAAAGATCGGCGTAAAACACTTCTCCTCTGTGTACTTCCATGGAATCTCCCTCCCTGTGTGCCCTGGGGGCCGCTGACGGTGCCGGGGCGGCCCTCCCTGCTGCTGTCAGTATGAGCAGAGAGGGGGCTGGTTATGCAGCGGAGCGTATTCCATTCTATGCAGTGGGGGCGGTCAACTTTCCCCCGGGGCCTCCAGGATGCAAAAGGCCAGGGCCATGTCTCCGTCGTGGCTCAGGGACAAATGGGCCTGCAGGCCCCGTTGCTGCACCCACTGGGCGGTGGCACCGGAAAAGCGGTAGACCGGGGCACTGTTCTCCAGCCGCAGGGCCTGGATGTCCCGGAGGGCAAAGGGCTCCCGGAGACCGGTGCCTGCCGCTTTGAGAAAGGCCTCCTTGGCGGCAAAGTTGGCGGCAGCACTGGCCAGCCTATGGGCCCCGGGCCGTCCCTCCGGCAGGGGCTGGGCCAGATCCAGCTGCTGGGCCTCCTCCGGGCCGTACACACGCCGGACAAAGGCGGCGGCATGGGGGCCGGTAAGGCTTTTTTCCAGGTGGGGGATCCAGCAGGTGTCACAGCCAATGCCAAAGATCATAAAATGCTCCTTCCGCCGGGCCCCGGGTGGGGCGGCGTCCTTTCATGTTGCATGAAACTTTCTGAGGATTTTGTGGATTGTGTGCAAATATGCAGCGTTTATCTTGATGTTTCGGCGCAATTCGTGTACAATAATACCGAGTTCATCCGAAGGGGGGAGATACCGTGGGCGAAGCGACCACTATTTTTTCGATCCATGACCGCAAGGATTATGAGATCCACGAGATCGTACAACAGGTGTACGATGCACTGAAGGAAAAAGGATACAATCCGGTCAACCAGCTGGTGGGCTATATCCTGTCCGAGGACCCCACCTACATCACGACCTATAAGAATGCCCGTGCCATGATCCGCAAGGTGGATCGTGACGACCTGCTCCAGGCCATGCTGCGGAATTACCTTAACGTATAACCACAGGTCCTTTTCCGGCCCACTGTCTGCAAATGACGGTGGGCTTTTTTGCTGCCGGAAGGGAGCTTACTGGGGGCTCTCCACCATGGGCAGGGTAAAGATCTGGTTGACCAGCACCTCGTACTCCCAGGGCTCCCGGGCCTTGCGGAGCTGCTTTTCCAGCTTTTCGGACCCGGCAAACCGATGGATCAGGTAGAACCAGTGGGCCTTCATCCGGCTCACAGCGCAGCCTGCAGAGCCAAACAGCTGGCTGTAGCCCTGGTACAGCTGGTCCAGGTAGCCGTGCAGTTCCTGCCGGGTGGCTGCCGGGCCGCCCCGGGCCCGGCGCAGCAGAGCCGGGTCTGCAATAAGGCCCCGGCCCACCATGATACCGGACAAGGTGGGGAACTGTGCCTCCAGGGCTAAGAGGTCCTCCGGGGTGGTAACGTCGCCGTTGTAGCACACCGGCATGGGGCAGCCGGGCAGGGCGGCAGCAAAGGCCCCCCGGTCCGCCTGGCCCCGGTACTGCTGCCGCATGACCCGGGGGTGGATGGTCAGCTCACAAATGGGGTGGCGGCGGTATACCTCCAGAATGGCGGCAAACTCCTCCGGCTGCTGGACGCCCAGCCGGGTCTTGACCGAGATGGGCCCCGGGGCCCCGGCAAACACCTGGCCCAGAAAAGCATCCACCACAGCAGGGTCCCTGAGCATGCCGGAGCCCTTGCCCTTAGCGGTGACAGTGCCGGCAGGGCAGCCCAGGTTCAGGTTCACCTCCGTATAACCCAGGTCCCGCAGCTGATGGATCATCCAGGCTGCCAGGTCCCCGTCCTTAGCCAGCAGCTGAGGGATCACCGGGGCACCGGGGTTGGCCTCCGGGGCCAGCTCTGCCATCTTTTTGGGGATCAGCACCCGGTTTTCCGGCGGAGAAAGAAAGGGGGCGTAGTAGCGGTCGGCGGTGCCCAGAGGGCCGAACCACCGCTGCTGGGCCTGCCGCCAGACCCGGTCGGTAAGCCCCTCCATAGGGGCGGCGTAATAGTTCATGAGCGGATTCTCCCGATTTTTTGATGGAGCTATTGTAACACAAAAAAGCACCGCTGTGCAATGCACAGCGGTGCGAAAACCACAGAATGCTTACTCTGCAAACAGAGGAGTGGACAGGTAGCGGTCCCCGGTGTCGGGCAGCAGCACCACAATGTTCTTGCCGGCATTCTCCGGGCGTTTGGCCAGCTGCACAGCAGCCCAGACGGCGGCACCGGAGGAGATGCCCACCAGTACGCCCTCCTTGTGGCCCACCAGACGTCCGGTGGCAAAGGCGTCGTCGTTTTCCACCGGGATGATCTCGTCATAGACGGTGGTGTCCAGCACCTCCGGCACAAAGCCGGCACCAATGCCCTGGATCTTGTGGGCCCCGGCGGTGCCCTTGCTCAGCACCGGAGAGGAGGCAGGCTCCACGGCCACTACCTTCACGTCCGGGTTCTGGCTCTTGAGGTACTTGCCCACACCGGTGATGGTGCCGCCGGTGCCCACGCCTGCCACAAAGATGTCCACCTTACCGTCGGTGTCGGCCCAGATCTCGGGGCCGGTGGTCTCAATGTGGGCCTGGGGGTTGGCAGGGTTCACGAACTGGCCGGGAATGAAGGAATTGGGGATCTCCTTGGCCAGTTCATCGGCCTTGGCAATGGCACCCTTCATGCCCTTGGCACCGTCGCTGAGCACCAGCTCGGCACCGTAGGCCTTCATCAGCTGGCGGCGCTCCACGCTCATGGTCTCGGGCATGACGATGATGATGCGGTAGCCCTTGGCGGCAGCCACAGCAGCCAGGCCGATGCCGGTGTTGCCGGAGGTGGGCTCAATGATGACAGAGCCCTTTTTCAGCAGGCCCTTTGCCTCGGCGTCGTCGATCATCTTTTTGGCAATGCGGTCCTTCACCGACCCGGCAGGGTTGAAGTATTCCAGCTTGGCCAGGATGCGGGCAGGCAGGTCCAGCTGGGCTTCCAGGTGGGTCAGCTCCAGCAGCGGAGTGTGGCCGATCAGCTGGTCTGCGGAAGTATAGATCTTGCTCATAATACGATCCCCTCTCTGATACTTGTAGGGCAGAGCCATGATGCCCTGCCGGGCCGGGATGGTCCCGGTGAATGATTTATTCCTTTAAACCGATTTGATTTGTGGGTTTGATGGCATTATAGCCCCTTTGGCCCCGGTTGTCAATGGTATTTTGCAAAAAAGTGGGATTGAAATCTGATTTACCCTGTTGTATAATAGGTTAAAACATTTTTGTGGGAAGGAAGGGTACCTTTTATGATCGTTTCCACCAAAGGACGCTATGCGCTGCGTGTGATGATCGACCTGGCGGAGCATCAGTCTGAAAAATATGTTCCCCTCAAGGAGGTGGCAGCCCGGCAGGAGATCTCGGAGAAGTATCTGGAGAACATCCTGAAGGTGCTGGTGCAGAACGGCTTTCTGGAGGGGCTCCGGGGCAAGGGCGGCGGCTACCGCCTTACCCGTAACCCGGACCAGTACACGGTGGAGGAGATCCTGGTGCTTACCGAGGGTAGCCTGGCCCCTGTAAGCTGCCTGACCCCCGGGGCCTCTGTCTGCCCCCGTATGGCAGACTGCCGCACCTATGAGATGTGGAAGGGCCTCAACGACCGGATCTCTGATTACTTTGGCCACATCACCCTGGCAGACCTGGCATTGCCGGATCAGGCCGGAAACGATTATGTGATCTGAACCGCCGCCGCAAGACGCACCGTTACTATGGTGCGTCTTTTTTTTGTACAATTCCTGACGAAGCACGGGGAAAATCTTGGGCGGTTTTACGGTTGCAGGACGTCCGACGCTGCGGTATACTTTTAGCTTAGTATGACCTTGTGTCCCACGGTTGGGGACTGGATGAAAGGAGAAATTTTTACGAAGTATATATTTCAGTTTGCCCGGATCTTAGCCTTCTGCTTTTTGGGCGAGGTGCTCCACGCAGTGCTGCCGCTGCCGGTGCCTGCCAGTGTTTACGGCCTGGTATTGCTGCTGCTGGCCCTGAACTTCCGGTTGGTGAAGCTGGAGGACGTGAAGGAGGTGGGCACCTACCTTACGGGCATCTTCCCCCTGCTGTTTGTGCCGGCAGCTGCTGGTGTCATGGAGCTGTGGGCTGAGATGGGCCAGCTGCTGCTGCCCATCCTGATCGCCATCATCCCGGTGACGGTGCTGGTGATGGCAAGTGCAGGCAAGACCACCCAGGCCCTGACCGGCCGCAACAAAAAGGAGGCTGACAATGATGCAGCTGCTGAATGACTTTTTGCCCGGGTCGGCGGCCTGGGGCGTTCTGCTGACCCTGGCAGCCTTTGGTCTGGGCACTCTGATCAACAAGGCTACCGGAAAGGCTCTGTTCAACCCCCTACTGCTGGGCAGCATTTTTGTCATCGTGTTCCTTTCGGTGTGCGGCATCCCCTATGGGGACTACAAGGCCAGCGCCGCCCCGGTGAACTACCTGCTGCTGCCGGCCACCGTGGCCCTGGCCATCCCACTGTATGAAAAGCTGGACCTGCTGAAGGCCAATGCCCCGGCTATCCTGGCCGGAATTGCTGTTGGCACCCTGGTGAGCCTGGGCAGTGCCCTGGTGCTGGCCCTGGGCCTGAACCTGACCCAGGAGCAGTACGCCACCCTGCTGCCCAAGTCCGTTACCACTGCCATCAGCATGGATGTGGCCGCCGAGCTGGGGGGCATTGCAGCCCTGACCGGTGCTGTGGTGATCCTGACCGGCATTGTCGGCAACCTGCTGGCCGAGACCGTGTGCAAGGTATTCCACATCACCGACCCCATTGCCAAGGGGGTGGGCATTGGTACCGCCGCCCACGCCGTGGGCACCAGCAAAGCCCTGCAGATGGGCGAGGTAGAGGGTGCCATGAGCGGCCTGTCCATCGCCGTGGCTGGTGTGCTCACCGCCGTGCTGTGCCCAGTATTTGTAAATTTGATCCACTAAAAAACTGCACCGGGCTGTCAACTTGACAAACAACGGTGCAGCGTGTATACTGAAATCAGAAAAAGGCGCTGGCCGCTCAGCGGATCAGCTTCCTTTCCTGAGGTCAAAGATTGACCGCCGAGTTGGGGAAAACTGTGGGCGGTCAATCTTTTTTGTTATGTTTGTCTTTCTCATGCGAAAGTTTCCATGTGATCTCAAAGGTCACGTGGACGGTGGTGACCAGCAGCATCAGCAAACTGACGACAAGGGCCAACAACGCAAAAACATCCGTAAGAGACATTGGACATCCCTCCCTTCACCCGCAGGCTGGGGGAGTTCCACTTCAAAAAAGTTCGTTCCCGTCCACGCCTGCGTTCGCTCTCAAAACGAGGACAAGCGGTTCCGGAAAAGAAGCATGACCACCTGCATGAGCAGACAGCGCCGCAGCCTTGCGGCTGCAGATACAGAATACCACACCTCCATGAGAAATACAAGCCAAAGGCCCCCACCGTACTTCACGGCGGGGGCCTTTGGCGTATGAAAAGAGGTTCAACGAAAACGAACTCGGAAATGTCGATCAGAACTTGAACAGGTTCACGATGCGCTGCCACAGCCGGGTAAAGATATTGCCGGTCTTGGCGGTATCGGCCTCAGCAACCTCCACATTGGGGGCAGCCACGGTCTCGGCGGTCTTGTAGACGAACTTCACGCTGCACTCAGCACTCTCCGGGGCACCGGCAAAGCTGTTGTAGTCCTCCAGACGGTCGGTCATGGCCTCCACCACAGTTTTCAGGTCCTGGAGCTGGTCAGCATCCAGAGCACCGGTGAGCTTGGAGATACCCTCGTCGTTGAACTGGTTCAGGCCGTCGTTCAGCTGGTGAGAACCGTCCTTCAGGGTGGTCACACCGTCGTACAGGGTCTGGGTGCCGGCGGCCAGCTGGGCACTGCCGTCCTTGGCAGAGTGGGCACCGTTGGCGGCAGTCTGCACACCGTCGGTGTACTGGTTCACGCTGGAAACAAAGAGCTGGATCTGGGCCAGGCTGGTCTTTAAGGCACGGATGTCAGCCATATCCTGGCTGTTCTCCACCTGGTACTTCAGCTCTTCCTTCACGGTGGCCTTGGCGGAGGGGTCTGTCAGCAGCTGCACCAGACCATTGATCATGGAGCAGTCATAGCTCTGCATCAGCTTCAGGGCAGCTTCCAGGTCATGGTTGGTCTTGGTGGCAGCCAGGTACAGTGCCAGGTCCAGCTGGCTGTCCTTGAAGCTGGGGGCCTGCTCCCACACGGTCCGCACGATCTTGTGGCGGCCTGCAGCCAGGGTCCGGTCGTTCATGGTCAGGATGTTGTCGATGACGGCGGCGTAGTTGCTCCAGGTCATGTCCTGGTCAATGAGGCCCCCCTCTTTCAGGGTCTTGTTGGCAGAAGCCAGCACTCCGTCGGCCACCTGCTGGGCAGCAGAATCCAGGGCGGCGTTGTTGGAACTCAGGGTGTCCAGGCCGTTGGTCAGCTGGCCCAGGCCGCTGTCCAGGGCGTTGGCACCGTCCCGGAGGGTCTGTGCGCCGGCGGCCAGCTGGACGGTACCGTCCACCAGCTGGCCAGCACCATCCAGCAACTGGCTCATGGCGTCGTTCAGCTGGGCAATGCCGTCGGTCAGGTCGGTAACGCTGCTCAGGTCAAAGACATTATCGGTGCCCAGGGCAGCGGTGCTGGTGGCGCAGGCCACCATGATCTGGGGGCAGGTCAGTTCGGTGACATCGGCCTCCACGGTAACGGTATCCTGCAGGTAGTCCTCCAGGCTGTCTACTTCATCGGGCAGCAGGCCGGACAGGGCCTCCCGGACGCCGGGCAGGGTCACAAAGGCAGCCACATTGCTCTTGGCGGCACTCTCTACCACGCCGTGAGCGGCGGTGACATTGAAGGCCTCGCTGCCCAGGATCACGCCCACGGCAGAAACCAGAGGGGTGACGATGGTACGGCTGGTGCCGTTCAATTCCAGGGTGTCGGTCTCGTTGTTGGTAAGGCTCACGGTAACGGTCAGATGACCGCTTTTACCGATCAGGTCCTCCAGGGCAGCCTCCTGGCCGTCCAGAGCGTAGGTGACCTTCACATCCATGGGCAGGGCCTTGTCGGTGGTGCCTTTGTAGTACACATCGGTGTCGTCGGTGTCCCACACCAGCTCCTCACCGTTCTGGGTAAACTGGGCACTGCTCTCGGTGTTCTGGATGTTGGTAAGGGTGCTCTTATCGGTAACACCGGACAGGCCGGCGGCGTTGTACAGGTGCTCGCTGACGGTGGTGCTCTTAATGGAGCCGTCGCCATTCATCACGGCGTACACGGTCTCGCTCTTGGAAAAGCTGCTGCCCAGGGCAAAGGCAGGCATAGCGCAGCTGGCGGCGAGGGTGACAGCCAGCGCCGCACTGGCAATACGAAGCGATTTTTTCATGGCAGATTACTCCTTTTCAGATTTCTTGGCGTTGGCAGAAGCAGGTACCATCCATTTGAGGGTGGTGTGGCGGATGATCCAGTCGCACAGCATCAGGGCGGCAGGCAGCACCACCAGAATGACGGCCATACTGATCAGTGCGCCTCGGGAGATCAGCAGGCAGATGCTCTTCAGCAGCTCCATCTTACTGATGGCAGCCACGCCTACGGTGGCGGCAAAGAAGGTAAGGCCGCTGGTCAGGATGGACTGGCTGCAGTGCTCCAGAGACTGCTGAGCCGCCTCCTTGGGGGTGCGGCCAAAGGCACGCTCCTCGTGGTAACGGGTGGTCATCAGGATGGAGTAGTCCACCGTAGCACCCAGCTGGATGGTGCCGATGACGATGCTGGCAATAAAGGGCAGCTGGGCACCGGTAAAGTAGGGGATGCCCATGTTGATGGAGATGGCGGCCTCAATGCTGGCCACCAGCAGCACCGGGATGGACAGACTCTTAAAGGAAAGGGCGATGATGACCAGAACGGCCAGGATGGACCAGACATTGACGTTCTGGAAGTCCACGTTGGCCACCTCGATCAGGTCCTTGGTCATGGCACCCTCGCCGGTAATAACGCCCTCCGGATCCACCGCCTTGATCAGGCTGATCATCTGGTCCAGCTGGCTGTTGATGGCGTCGGTGCCGGTCTTGTAGGAGCTGTTGGCCAAAATCAGCTTGTAGCCGCCGGACTGCAGGATCTCCATCACGCCGTCCGGCACCAGAGAGGTGTCGAAGCCGGGGCCGGTGATGGAATCCAGGCTCACCACCTGGGTGATGCCGTCCACGTCGTTGATCTCATCGCACAGGTCGCTGACCTGGGTGGCGGTCAGATCGTCATGGACCAGGATAAAGTGGCTGGTGGTCATGCCGAAGTCCTCCCCCAGCTTGTTGGTGCCCACGATGCCCACCAGGTCCTGGGGCAGGGAGTCGAACAGGGTGTAGTACACTTCGGTCTTGCTCTGGGCCACGATAAAGGGGACCAGGATCAGGATAAAGACTGCTACGATAGGAGCAGCGTGGGACGATACAAAGTAGCTGAGCTTGGTGAGCTTGGGGATGATGGTGCGGTGCTTGTACTTTTCCACCAGCCGGTCAAAGGAAAGGATCAGGGCCGGCAGGATCACCACCGTGCAGATGACGCCCAGGGCCACGCCCTTGGCCATGACAATGCCGATATCCCGGCCCAGGGTCAGGCGCATGGCGCACAGTGCCAGGAAGCCTGCAATGGTGGTAAGGCTGGAAGCGGAAATGGAAGTCATGGTCTTGCAGATGGCACTGACCATGGCCTCCTCATTGGAGGACCGCAGCTCCTTTTCCTCCTGGTAGCGGTGCAGCAGGAAGATGGAAAAGTCCATGGTGACGCCCAGCTGCAGCACGGTGGCCAGAGCCTCGGTGATGTAGCTGATCTGGCCCAGGAAGATGTTGGTGCCAAAGTTGTAGGCAATGGGGAACAGCAGCCCCAGCATGAACAGCAGGGGAGTGATGGTGCTTTCCAGAGAGAGGAACAGCACCAGCAGGCTGGCACCTACGGCGATCAGGATGTACAAGGGCATTTCCTGGTTCACCAGGGCCTTGGTGTCCTGCAGGATGACGCTCATGCCGCCAAAGAAGCAATCCTTCCGCAGCAGCTTTTCGATCTGGCTGACGGCGTTCATGGTCTCGTCGCTGGCACTGGGAGCGTCAAACCGGACAATGAGCATGGTGGAATCGTTTTTGCCGAACATGAACTGCTGTACGGAGGCCGGCAGCATCTCGGTGGGGATGCTGGGGTCTATCACGTCGCTGAGCCAGAAGGTCTGGGTGACACCGGGCACAGCCTCGATGTCCTTTTTCATGGCGATCAGTTCGTTGGTCGGCAGGCCTTCCACCGTGATCATACCGGTGGACGCCAGATGAAAGTCATCCTCCAAGGCTACCTCGCCGATCATGGAATCCAGGTCCTGGGGCAGGTAGGTGAGGATATCATAGTTGATGCGGGTGGCAACTGCGCCGATAGCGGAAGGGATCAACAGCAGCAACGCTACTGTCAGGATCAGCTTCCGGAACCGCACAATGCCCTGTGCAATCGTTTTCATGGGAACCCTCCATAGTCGATAATGGTTAACACTGACTCAAAAATGACTGTTGGTCATTTCCAAGCAAACACTATTATAACCAGGACGGACCCGGTGTCAAGCAGAAAAATGACCAAAAGTCAGTTTTTTTATCACGGGCTTGAGATTGTATAGGAGACCGGGCTTGCACAAATGGGCCGACACTGCTAAAATAATTGAGACAACACGAACAAACGTGAGAAAATGAGAGAAAAGAGGAATCGACCCACAGCATGAGTACCGTGGAAGGGAAGAAACAGGAAAAGCGGCGAGCCTTGTTGGATGCGGCCTACGAGCTGTTTTTAGAACGGGGCACCGCCAAGACCAGCGTGGAGGACATTACCAGCCGGGCCAAGGTGGCCAAGGGCACCTTTTATCTGTATTTCCAGGATAAAGGTGCCGTGATGCAGGCCCTGCTGGGGCGGGTGAGCTACCAGCTGCTCAGTGATGCCTGCCAGGCCGTGGAACAGGAAATGCAGCAGGGGAGCTTTGCCGATAAGATGGTGGCGGTGATCGACCATATCATCGAGGCTTTGCGGAAGGATACTCTGGTGCTGCGGTTCCTGGAGCGGAATTTCGAGTGGCCGGGCCTGGACCAGATCGAGGCCAGCCGGGAGGCAGAGCCTCTGATGCGTACCTTATTGAATGTGGTGCTCACCAGCCCGGAGATGGCCGGCCGTACCGAACGGGAGATCTACCAGCGCATCACGGCCCTGGGCAGTATGTGTATGTCGGTGTGCTACACCAGCATCCTGGAGGGAAAGCCCGATCATATCGACAACATGAAACCGGTGCTGTATGATATCGTCCGGAAGGCTCTGTGAGTCACTGAAAATATTTTGCGAGAAATTGTAAAAAAGTCTTGCATTCCGGCTGAAAGTGTGATAAACTATCCAAGTCGATATGACGTATGGACGGTTAGCTCAGCTGGTAGAGCATCTGCTTGACGTGCAGGAGGTCACAGGTTCGAGTCCTGTACCGTCCACCATACAGTTCGTACTCGAACCCAATTCTTTACGAAAAAGGGTTCGGGTACGTTTTTTGTTTATCGGAGGTTC
>CAKSXW010000048.1 GCA_934518555.1 uncultured Faecalibacterium sp. | reverse complement strand
GCTCCCCAGCGTATCGCTACCGATACCTCCCAGAAGCTGGCTATCCGCTTCGGCGAGACCATCAAGGCTTACGAGGCCCGTGGCCTGGATAAGTCCAACCTGGTGCTGATCCCCCTGGTGCTGGCAGGCTATGCCCGTTACCTGAAGGGCATCGACGACAACGGCCAGGCTTTTGAGATCTCTACCGATCCGCTGCTGGCTGAGCTGCAGGCCATCGTGGCTCCCCTGGAGGTCAAGGAAGGCCAGCAGGACTTCAGCTGCCTGAAGGCTCTGTACAGCCGTGCCGATGTGTTCGGTGTGGACCTGTACGCCGTTGGTCTGGGCGAGAAGATCGAGGGCATGGTCAAGGAGCTGTACGCTGGTAACGGCGCAGTCCGCAAGACCCTGCATAAGTACACCCTGGCCCGTTAACCCTTTCTAAGCTATTTCCGTACCCATGCTGCGTTTTGCTTTGCCGCAGCGTGGGTTTTTGTTTTTGTGGCAGCAAAAAGCCCTCCGGGAGGCTTGCATACCTCCCGGAGGGCCGGGGCACAGTGCTTATTTCCGCAGGTCATGGAGCTTTTCTGCCGGCAGCTTTTCTGCCAGCAGCTTCCATACCGTATCCACGGATTCGTTGAGCAAAAAGGCCTTGCCCTGCTCCACATAAAGGTAGATGCAGTCGGCCCGGCGGTAGGCGCAGTACAGGCTGCTCCAGTCGTGACGCTCGGTAGGCTGGGCCTTATCCTGCTGGCCCACCATCCACACGGACACGCCCTCCTCCGACAGCTCGGTGCGGTAGAAGGGCCGGGGCAGCTGCATCCGCTTGATCTGCTGGTTCAGACTGTAAAAATACATCCCGAAGTACACCAGCGGCAGGCCCAGGCCCACAATGGCCAGCACAGCGCACAGCAGCCCGGCGCCGGGCCGTTTGCCTACCTGAGAAAGGCAGATGCCGGCAAAGACCAGCAGGATCAGGGCAAAGGCGGCAGGTCGCCGCCAAGCCTTGTGATGACGGAATACGTCGAACACGGCAAAATCGTGGAAGCTGTCGGCATCCATACGGGTAGAAACGGAGATGGTCTGGGACATAACGTTGCCTCCTGTTTGATACATTCTATTGTATAGAAATCCTATCATATTTGGCCGCCTGTGGCAAGAGGGAACTGCCCTCCCTGGGCCGGGGGCTCCGCAGAACAGATAAAACCCGGAAAAATCAAAAAATTCCTCTTGCATTCCGGCAAAAACGTGCTATAATAATTAGGCAATCGTTTCCAAGGCCGCTCGACGGGGTAGCCGATATTGAAGGTTGTGATGGGCACATACATTTGTAATATGGCCCCAGTACGTCAGAACCAGAAATGAGGTGAAAAGAATGAAACAGGGTATCCATCCGAACTACGTTGACTGCACCATTACCTGCGCTTGCGGCAATGTCATCAACACTCGTTCCACCAAGCCCGAGATCCACGTCGAAGTTTGCTCCAAGTGCCATCCTTTCTACACTGGCAAGCAGAAGCTGGTTGACACCGGCGGACGTGTTGAGCGCTTCAACAAGCGTTTCGGCCGTAAGTAATTATAGGCTGTCTCAGCACCGTCTCCTTTGGGAGACGGTGCTTTTTTGCGCTCTTTTGGGCCCCGGAGAGGGAAGAGTTTCCAGGTTTGTACACAGCTTTGCCCCAGAACTAACACAAATTCCGTCTAAAATATAGCAGTTCAAAAATCCATGATAAAGGAGCGTTTGCTGTGATCGAAGTATCGCATCTGAGCAAAGCCTACGGTGGGCACCTGGCCATCGACGATCTGTCCTTCACGGTGGAGGACGGGCAGATCTATGGCCTGCTGGGCCCCAACGGGGCAGGCAAATCCACCATTATGAATATCCTTACCAGTTACCTGGCCCCCACCAGCGGAGAGGTGACGGTGGCAGGCTTCCGCTTGCCGGAGCAGGCTCAGCAGGCCAAGGCCCGGGTGGGCTACCTGCCGGAGCAGCCGCCTCTGTACCCGGAAATGACCGTGGCAGAGTACCTGGACTTTGCGGCCCAGCTGAAGGGCACCCCCAAGGCCCAGCGGAAACAGCAGGTGCTGACAGCGGCCCACCGCACCGGGCTGGAGCAGGTGCTGCCCCGGCTCATCCGCACCCTGTCCAAGGGCTACCGCCAACGGGTGGGCATCGCCCAAGCCCTGCTGGGGGACCCGGCCCTTATCATCCTGGATGAACCCACCGTGGGCCTGGACCCGGCCCAGGTGCTGGAGATCCGCAAACTGATCCTGGAACTGGGCCAGGCCCACACGGTGATCCTGTCCAGCCACATCCTCAGTGAGGTGCAGGCAGTGTGCAGCCGGGTGCTGATCCTTTCCAAGGGCAAGCTGGTGGCCGAGGGCACCCCGGAGCAGCTGGGCGAGGCCCTGAACCCCGGTGTCCGCCTGCAGGTCACAGCCCTGGGGGACCGGGATACCATCCTCCGGGTGGTGGGGGCTGTGGAGGGCATCCACAGCGTAAAGATCCAGCAGGAGGACCAGGGCCAGGTGACCTTTACCGCCGAGAGCCAGGACACCACCGACCGCCGTGCCGCTGTGTCCAAGGCCCTGGCAGGGGCCGGGTGTACGGTGCTGGCCCTGGCTGCCGAGACCCAGAGCCTGGAGGAGATCTTCCTGGCCCTGACAGAACAAGCGGACCCGGACGCTGCCGGGCAGAAGGGAGAATGACCCATGAATGCCATCTTCAAACGGGAAGTCCGCAGCTGCTTTCACGGCATGATGGGCTATGTGCTCACGGCCTTTCTGCTGGGAGCCACGGCCATCTACTTTGTGGCCCTGAACCTGGGCTACGGTCTGCCGGACTTTGGCTACTACACCCTGTACCGCACTATTTTTGTGCTGCTGTTTTATATCCCGGTGCTCACCATGCGGTCCCTGGCGGAGGAACGCCGCAGCCGCACCGACCAGCTGCTGCTCACCAGCCCGGTGTCGGCAGGGGGCATCGTGCTGGGCAAGTTCTTTGCCCTGTGTCTGGTGTTCGCCCTGCCCTGTGGGGCCGACGCAGTGATGATCCTGGTGCTCCGGGCCCTGGGGGCCACGGCCACCAGCACCCTGGCTAACTTTGCCTCCCTGCTGTGCTACTTTTTGCTGGGCTGCGCTGCCATTGCCCTGGGGGTGTTCCTTTCCGGCCTTACAGAGAACCAGATCATTGCAGCGGTGTCCGGCGTGGCGGCCCTGCTGCTGGCCTATATGATGCCCAGTCTGCGGAATATGTTCACTGCCGGCAGTGCGGTGGCCCTGGCTCTGTTCACGGTCCTGGCTGCGGTGCTGAGCCTGGTGGCCGGTCTCCGCAGCCGCAGCTTTACCCTGGGGTGCCTGACCTTTGCAGGGTCCTGCGTGGTGCTGATGGTGCTGTTCTTGCTCCGCAGCAGCTGGCTCACCGAGGCCTTCAGTGCCGTGCTCAGTGCACTGTGCCTGTTTGCGCCCTTTGAGGAGTTTGTCAACAGCAGCTTTTCCATCCCCACCCTGGTGTACTACCTGACGGTGACGGCCCTGTTTTTGTTCTTTGCCGCCCAGGGGCTGGAAAAACGCCGCTGGAACTGAGAGGAGGGGACCTGACCATGAAAAAATTTGATCGAAGCTCCCTGCACAGCAAGGTGTTCCGCAACGGCGTCTACTCCACTGCCATCCTGGCAGCGGCCATTCTGCTGGCGGTGCTGCTGAACCTGCTGGTCCGGGCATTGCCTGCCAAATACACGGAGTTTGACCTCTCGGAGGCAAAAATGTACACCCTGGGGGACACCTCTGTAAAGGTGGCTCAGTCCCTGCAGCAGGATGTGACCATCTACTACCTGTGCGAGACCGGCAGCCAGGACACCATCCTGACCAAGCTGCTGGACCACTACGCCGCCCAGAGCAGCCATATCACCTGGCAGCAGAAGGACCCGGCACTGTACCCCACCTTTGCAGCTCAGTATGGGGCCCAGGACCTGTCTGCCGGCGGCCTCATCCTTACCAGTGGGGAGAATAGCGTGGTGCTGGATGCGGCGGACCTGTACGAGTATGACTACTCTGATTACTACACCACCGGCTCTGCCAAGGTGACCTTTGGAGGCGAAAAGCAGATCACCGCCGCCCTGTACAAGCTCACCAGCGGAGAGACCACCGTGGCTTACTACACCACCAACCACGGGGAGCAGGAACCCACCAGCTCCCTTACGGAGGCCCTGGATGCCCAGAACATTACCCTGGAGCCCCTGGACCTGCTGACCAGCCAGATCCCGGAGGATTGCAGCCTGCTGATCCTCAACGCCCCCTCCACAGACCTGTCTGCCGATGATGGCCTGGTGGATGAGGTGTCCATGCTCCAGGAATATCTGAACAAGGGCGGCAAGCTCCTGGTGACCACCAACGCCTACGATGCCACCCCCAACCTGGATAGTCTGCTGGCCCAGTTCGGCCTGAGCCGGGTCAACGGCATCGTGGTAGAGGGGGATGCAGACCACGCCCTCTACGGCTACCCCTACTCCTTGTTCCCGGATTACGGCACCACGGAAGAATCCACCGCCCTGGAGGGCGTGAACCCCAGCACCCGGGTGATGCTGTCGGTGGCCCAGGGCATCTCCATTACAGAGACCGAGGGCGTGACCGCAGAGGCCCTGCTGAACACCTCCACCCAGGCCTACAGCAAGCAGGACGTCAATGGTGCCGCCACCACCCAAAAAGAGGAGGGAGACCTGGAGGGCCCCTTTGCCTTGGCGGCCTGGGCCAGCAATGACAACACCGGGGCCCAGGTGCTGTGGGTGGCCTGCCCCAACGTGGACAACGAGCAGCTGTACCAGTCGGTGCCCGGCAACCTGACCTTTTTGCAGGGGTGTGTGGCCTCTCTGGCCGGGCAGGAGGGCGGCATCCTCATTGATACCAAGGCCCTGGAAGCAGAACCTTTAACGGTGTCCGCCTCGGCAGCCACTGCCCTGGGTCTGGTGTTCGTGTTTGTTCTGCCGGCCCTGGTGCTGGCAACAGGGGCTGTGGTGGTGCTGCTGCGCCGCCGGAAATAAGGAGGCAGCCATGGAAGCAAAACGACGCACCCTGGGGCTGCTGGTGGTGCTGGCAGCCCTGCTGGGGGCGGCCCTGTGGGCGGTGACCCAGAGCAACGCTGCCAGCCAGGCGGCCTCCAGTGCAGCGGAAGAGGGCAGCATCTCCCTGTGCTCTTTTTCGTCCCAGGACCTGGAGTCTATCCAATATACCTACCAGGGCCAGACCTTTACCCTCCAGTATGATTCCGGCAGCTGGACCCTGGCCCAGGACCCGGACTATCACCTGGACGCCTCTGCCTGCAACACCATGGTCACCGCCCTTTCCACCCTCAAGGCCAAACGGCAGCTGACCCCTCAGGCAGGGGAGGACTACGGCCTGGAAAACCCGGAGCTGACAGTGACTGTAACAGCAGCCGGGGAGACTACCACCTTTTTATTCGGGGCCCAGAATGGTGTCACCGGGGACCAGTATCTGTGCAGGGAAGGGGAGCAGACCCTGTATACCGTGTCCGGCAGCAAGTCTGCCTGCTTTGCGCTGGACAAGGCCGGGCTCTTTGGCAGCTTCTGCCCGGCAGGGCTGACGGCCTCAGAGGTGCAGCAGCTGTCTTATACCCTGCAGGACGGCACCACAGTGTCCCTCACCGCCGGGTCGGAGCCTGCGGAGGAGGCAGATGCCAGCTCTGAAGCCTACCAGACCGTGTGGCGGTTCACCGGGGACCCGGACACCGCTGTGGACCAGGACCGGGTGCAGGAAATGCTGTCGGCTCTCACCAGTTATGTGTCCGGCCAGATCACCCCTGCCGATGGAGCGGACCCGGCAGCCTGCGGTTTTGCCACACCCCTGGCCACCGTGGAACTGACCACCGCCGGCGGCACCAAGACCCTGACCTACGCCAGCGGCACCGACGGCTATTACCTCCAGGTGGAAGGGGAAAACAGCCTGTATTCGGTGGATAGTTCTGTGGTGCAGGCCATCCTGCAAAATGCGGAGGATTTGACAGTTTAAAGGCATTGCGTGCGCTGCGCCGAAGGTTCGGTGCGGCGCATGTTTTTTTGTTGCCTGATGGAATGTTTCAGCAAACCTCGACAGAGTGATTGACATTTGCCTGCGGATTGTTTATGATAAACGGTAACAGGGCAGAATTACTGTGCAATATTGCAACTGTCATGGATGTTGTGCAGGAGTCGGTTCCCCTGGTACGAGGGATGGGGCTAAGACCCTGTCTTTTTTCGTATCTGAGTACAAGGAGGAAATGAAAATAATGGATAACTCGGTGGTCGTTTCACTGCGAGATATCGTGGTGGAATTTGATGGGCAGCGCATTTTGGATGGGCTGAACCTGGACATCCATGACAAAGAATTCGTCACGCTGTTGGGCTCGTCCGGCTGCGGCAAAACCACCACCCTGCGGCTGATCGCAGGCTTTCTGGAGCCAAACTCCGGCAAGGTGCTGCTGAAAGGGGAGGACATTACCGGTGTGCCCCCCTATAAGCGCCCGGTGAATACGGTGTTCCAGAAGTATGCGCTGTTCCCCCACCTGAACGTGTTTGAAAACGTGGCCTTTGGTCTGCGGCTGAAAAAGATGGACGAGGACACCATCCGCCGCAAGGTCCGCAATATGCTGGAAGTGGTGGGCCTGAAGGGCTTTGAACGCCGCAGCATCAGCCAGATGTCCGGCGGCCAGCAGCAGCGTGTGGCCATTGCACGGAGCCTGGTAAACGAGCCGGAGATCCTGCTGCTGGACGAGCCCCTGGGCGCACTGGATCTGAAGCTGCGGAAGGAGATGCAGCTGGAGCTCAAGCGTCTGCAGCGGGAGATGAACATCACCTTTATCTATGTCACTCACGACCAGGAAGAAGCCCTGACCATGTCGGATACCGTGGTGGTCATGAACGGCGGCAAGGTGCAGCAGATTGGCACCCCGGAGGATATCTACAACGAGCCCACCAACGCCTTTGTGGCAGACTTTATCGGTGATTCCAACATCGTGGACGGCGT
Organism: uncultured Faecalibacterium sp.; assembly: GCA_934518555.1. Lineage (GTDB taxonomy): Bacteria > Bacillota > Clostridia > Oscillospirales > Ruminococcaceae > Faecalibacterium. The sequence goes on along the minus strand of CAKSXW010000048.1, from coordinate 7,989 downwards.
GATGCACAAGGACTTCCTGGTGTCCTTCTCCGGTGTGGACTTCCCCTGCGTGGACCGGGGCTTTGCCCGGGAGCAGAGCGTGCAGGTGGTAGTGCGCCCCGAGGACATCGAGGTGGTGTCCCCGGTGGAGGGCCAGCTGGTAGGCGTGGTGAACGACGTGATCTTCAAGGGCGTCCACTTTGAGATGCACGTGGAGTGCGAGGGCCGGGAGTGGCTGATCCATTCCACCCGGGCCTGCATCCCCGGCGAGACCATCGGGATGCGGATCGGCCCCAACGAGATCCACATCATGGCACGGAGCGAGGGGTGATGTGCCATGAAGATCTACGATAAAAAGCTGGCCTATCCCTACTTTGTATGGATGGTGCTGTTTACGGTGGTGCCCCTGCTGATCGTGGTGTACTACGCCTTTACCGACGGCAGCGGCAGCTTTACGCTGGAAAATCTTTCCTCCATCAGCGGCTACGGATCGGTGTTTGCCCGCAGCCTGCTGCTGGCCCTGATCGCCACAGTCATCTGCCTGGTCATTGCCTTTCCGGTAGGGTACTTTTTGTCCCGTCTGCGGGTCAACAAGCAGCACATCATGCTCATGCTGGTGATGCTGCCTATGTGGATGAACTTTTTGCTGCGTACCTACGCCTGGATGGGCCTGCTCAGCGTCAACGGCCCGGTGAATGCGGTGCTGGGCTTTTTTGGCCTGGGCCCCTACACCATGCTGAACACCTCCGGTGCTGTGGTGCTGGGCATGGTGTATAATTATGTGCCCTACATGATCCTGCCCCTGTACACCAGCATGACCAAAATCGACCAGAGCCTGGTGGAGGCCGCCCAGGACCTGGGTGCCAACACCTCCAAGACCCTGGTACGGGTGTTGATCCCCATGAGCGTCCCCGGCATCAGCACCGGCATCACCATGGTGTTTGTGCCGGCGGTGTCCACCTTTGTCATCAGCCGGATGCTGGGCGGCGGCTCCAACCTGCTGATCGGCGACCTCATCGAGATGCAGTTCCTGGGCAACAGCTACAACCTGAACGTGGGCTCTGCCATGAGCCTGGTGCTGATGATCATCGTGCTGCTGTGCATGAGCTTTACATCCAGCTTTGATGAAGACGAGATGGAGGGTGTGTCCTGATGAAAACAAAACATCTGCGCCTGATGCAGCGGGTCTACATCATCCTGTTCTTCTGCTTCATGTACCTGCCCATTGCCTACATGATCGTGTTCAGCTTCAACCAGAGCAAGGGCTATTCGCTGTTCACCGGCTTTACCCTCAAGTGGTACAGCAGCCTGTTCCACAACGCTGCCATTCTCCACGCCCTGTGGGTGTCCATTGAGGTGGCGCTGCTGAGTGCCGTCATCGCCACGGTGCTGGGCACCGCTGCCAGCCTGGGCATTGCCTCCATGAGCCGCAAAAGCCGCCTGCTGGTCACCAACATCACCTACATCCCGGTGGTGAACCCTGAGATCATTACCGGTATCTCCCTGATGTTGCTGTTCGTGGCCTATCAGCGGTTTGCCGACGGCACCAGCTGGCTGCCGGATACCATCATGGGCTTTCCCACTCTGTTGATCGCCCACATTGCCTTCAATGTGCCCTATGTGATCTTCAATGTGAGCCCCAAGCTGAAGCAGCTGGATATCAAGCTGTATGAAGCGGCCCTGGACCTGGGCTGCGACCCCCGGCAGGCCTTTTTCAAGGTGATCCTGCCGGAGATCAGCCCGGCCATCCTGTCGGCCTTCCTCATCTGCCTGACCTACTCCATTGACGACTTCATGATCTCCTACTTCAACTGCGGCACCGTGGAGACCCTGCCCATTGCCATCTACTCCATGACCCGTAAAAAGGTCAGCCCGGAGATCTACGCTCTGTCCACCATCATGTTCGTGGTGATCCTGAGCATCATTCTGATCTCCAATGCCGCCGAGAGCCGCAGCTACCGCCGGGATCGGAAGGCACTGCGAGAGGAGGGTGCATGATGAAACGCTTTGTTGTTCTGCTGCTGACCCTGGCTCTGGCCCTGAGCTGCTCTGTGTCGGCTGTTGCTGCCGGGACCATCCAGGTCACCGAGGATGTGTCAGTGTCGGAGGACTACGACTGGACCCGGTTCAAAGGCCAGAACGTCACCCTGAACGTCTACAACTGGGGCGAGTACATCTCCAATGGCTCCGATGACAGCGTAAACGTGGTGGCTGCCTTTGAAAAGCTCACGGGCATCAAGGTCAACTACACCACCTTTGACTCCAACGAGTCTATGTATGCCAAGCTGAAATCCGGTGCCGCCGATTACGACGTAGTGATCCCGTCGGATTACATGGTGGCTAAGATGATCAGCGAGGGGATGCTGCGGCCTCTGGATTACAGCAATATCCCCAATTTCCAGAAGATCGACCCGGAGTACCGGAACCAGGATTACGACCCCCAGAACGCCTATACGGTGCCCTATATGCTGTGCACCACCGGCATCATCTACAACACCACCATGGTGGACCAGGCCCCTACCTGCTGGGCAGATCTGTGGGACCCCCAGTATTCCGGCAATATCCTGATGTTCAACAACAGCCGGGACGCCTATGCCATTGCCGCCTTCAAGAGCGGCCATAGCATCAACCCCTCTACGCCGGAGGAGGTGGACCAGGTGGTGGAGGAGCTGAAGGCGCAAAAGCCCCTGGTACAGGCCTACGTCATGGACGAGATCTTTGATAAGATGATCGGCGGCGAGGCTGCCATCGGCGTGTACTACTCCGGTGACGCCATTACCATGATCGACGACAACCCGGACCTGGCCTGGGTGTTCCCGGAGGAGGGCAGTGTGCTGTCGGTGGACTGCATGGCTGTCCCTGCAACCAGTGACCAGCCGGAAGCCGCCGAGATGTTCATCAACTTCATGTGCGAGACCGACATCGGCAAGGCAAACTCCGAGTACATCGGCTACACCACCCCCATGGAGGCGGTGCGGCAGGTGCTGGACGAGGACCTGCGGGACAGCGAGATCGCTTACCCTCCGGAGGAGCTGGCGGAAAAAGAACAGGTGTTCACCGCCCTGAACGAGGAGGTCAACAGCGAGCTGGACCTGAAGTGGAGCGAGATGAAGAGCTACGACGAAGGCGGCAGCAGTCTGCTGTTCCTGACCCTGCTGATGGCCATGGTGGCCTTGGCCTGCTTCAACATCTGGCGCAAGCTGCGGAAAAAGAGCCGCAATCAGTACTAAATCCACAACAGGCCGGAGGCAGCTGCCACGGCCTGTTTTTGGTAGAAAGGAACCCACCCTTATGGAACCCAATCACTTTACCCAGACCGCTTTGGTGCAGAATGCAGACGCCGACTTCCGCAGTCTGCTAAAGCCCAGTGCCCTGCTGCGCTATGTGGAGCAGGTGTCTACAGACCACGTCCGGGCCTTTGGCATGGATGACCAGTTCTTCCACCAGCGGAACGTGGCCTTTCTGGTGGGCAAGCAGGCCCTGCGGTTTGTCCGGGTGCCTCACCGGACCGAGGTCCTTACCCTGACCACCCAAGTGGAACAGAGCCACCGGGGGTCGATCAAGCGGATCACCAAGGTGCTGGACCGGGCCGGAGCGCTGGTGGCAGAGGTGGACTGCCGCTGGATCCTGGTGGACCTGAAAAAAGGCCACATCATGCGAGAGCCGGACTGGACTGTAGAGAACTTCTGGAATGAGCAGGTGGAAGGAGAGCTGCCCCTGCACACCCATCGGTGCAAAGAGCTGACCCCGGCAGGGGAGTGGACCGCCCGGTACTCCCTGTGCGACCTGAACGGCCACATCAACAACGCCTTTTACCTGGACATTGCCTGCGACGCTTTGCCGCCGGAGGTGCTGCGCCAGGGCCCGGTGACCTTTGCGGCGGTGAACTATCACCGGGAGGTGCCCATGGGGGAGACCATGCAGGTGTTTTACGCCCCCTCCCAGGCCGGGTGGTATGTGACAGGCCGCCAGGAGGACTGCACCAGCTTTGAATGCTACCTGGAGGTGGGTACGGTCACAGAAAGTTAACAAAATAAATTACAAAAAAGTAACAGAAACCTATTGCAAAACAGTTCCAAAAGAGTTACAATATGGTTACAGCAAGGGCAAGCGGCCCGGCTGTGTGTGAAATCTTTTTCTTCTTGTTTTTGGGATATCGGGCACAGGTTCTCCTCCTCCGACTGTACTCCTTCACAGTTGTGATCCATGTGCCGCACAGGCGATGTCCCGCTTCGTGTGCAAAAAGGCTCGTCCGGTTCCCGGACGAGCTTTTTTGCATCCTCAGAGGCTGCAAACCCGGGCTCCTGGCGGCAATAGTATTACCTTGTGCGAATTTGGTGGGCATTTTGTCTGTTTTTCCGAAACGGACAGTTCCAAACTTTGGTGCGACAGGGGTTTGTAATCTGGCCGGGAGTGTGGTACAGTATATACAATCAATTTTCGAGACACAGACATGAATCTGATTGATGTTGAAGCGTTAAGAGAAAAGGAGTTTGACTATGGCTTATTTCTACGAAGAACCTTCCCGCACGTTTGGCGAGTACCTGCTGGTCCCCGGCTATTCCTCCGCCGAGAATGTCCCCACCGCCGTCAGCCTCAAGACCCCGCTGGTCAAGTACCGCAAGGGCCAGGAGGAGTGCCCCTTGGCCATGAATATCCCCATGATCAGTGCCATCATGCAGTCGGTCTCCGGCGATAAGCTGGCCATCGCACTGGCCCGTCAGGGCGGCGTGTCCTTCATTTACGGCTCCCAGAGCATCGAGAACGAGGCTGCCATGGTGCGCCGTGTCAAGAGTTTCAAGGCCGGCTATGTGGTCTCCGACTCCAACCTGGCCCCGGATGCCACCCTCCACGACGTGCTGGAGCTGAAGGCCCGCACCGGCCACTCCACCATCGCCATCACCGCCGACGGCACCCCCCACGGCAAGCTGATGGGCATTGTGGCCTCCCGTGACTACCGCATCAACCACACCCCGGATGATGCCCCTGTCACCACCTTTATGACTCCGCTGGAAAAGCTGGTCACTGCCCCTGCCAACACTTCTCTCCACGACTGCAACAACATCATCTGGGATAACAAGATCAACACCCTGCCTCTGGTGGACGCCCAGGGCAACCTGGCCTATATGGTGTTCCGTAAGGACTACGATTCCCACAAGAAGAATGCCAACGAGCTGCTGGACAAGAACAAGAGCTATGTGGTGGGTGCCGGTATCAACACCCGTGACTACGCCCAGCGTGTGCCTGCTCTGGTGGAAGCCGGCGTGGACGTGCTGTGCATCGACTCCTCTGAGGGCTACTCTGAGTGGCAGAGCCGCACCATCGGTTGGATCCGTGAGCACTACGGCGACACCGTGAAGGTGGGTGCCGGCAACGTGGTGGATGCCGAGGGCTTCCGCTTCCTGGCTGAGGCAGGTGCCGACTTTGTGAAGATCGGCATCGGCGGCGGCTCCATCTGCATCACCCGTGAGACCAAGGGCATTGGCCGTGGTCAGGCTACCGCTGTTATCGAGGTGGCCAAGGCTCGTGACGAGTACTACAAGGAGACCGGCATCTATGTGCCCATCTGCTCCGACGGCGGCATCGTCCACGACTACCACATCACCCTGGCTCTGGCTATGGGTGCCGACTTTGTCATGCTGGGCCGTTACTTTGCCCGCTTTGACGAGAGCCCCACCAACAAGGTCCGGATCAACGGCCAGTATATGAAGGAGTACTGGGGCGAAGGCTCCAACCGTGCCCGCAACTGGCAGCGTTACGACCTGGGCGGTTCCAGCAAGCTGAGCTTTGAGGAAGGCGTGGACAGCTATGTGCCCTACGCAGGCCCCCTGGCTGACGGCGTGCAGACCACCCTGTACAAGGTCAAGAGCACCATGTGCAACTGCGGTGCCCTGTCCATCCCCGAGCTGCAGCAGAAGGCAAAGCTCACCGTGGTCTCCTCCACCTCCATCGTGGAGGGCGGCAGCCACGACGTGGTGCTGAAGAACGCCACCCCCAACATCATGAACGGCTGATCTGCGCTGAAACGTAAAAAATGACCGTCTGGACCTTTTGGCCCAGGCGGCCTTTTTTGTGTGGAGAAGCCTGAAAAATGCCCCGGAATCTGCAAAAACCCTTGCACCGGCCCCTGTTTCGTGCTATCATGAGGGAAACCCCTGTCAAGACAGGGAAGGGCGCTCCCGGCGGTGCCGGGGCCAGGCTGCGGCAGCGGCAACGCCGCCGGAGAAAAGAGAGGATAACACGTTTATGGACGAGATCAAAGTTGTACCATATATTCCGGACGAAGATTACGACAACCCTGCCATGGTGGTGGACTTTTACGAGTTTACCATGGCGAACTGCCTGTTCCTCCACGGGTTCAAGGACACCACCCTGGTGTTTGATATGTTCTTCCGCAAGAACCCGGACAACCAGGGCTACTCCATCAGTGCCGGCCAGCGCAAGCTGACCCGCTTTTTGCTGAACTACCACTTCAACGAGCAGGATATCTGCTGGCTGCGGACCAAGGGCATGAGCCAGGAGTTCTGTGACTATCTGAAGGATTACCACTGGAACGGCGATATGTACGCCCTGCCGGAGGGCACCGTGTGCTACCCCCATGTGCAGATGGTCCGCATCGAGTGCGACCTGGTAGGTGCCATCCTCATTGAGACCTACCTGCTGCAGACCATGAACTTCCACAGCCTCATTGCCACCAAGGCTACCCGGGTCACGGGCCTGAACACCCACACTCCTCGCAGTGTCATGGAGTTCGGCACCCGTCGTGCCCAGGGCGAGAGCGCCGGCAACGATGGTGCCTACGCCGCTGTGCTGGGCGGCTGCATCGGTACCGCCAACTGCCTGGCTGAGATGAAGTTTGGCTCTGAGGTCAAGGCCGTGGGTACGGTGGCCCACAGCTTCATCGAGTTCTTCCCCACGGAGTTTGAGGCCTTCAAGGCCTTTGCAGACACCTATCCGGATTCGGTGAGTCTGCTGCTGGATACCTATAACATTATGGAGAGCGGCCTGCCCAACCTGATCAAGCTGGACGACTACCTCATCGAGAAATATCCCAATAACCCCAACCGCCGGGTCAAGAGTGCTCGCATCGACTCCGGCGACCTGGCCCGTGGCTCCAAGCGGCTGCGAAAGGCCCTGGACGCTGCCGGTAAGCCCTACATCAAGCTGGTGGCCTCCAACGGTCTGGACGAAAAGAAGATCGCCAACATGGAGCTGTACGAGCACGCCCACTTTGATTCCTACGGCGTAGGAGAGAACCTGATCACCTCCGCCTCCGACCCGGTGTTCGGCGGCGTGTACAAGCTGGTAGCCGTGAAGAAGCCGGATGGCAGCTACACCCCCAAGATGAAGTGCTCCGATTCTGCCAGCAAGGCCATTATCCCGGGCAAAAAGATGCCCTGGCGTCTCTACGATGAAAATGGCCAGGCCCAGTGCGACCTGATCGCCCTGGACGGCGAAGTCATCGAGGCAGGCAAGCCCATCACCATGGTAAACCTGGACTCCGACGCCATCGAGCGCACCATCACCTTTACCCCCACCTCGGTCCGCCAGCTGCTGGTGCCCCACATCCTGGGGGGCAAGCTGGCCATCGAGCTGCCCTCCATTGCAGAGAAAAAGGCCTACATCGCCAAGCAGCTCACGGAGGAAACCTGGGAGAGCGAGCTGCGCCTGGAGTGCCCCCATAAGCACTATGTCAATATGACCCCTGCTGTGGCAGAGTGCCGTGCAAAAATGTACGCAGACCTCCACGGCGGAAAAGTGTAAGGCTTTTCTTGACAAAGAATGAAAACTATTGTATCATAAGTATCGCTGATTTTTTTGTGTTTCTTTAAGTGGCTGCAAGCCATTTGGATTGACACTTTACTTTGCACCTGTTATTCCCGGCTCCTTGTACCAATGCGAGGCAGCAGGACTTTGCAAGCCGGGTAATAGTGTGCCGCTGTGGTGAAATTGGCAGACACGAGGGACTTAAAATCCCTTTCTGGAGACAGAGTACGGGTTCGACCCCCG
>CAKSXW010000047.1 GCA_934518555.1 uncultured Faecalibacterium sp. | reverse complement strand
TGATGATGACCACCAGGAACACCTTCCACAGGATGCCCAGAATGGCGTAGGTCTTGCCGGACTTGGTCATGTCGATAAAGGTGCCGCAGACGTACAGGGGCAGCAGGGGGATGATGACAGAGTGCAGGACCTGGTCGATGATGCCGGAGAAATCCTTCATGCCATTATAAAGTGTATCACCAATGGTCTTGCCGCGCAAGGTGGACAGGCACAGGCCCATCACAAAGGCCAGAACCACAGCAGAGAGCGTGTCCAGGATCGGGGGAATGGAGATGGAAAGGTAGCTGGCCAGAGAGTTGTCAGCAGTTGCAGCGATCTGCTCCAGAGCACCCTCGCTCATGAAGCTGGGGAACAGGCTGGCAGACACCAGGTAGGATGCAGAGCCAGCGATCAGGGTGGAGCCGTAGGCCAGTGCCACCGTGATGATCAGCAGCTTGCCAGCGCCGCTCTTCAGATCAGCGATACCCATGGTAACATAGGCCACGATCATCAGAGGGATGATGAACTTCAGGAACGAGCTGAAGATGCCGGATGCGGTAACCACCACACGGCAGAACCACACCGGGAAGAACTGGCCGACGATGATGCCCAGCACAATGGCGATGAGCAGCTTCGGCAGCAATCCGAGCTTCGCTTTTTTCTTTTCCATAGAGAATTTTCCTCCTTTTTCCGCTCGGCTGGGTGCCCTGTGGTGCTCTCTCCACTGCAGAGCACCCAACCGATTTTCCGAAACGTCAAAAATAAACCTTGACGTGTTGACGCATTTAGTTTAACATAGACATACACATGATTCAAATTCATGAAAATAAAGCTATGATTTAAAATTTTTCATAGTAAAGGAGCTTTGTCATGGAAGTGCGTCAGCTGAACACTTTGATCCGTGCGGCCCAGTTCCAGAGCTTTTCCAAAGCGGCAGAAAGCCTGGGCTATTCCCAGTCTGCTGTGACGGTGCAGATCAAGGCGTTGGAAGAGGAATTGGGCGTGCGGCTGTTTGATCGCATGGGCAAGCGAGTGATCCTGACCGTACAGGGACGTCGTTTTTTGGAATATGCCCATTCCATCCTGGACACCATCCACAATGCCCGTCAGGCCATGAGCGATGATACGGACCTGGACGGCTGCCTGCACATCGGCACCCTGGAATCCCTCTGCTTTTTCCGTCTGCCCGGGCTGATGCGGCAGTTCCGACGGGAAAACCCGAAGGTGAGCCTCCGTGTTACCACCGGCTCCCCGGAGGAGCTGATCGAAAAAATGGAGCGAGGAGATGTGGACCTGATCTGCATTCTGGACGAGCCACGCTACTCCAACAACTGGCACAAATGCAACGAGGTGCCGGAGGAAGTGGTGTTCGTGGCCTCTCCGGGCCTGGACCTGGGCCACCCGGGCCCCTATCGGGTGGAGGAACTGCTGGACAAGCCCTTCTTCCTCACAGAACGCAACGCCAACTACCGCCACACCTTTGATAACTTTCTGGCCTCCCGGCAGATCGAGCTGACCCCTGCTCTGGAGATCAGTGATACCGCTTTTATTATCAGGATGCTGGAGCGTTCCTCCGGCATCTCGCTGCTGCCCCGTTTTGCTGTAACGGAGTCCGCTGCAAAGGGGACCCTGCGGATCCTGGAAGTGTCGGACTTCCGGCTCACCATGTACCGCCAGATGTTCTACCACTGCGACAAGTGCTGCACCCGGGAGATGAGTGCCTTTATCCGTCTGGCCTCCGGGCCGGACCTCCCCCTGTGACAACTCTGAAAACAAACAGAAAGACCAGCATCCCTGCCCGAAAGGCCTGGGATGCTGGTCTTTTTTAGGTGCGAAGGGGAACCGTTAAGTTCACTCAGAAGGGAAAGCGGCGGAGGATCTTGCTCCAGGCAGCCTTCAGGCCGGAGCCAGAGGAGACGCCGCTGGTGGTGAGCTGGACATCGCTGAAGGTGACGTTGGCGTTGCGGGCAACATAGAAGCCCACATAGCAGAAAATGGCAGGGGAATGGAGGATCAGGCATCCTCCCGGCAGACGATGGCCAGCATCTGGTCAAAGCACTGCTCCATCTGGCGCACCAGGGTGAACTGGGTCCGGGCACGGTCTAGGTTGTGGTCCGGACGGGCAGTGTGGAAGTAGTGGTCCCCCTCCAGGTAGTCGGTGAGGAACCGGGTGCCGCACTCCAGGGTCATGAGCCGTGCGCCCCAGGCCAGGCTCTTTTTCTCGGCCAGGCTCATGGAGGCCCCGGCGGTGGACAGGTAGCCCTGGGCGAACACCTCATACAGGTGCAGGTCAAAGTGGACCTTGCTCTGGTCCGGCTCATCCTCGGCACAGTCGTTGGCACCGGTGCGGATGGAGTCGCCAAAGTCGTAGGCGGACAGGCCCGGCATTACAGTATCCAGGTCGATGACGCACAGGCCCTTGCCGGTGGCCTCGTCAATGAGAACGTTGTTGATCTTGGTGTCGTTGTGGGTGACACGCAGGGGGATCTCTCCGGCAGCCAGCTGGTCCAGCAGCACATGGCAGTCGGCCTCCCGGCCACGGACAAAGGCAATCTCCTCAGCAATCTTGGCGGCACGGCCCATGCTGTCGGCAGCCAGGGCCTTTTCAAAATTGGCGTAGCGGTTGGCGGTATCGTGGAACCGGGCAATGGTTTCGTGGAGGGTGGAGGCAGGGTAGTCTGCCAGCTGGTTCTGGAACTTGCCCAGGGTCTCGGCTACAGTGCGGAAGTCTCCCTCGCTGCCCACCTGCTGCAGGCAGACGGTGCCCTCCACAAAGTCGTAGGCACGCCAGGCACCACCCTCAGCGTCCAGGTAGCAGGTGCTGCCGGACAGGGTGGGGACCACGTTCAGGGTCTCACGCATAGGGTCACCGCCCTCCGCCAGGATCTTGCGGCTCAGGTGCCGGGTGACGCCGCAGATGTTCTCCATCAGGCCCACCGGGTCTGTGAAGGTGTCGGTGTTGATGCGCTGCAGGATGAACCGCTTGGAGTGGTCGGCACGCCAGACCAGATAGGTGTCGTTGATATGGCCCTCGCCGTAGTGGCGGCCGTCGCAGACCACCGGACCGCCAAAATCAAAAGCATTTGCTGCTGCCAGGAGAATGGGTTCCGTTACAGGTTTCATGATGTGATCCTCGTTTCCTTATCCTTCATGCCGTTTTGCCGGGGCAGGGCGTTTTCCCTGCCGTGCCTGACGGCGGTATTCGTTGGGGGTCAGCCCTTCCGACTTGCGGAAGCACTGGGAAAAATAGCTGGGGGACGAAAAGCCCATCAGCTCGCTGATCTGGGCCAGGCTGTAGCCGGTGTTGCCCAGCATATACTTGCTTTCTTCAATGCGGCGGCGGTTCAGGTAGGTGATGGGGGAGACGCCGTATTCCTTTTGAAAGGTGTGGGCCAGATAGTATTTGTTCAGGTGGGCGATCTCTGCCAGGCGGTCCAGGGAGATGTCCTCCCGGTAGTTGGTGTCCAGATACCGCTTGATCTCGGCACACTCCCGGTTCTCGGCCTGGGGGGCCTCCTCCAGCTGCAGAGAAAGGGTGGTGCAGCGCACCAGCCAGATCAGCAGCACCTCCAGCAGGTCCTGACAGACCGTCTCGCAGCCGTCCAGGCTGCGGTCCGCCTCTGCCAGCAGCATGTGCAGCAGGGTGACCATCCGCTCCCGGTTCTCCCGGCAGTTGAAGATGGCGTAGGAGGTGTCGGCCTGGCTGAACAAAAACTCCATGCTGGCCACCCCCAGCACGATGTACTCCAGAGGGGAGGCGTTGAGGCTCAGCTCTGTATGCTCCACCTGGGGGTTCACGATGACCATGTCGTCGGGCTTTACGGGAAACAGCTGCCCGGCAAGGTAGAACTGGCCTTCGCCGCTGAGGCAGTAGAACAGCTCAGTGCAGGAGTGGGTGTGGGCAGTGCTGTTCCAATCGCCGCCAAACCGGCTTTTGCTGATGTACAGCAGCCGGAAGGACTCCCGGGGGGCAGGGGCGTGCTGGATATCAAAGCGCTGGGTGCTCATAACACAACGGCTCCTTTGGATAATGCAAAAAACATAAAAATAAAAGCAAGATAATTAAAATAGAAGTGCAAAAATGCAGCGATGCCTCGTGGGCTTTTTTCCATTATAGAGGGAAAGTGGGAAAAAAGCAAGCCCTGTTTTTCGGTGGGTCCTCTATTTTTATTTCGGAAAGAGGTTGGAATATGTCAAAAAAGTTACAAGCAAGGGCAACTTGACCAAAGCGGCCTCTTGAATTTAGTGATTTTGCTGAAAGAAAATTTCTGAAAGCAATATTTCTAAAAAACGAAACAACAAACACCTTGTGCGGAACGATAAAAACCCTTATATTGGAAACAGAAAAACACACAGCACTCTCGGGCAGAACCTGTTTGCCCAGGCTGTGTTTGAACGAGATCAAATGATGGAGGAAACACATTATGGAACGCATTTCTCGTCGCAATTTCCTGAAGGTGGCTGGCGTGGGTGCCGCCGCACTGAGCCTGGCTGCCTGTGGTGGTGCTGCCAGCTCCACTGCCCCCAGCACTGCTTCTTCCGCTGCTTCTGCTGCAGCTGAGGATGTGACCATCAAGGTCGCCGCCATCGAGACCGGCTACGGCGCTGAGATGTGGAAGAAGGTCACCGAGGCCTTTACCGCTCAGACCGGCATCAAGGTGGAGCTGACCACCGATAAGAAGCTGGAGGACGTCATCGGACCCTCCATGCAGGGCGGCGATTACCCCGACGTGATCCACCTGGCTACCGGCCGTGAGGCTGCCCTCACCGAGCAGTTCATCAAGGGCAACCTGATCGCTGACATTACCGACGTGCTGAGCATGACCGTGCCCGGCGAGAGCAAGAAGGTCAGCGAGAAGATCGCCGGCGGCTTTACCGACACTTCTCTCACCAATCCCTACGGCGATGGCAAGACCTACCTGGCCCCCATGTTCTACAGCCCCTGCGGCCTGTTCTACAACGCCGGCTTCCTGAAGGAAAAGGGCTGGGACGTGCCCAAGACCTGGGACGAGATGTGGGAACTGGGCGATAAGGCTGCCGCTGAGGGCACCTACCTGTTCACCTACCCCACCACCGGTTACTTTGACGCTTTCTTCTATGCTCTGATGTATGCAGCAGGCGGCCCCGAGTTCTTCAACAAGGCCACCCACTACACCGAGGGCATCTGGGACACCCCCGAGGCAAAGACCTGCTTTGACATCGTGGCGAAGCTGGCCTCCTACACCAACCCCATCACCCCTGCCCAGGCCAACGATCAGGACTTTACCCAGAACCAGCAGCTGGTGCTGGACAACAAGGCTCTGTTCATGCCCAACGGCACCTGGATCGTGGGCGAGATGGCCGAGGCTCCCCGTGCTGACGGCTTTGAGTGGGGCATGACCGCTCTGCCTGCTGTGAAGGCTAGCGGCGACGGCTACAGCTACACCTGGTTCGAGCAGGCATGGATCCCGGCCGGTGCCGAGCATCTGGATGCCGCCAAGCAGTTCGTGGCTTACCTGTACAGCGACGAGGCCTGCAAGCTGTTTGCCCAGAGCGGTGCCATCCAGCCTGTGCTGGGCATCGCCGATGCGCTGGAAGGCGACAACAAGATGTTCTACTCCATCTACGACAACGGCGCAAAGGCCGCTATGGGCAACTTTGCAGCCTTCAGCGCCATCCCCGGCGTGGAGGTCCGCACCGTGTTCTTTGACCCCGTCAACTCTCTGGTGTCCGGCAGCATGACCGAGGAGCAGTGGATCGACGGCATCAAGTCCGCCAGCGACCAGATGCGTGCCAACATCATCGAGTGATTTTTCTAAGCCCTGCCCAGCGGGGGCGGTTTTGACCGCCTCCGCTTTTTTTGGAGCTCTACCTTATAAAGAAAGGAGCGGTTTGACCCTATGAGATCTGACAGAAGCCGTAAACGGTTCGTGTTTCTCTGCGTGGCACCGGCTACCATCCTGTTTTTCCTCTTTATGATCCTGCCTACCCTCAACGTGTTCCGTATGAGCCTGTATGAGCGAGGTGCCTATTCCCCTAACGAGACCTTTGTGGGGCTGAAGAACTTCCAGCACCTGCTGAAGGACGCCCAGTTCATCCGCTCCATGCAGAACATGATCCTGCTGGTGGTGACGGTCACCATCATTACCTTTGCCTTTGCCCTGGTGTTTGCCGCCATCCTCACCCGGGAAAAGATCAAGGGGCAGAACTTTTTCCGGGTCATCTTCTACATCCCCAACATCCTGTCGGTGGTGGTCATCTCCGGTATCTTCTCGGCCATCTATAAGCCGGAAAACGGCATGCTGAACAGCATCATCGGCCTGTTCCGGAACATGACCGACCCCATTCTGTGGAAGGGCGAAAAGCTGGTTATTCCCTCCATCATCCTTGCCATGGTGTGGCAGGCCATTGGCTACTACATGGTCATGTACATGGCTTCCATGTCCTCGGTGCCTGCCAGCCTGTACGAGAGCGCAAACCTGGACGGTGCCGGGCGGCTGACCCAGTTCTTCCAGATCACCATCCCCCTGATCTGGACCAACATCCGCACCACCCTTACCTTCTTTATCATCTCCACCATCAACATGGCTTTCCTGTTCGTCAAGGCCATGACCAGCGGCGGGCCGAACGGTGCTTCGGATGTTGCGCTGAACTATATGTACAGCCAGAAGGATGCTGGCCTGTATGGCTACAGCATGGCCATTGGTGTGGTGATCTTCCTGTTCTCGTTTGCCCTGTCCGCCTGTGTCAACAAAGTCACCAGCCGTGACACCCTGGAATTCTAAGGAGGGAAGAAGATGCAAAATAATCCGGAAAAATCTTCCCGCTCGGCGGAAGGTCTCTACAAGTTCTTCATCTATTTTGTGCTGGCCCTGCTGGCCATCACCATCATCGTGCCGGTGGCCTGGGTATTCATGGCCTCCATCAAGCAGAATGCAGAGTTCTACGGCAACCCCTGGGCTCTGCCTGCCGGGTTCTACTGGCAGAACTTCGTCAACGCCTGGAACGGTGCCAAAATGGGCGAGTATATGCTCAACTCGGTGATGGTGACGGCCCTGGCCCTGGTGCTGCTGCTGGTCATTGCTCTGCCGGCGGCCTACTGCCTGTCCCGTTTCCACTTCAAGGGCCGCAAGCTGCTGAACACCCTGTTTATGGCAGGTCTGTTCATCAACGTGAACTACATCGTGGTGCCCATCTTCCTGATGCTCCGGGACGGCGATGCATGGCTGAAAAGCCACTTTGGCAGCAGTTTTCTGCTGAATAACCTGGCAGTGCTGGCGGTGGTGTATGCCGCCACGGCCCTGCCCTTTACCATCTACCTGCTGTCGGGCTATTTTGCCACCCTGCCCCACGACTTTGAGGAGGCTGCCTACATCGACGGTGCAAGCTACTTCTCCACCATGACCCGGATCATCTTCCCCATGGCAAAGCCCTCTATCATCACCATCATCCTGTTCAACTTCCTGTCCTTCTGGAACGAGTACATCATCTCCATGACCCTCATGAGCTCCACCAAGGCACCCCGGACCCTGCCGGTGGGCCTGCTGAACCTGATGCAGGCCCAGCAGAGCGCCGCCCAGTACGGCACCATGTATGCAGGTCTGGTGCTGGTGATGCTGCCCACCCTGATCCTGTACATCTGTGTGCAGCGGCAGCTGACCCAGGGCATGACCGTGGGCGGACTGAAAGGTTAAGGTGACCAACGATGAAAGCATTTTGGAAAGATCATCCCACCCTGCGTATGGTACTGATGCTGGTGCTGTTTGTGCTGGCAGTGGTGCTGGTGGTATCCGGCTGGAAAATGACCGGCAAGCTGGCAGGCCTGGGCATCATGCTGGTGGGGGTGGCTCTGCTGCTGGCCGTTCTGGCCATCTACAATGCCGCCTACCAGGATTAACGAAACGCAAAGGAGAATTCCTATGGACGAAATGAGAAAGACCGGCCGGGTCACCATTCCCACCGACCTGGACGTGGTGCCCCAGACCCTGGAGATCCTGAAAAAGTGGGGAGCAGATGCCATTCGTGACTGTGACGGCACCGACTTCCCCCGGGAGCTGAAGGACGCCGATGCAAAGATCTACTCTACCTACTACACCACCCGGAAGGACAACGCCTGGGCTAAGGCGAACCCGGACGAAGTGCAGCAGTGCTACATCATGACCGGCTTCTACACCGCCCCCGGGGACAGGGTCACCATCCCCCTCATGAAGGGCATCAGCCCGGAATTGATGCAGGTGAACACCAACGATGACATCACCCGTTGGTGGGAGGTCATGGACCGCACCACCGGGCAGCCGGTGCCGCCGGAGCAGTGGAGCTATGCCGACGGCAGCGTTACCGTACAGGCTGTGCCCTTCCACGAGTATACCGTCAGCTTTTTGGCCTACCTGATCTGGGACCCGGTGCACATGTACAACGCCACCACCAATGGCTGGACCAACTTTGAACACCAGATCACCTTTGACGTCCGGCAGCCCAAGACCCACAAGTACTCCATGGAGCGGCTGCGGAAGTTCATTGCCGACCACCCCTACGTCAATGTCATCCGCTACACCACCTTCTTCCATCAGTTCACCCTGATCTTCGACGAGCTGAAACGGGAGAAGTTCGTGGACTGGTACGGCTACTCGGCCTCCGTCAGCCCCTACATCCTGAACCAGTTTGAGCAGGAGGTGGGCTACAAGTTCCGGCCGGAGTACATCATCGACCAGGGCTACTACAACAACCAGTACCGGGTGCCCAGCAAGGAGTTCCGGGACTTCCAGGCCTTCCAGCGTCGGGAAGTGGCCAAGCTGGCCAAGGAGATGGTGGACATCACCCATGAGTGCGGCTGCGAAGCCATGATGTTCCTGGGAGACCATTGGATCGGCACCGAGCCCTTTATGCCGGAGTTCAAGACCATCGGCTTGGACGCCGTGGTAGGCAGCGTGGGCAACGGCTCCACCCTGCGGCTCATCTCGGACATCGAGGGGGTCAAGTACACCGAAGGGCGGTTCCTGCCTTACTTCTTCCCGGATACCTTCCATGAGGGGGGCGACCCGGTGCGTGAGGCCAAGGAGAACTGGGTCACCGCCCGTCGTGCCATCCTCCGCAAGCCCATTGACCGCATTGGCTACGGCGGCTACCTGAAGCTGGCGCTGGACTTCCCGGAGTTTGTGGACTATGTGGAAAGCGTCTGCAACGAGTTCCGGGAATTGTATGAGAACATCAAGGGCACCACCCCTTACTGCGTCAAGCGTGTGGCAGTGCTGAACTGCTGGGGTAAGATGCGTGCCTGGGGCTGCCACATGGTCCACCATGCCCTGTACTACAAACAGAACTACAGCTACGCCGGGGTCATCGAGATGCTGTCCGGTGCTCCCTTTGACGTGAAGTTCATCAGCTTTGAGGACATCAAGAAGGACCCGGCTCTGCTGGACAGCCTGGATGTCCTCATCAACGTAGGCGATGCCGACACCGCCCACACCGGTGGCATCTGGTGGGAGGACCCGGAGATCTCCTCTGCTATCCGTAAGTTCGTCTGGAACGGCGGCGGCTTCATCGGCGTAGGCGAGCCCTCCGGCCATGCCTACCAGGGCCACATCCTCCAGCTGGCCAGCGTGCTGGGCGTGGAGGAAGAAAACGGCTTCACCCTGAACTACGACAAGTACAACTGGGAAGAACACCCGGACCACTTTATCCTGCAGGATGCTGACCAGCCTGTGGACTTTGGCGAGGGCAAAAAGAACATCTACGCCCTGGAAGGTACCGAGGTGCTGGTGCAGCGGAACAAGGAAGTGCAGATGGCTGCCCACGACTACGGCCAGGGCCGTGCAGTGTACATCAGCGGTGTGCCCTACAGCTTTGCCAACAGCCGTACCCTGTACCGTGCCATCCTGTGGAGTGCCCACAGCGAGGAGGAGCTCCACACCTGGTTCAGCTCCAACTACAACGTGGAAGTCCATGCCTATGTGAAGAACGGCAAGTACTGCGTGGTGAACAATACCTACCAGCCCCAGGATACCACTGTCTACACCACCGACGGCAACCACTTTGACCTGCATCTGGAGGCCAACGAGATCAAGTGGTACGAGATCGGCTAAACGGATCATCTACCCCAAAAGAGAAAAGCCGGGCAGTCTGCGGACTGCCCGGCTTTTCGGGTTTGATGGAGAGATAATGAAAAATTTTGTCAAGTGAAGCGGAGAAAACTGTGGGATGTGTAGAACTTCTCCTTAATTTTTGTGCAATGCTGCCAACAGAAATCCCCAAAACGTGTAAATCTTGAGAAAAAACAGTTCGCAATGTTTACAAAAGAGTTACAGGCTGCTATACTTTGTAACGGAAAAACGATAAAAAACAAGGGAGGAGCCACCAAGCCGTGAATCTGACAGAACCTGTTCGTCCCCACAAAAAGTGGGTCAGCATCTTGCTCACCTTGGTGTTTGCGGTCACCTGCCTGCCGGCAGCCCTGGCTGTGGACCTGAATGTGGACGCCGGCTTTTACTTTAAGCAGAGCCGGGGCGGTACCTGCACCCTAGCCTCCGCAGCCATGATGCTACGCCGCCGGGCATACCTGGACGGCCTGACGGACTGGACCAATGTTACCGAGAACAGTGTGCGCTCCACGGCCTGGTCCAACGGCCTGGCCCACAATTTTACATATCAGGAGATGCAGGTAGGCTACGCCACCCTGCCCTCCGGCCTGGAAGAAAAGACCCAGGTGCTGATCCGGCTGCTGGCAGAGCACCCGGAGGGCATCGTACTATATGACCGCACCCAGCCCCATGCGGTGGTGCTGACGGATTACACCAACGGCGTGTTCTATTGCTCAGACCCGGCAGGTAATATTTCCTCGGGCCGCATCCCCATCACCAGTTCCAGCGTGTCCATTGCCCGGGCCTCCTGCTACTGGTACGTTACTGCCGACCACAACAGCGTCAGTGCCCAGCCCGATGACCTGCGGCTGGAGGGGATGCAGTACCCGGTAAACATCCGTCTGGGCAGCGGCATGGCCCTTACGGGCACCGCCAACAGCGCATCCGGGGCCTCCCTGTCTATGGTCCAGGTGGCCATCCTGGACCAGGCAGACCAGACTCTGCAGACTGCACAGGCTGCTTGCAGCGGCTCTAGCTTCGCCTTCAGTACCCTGGATGACCAGATCCGTTTTGGGGTGTTGCCGGCTGGCACCTACACCTACATGGTCATCGTTACCGATTCCAACGACGAGACCCTTTGCTTTGCCAGCGACTTTACCGTCTCTGAGGCTGCCAGCAGTACCACCACCTATTGGTCGGTGCAGGACCCTGAGGGCACCAAGCTCACCGAACAGACTGTGACCCAGGTGGTGACAGAAGCCGCCGGGGGTGCACTGGGCTGGCTGGCCAAGCTGTTTGGCTGATAATTTAAAATGTAGGGTCTGCATCCGCTGGGGTGCAGGCCCTTTTTATTGCCCGGCCAAGGTGGTGCCAGGGTAGTAGTGGGTCAGAATGTCTGCGTAGCTCTGGCCTTGCTGGGCTAGGGCCTTGGCACCCCATTGGCTCAGCCCCACCCCGTGGCCGTAGCCCCGGGTGGTAAAGCAAAAGGCCCCATTCTGATACTGGATGGTAAAGCAGGCGCTCCGCAGCCCCAGGGCCTGACGCAGGGCCGTGCCGGACACCGTCTGCCCACACACCGGCAGGGAGGCGACATATCCGGCATCCGTGAGCTGGGCGGTGCCGAACCATTGCTCTGGGGTTGCCAGGTCTGCCGAAAGCCCCAGGGGCGTCAGCTGCTGGGCCACCTGCTGGGCGGAAAGGGTGATGCTGCAGGTGTATTGGTCAACAGCACAGTCGGTGGAGCTGTCCACGGGCACCAGATAGGGCAGGGCAGTGCCCCACACAGCGGCACTGCTCTCGGTGCTGCCGTTGGAGAGAGCAAAGTAGCTGGTGCAGGCAGGTGCTCCCTGGTACAGTAGCACCTGGTGGGCCACCTGTTCCACCAGGCCGGTGAGCCGGGCCAGATTTGCCTCGTAGGCGGTGCCCCAGTAGGCTCGCAGCACCGGGTCGGTCAGGCAGCCCAGCCGCCGGGCCGGGTCCACAGTGCGCCAGGGAGCCTCTGGGTCACTGGCCTGGTCCCGGCAAAAAAGTGCGTAGCTATGGGCGGCCACTGCCTGGGCCTTCAGGGCCTCGTCGGGCCAGCTGATGGGCATCTCAGCGGCTACGGTGCCGATAAGGTATTCCATCAGAGGCAGCTCCAGCCGCTGACCGGTGCCTTCATCCTGCAGCAAAAAGACGCTGGCGTCCTGGGCAAAATTTGAGGCAGGGGAAGCAGCAGGCGGTTCCGGAGCAGAGGAGGCCGGGGAAGGGCTGGCAACGGCATGAGCATCCAGTGCCCGGCGAGTAAGCCGATAAGCAGCCAGGGGCAGGGCGCAGCCCAGCACCAGCAGCACGGCGCATAGCAGCAAAAAGGATCTTTTCATGGTCCGGTCCTCCTTATAGTCTCGGTCTCAGTATAAGGGCGGCAGGGCGCAAAACCCCGGGAAAAACGCCGCCGGGCAGATGCAAGAAGGTTTTTTGGTTCCCGGTGGGGCAAAATGAACAGATTTTGCTTGAATTTACTGGATAAAAGCGATAATATAGAATTGTGTCCATCAATGAGGATGGCAGGAAAGTATAAAGAGAAAACAGGATGAAAGGAGCGACCCCCATGAACTTTGCCCATGCAGAGGTGGCAACGTTGGACCCTACCACCATGCGGACCCTGTGCGAGGAGTACATTGCCAACAACTACATCGACCCGGAGACCAGTGAGCGTCTGGGCGTCAAACGAGGGCTGCGGAACCCGGATGGCACCGGTGTGCTGGCAGGCCTTACCAACGTCTGCGACGTTGTGGGTTACAAAAAGGACCAGGAGGGCCATGTGATCCCCACCCCCGGCAAGCTGATCTACCGGGGCGTCAACATCAACGAGATCGTGGAGGAGGCCTACCGCAACGACCGCTTCGTGTTTGAGGAAGTGATCTGGCTGCTGTTGTTCGGCAGCCTGCCTACCCAGGAACAGCTGGATGATTTTTGCGAGATCCTGGCAGAGCACCGTGCCCTGCCGGAGGGCTTTATGGATACCATGAATGCCCCCTCCCCCAACATTATGAATAAGCTGCAGCGGTGTGTGCTGGGCCTGTACTCCTACGACGAGCACGCCGAGGACCTGAGCCTGGAAAATATCCTGAACCAGAGCATCAACCTGATCGCCAGTATGCCCACCATGATGGTGAACGCTTATCAGATGAAGCGCCGCTACTACGACAAGCAGAGTATGTTCTTCCACCTGCCGAAGCCCGGCCAGAGCACCGCAGAGCATATCCTGAGCACCTACCGGCCGGACCAGAAGTTCACCCACGAGGAAGCCAAGCTCCTGGATATGTGCCTGCTGGTCCACGCAGACCACGGCGGCGGCAACTGCTCCACCTTTACCACCCGTGTGCTGTCCTCCTCGGGCACCGACACCTACTCGGCCATTGCGGCAGGCATCGGTGCCCTGAAGGGCCCCAAGCACGGCGGTGCCAACCTGATGGTGAACCGCCAGCTCCAGGATATCCTGAAGCACGTGGAGAACCCGGAGGATGACGATGAGGTGCGGGAGTATCTGCGCCGCATCCTGCGGAAGCAGGCAGGGGACGGCTCCGGCCTGATCTACGGCATGGGCCACGCCGTGTATACCATCAGCGACCCCCGTGAGGTGATCCTGAAGCAGCGTGCCCGTCACCTGGCCTACGAGAAGGGCTTTGAGGAAGAGTATAATATGCTGTGCAGCATCGAGCGGCTGGCCCCTGGCATCTTTGCGGAGGAAAAGGGCAGCTCGAAGCCCGTTTGCGCCAATGTGGACCTGTTCAGTGGATTGATCTACAACATGCTGGGCATCTCCGAGGACCTGTACACCCCCCTGTTTGCCATTGCCCGTGTGCCGGGCTGGTGCGCTCACCGGGTGGAAGAAGTGGTGTTTGCCAACCGGATCATTCGCCCGGCCTACAAGTACCTGGGTGTGCGTCAGAAATACAAGCCGATCGAGGAACGCTGATGAACTCATTGATTTTGCTTTCGATTCTCCTGTCTGTGGTTCTGGGCCTGGCCCGGGGCCTGGACCTGGCCTTTGGCACCGATGCCGTTACCGGACTGTGCATGATCGGCTCCGTGTGGTGGCGGTACCTTGCCCTGGGGGTGGCGGTGCTGGCAGCAGTGCTGGCCGGATATCGGGCCGGGGATTCCAGCCCCAAGGCTCTGAGCCGCCGCAGCCCGGCGGCAGGCCTGCTGTGCTTTGCCGCAGCCGTGGCCTATGTGGCGGCAGGGGCTGCCCAACTGATGGCCGGGGCCTCCGGGATCCCCTCGGTGGTCCGTGCGGTGCTGCAGATGCTGTGCGTGATCTGGCTGTCCCTGCTGGGCCGCAGCTGGCTGCGGCCAGAGGACGGCCGGGGCCCCTTGGGGAATCTGGTGCTGGCAGTGGCCGGCAGCCTGCTGTTCTACTGGAACGTGCTCATGCGCTTTATGGAAAACAGCTCCAGCTGGCACCGGGTGACCCCCACGGCGGCGGTGTGGCAGGCCTTGGCGGCCCTGGTGTTTTTGTCGGCTCTGGCCCGGGCTCTGTATGTGCCGGACGCCAACAATGGCCGGCAGCTGCGAGCCTCGGGCTTGGCAGCATTCTGCCTGTGCCTGTGCTGGCAGCTGCCCCGGACCTTGTTCCTGGCGGTGGAACTGGGCTGGGTAGGCCCGGCGGTGTGGGCGGAGGTCTTTGCCGGAGCCGCCCTGTGCTGCATCGGCGGCCTGGGGGCTGTGTGCGCCCTGAGCTGTGGGACCCGAAATGCCCACTAAAGGCTTAGCACTCCCTTGGTGCAATTGCCTAAAACATCTGTCGGTTGACAGGTAAAATCGTACAAAAGCAAAAAAAGATGAGATTCTCTCGTTAATTTTTTGGCAGAGACTTGAAAGTTGCGCCGTTTTGGTCTACAATAAAGGTACCGTGATTTATCCAAATTAAAGGGTAAAAACATTTAGGAGGTACTATTAACATGGCTGTTAGAGTTGCTATCAATGGTTTCGGCCGCATTGGCCGTCTGGCTTTCCGTCA
>CAKSXW010000046.1 GCA_934518555.1 uncultured Faecalibacterium sp. | reverse complement strand
GATCTGACCGTTGATCTCCAGTTCCTTCGACTTTCCAGCGGTAGCGATAATGAATGCACCTCCAAACAAAATCCATAATGTTGCAATAATTGGCATAGAAAACGCGGCCGCCCAGGTTCTGGACAGCCGCGCAAAATTCACTCAAAGCCGCAATTTGTTCTTAAAACAAACTGCACTTGGTATAGCCCGGGGGACCTTTCCCTCACAAGGCGAGCGCGGCACAGGCCGTAGCTGCTTTCTTTACCCGATTATTCTACCACAGCCGCCCTGCGCTGTCAAGCACTTTTTATGCGTTTTCAGGGAAAAATATTACTTTTCATCCAGCAGGACGCACTAGCTGCCGTTTTACCCCTTCCGTCATCGCTGATGCGATGCCACACTCCCCCTTTTGTCGCTATGCGACATCTGTTCCTCTCTTTGTCACCCACGGTGACATTTCTCCCCGGAGCGGGGAGAATCTGTCCCGGCCGGGGGAAGTCGGCCCTCAAGGGGACAGCTTTCGTTCTGGCGGGAAGGTTCAAAGCACCTCCATAAGGCGTCCCCTTGGGGAAGCTGGCTGCGAGTGAAACGAGCAGACTGAAGGGGTATTTCCCTTACACCTCGATGAGCTTGCCCAATTCCAGAGAATAGATGCCCCGGTAGGTCACCTTCCGGGGGGCAAAGCGGCTGTCCAGGGCCTGGGCGTACAGCTCCAGCTGGGCCTTGTAGCTCTGCACAAAGTCTGCCTCGGTCTTGCGGCGGTCGGTCTTGTAGTCCAGCAGCTCCAGGTGGTCCGGGTACACCAGCACCAGGTCGGCAATGCCCTGCACCAGCACCCGGGCTTCTTCTGCCCCTTGAGGGGCTTCCCGGGTCCCCAGCACCCGGGAGGCCGGCAGTGCCGTGATAAAATCCAGTTCACGCAGCACCTGCTGGGCTGTGCGGATGCGGACAAAGGCCTGGCTTTGAACAAAGCGGCGGATGCAGGGCAGGTCCAGTTTTTCTGCCAGCTCCGGGGTGGTGAGCCGCAGGGCCACCTGCCGGTCCCGTTCGGCGGCAATGGCCTGGTCCAGGGTGTGGGCATCCAGGGCCGCTGCCAGGGCCGCAAAGTCTGCGTGCTCCAAAAAGGCGTGGAGGGCGGTGCCCCGTTCGGCGGCGGTAAGGCCCTCCTTGCTCAGGAAGGCAGGCCGCTCCAGGGTGGTCTGTTCTGCCTTGTGCACGATGCTGGTCACGCTGACCTTGGCCGGGATCTCTGCCAGAGCCGCCGCCGGGTACTGCCAGGCAAAGCCTGCCTGTAGCTGTTCCACCAGTGCCGGGTCTGCCGCCGGGGCGGCCTCCGGCTCCGACAGTTCCGGCAGAGTCTCCGGCTCCGGCGGTGCCTCCTGGATGCCAATGGTCAGGGTGCCGGGGCTGTCCACAAAGGGCAGCTCCAGGTTCCCGGCCAGACGACGCAAGGGGCCGCCGCAGGGGTGCACCAGCAGGGCCGCCCGGAGCCAGTCCGCAAAGCTGTTGGCCTGGGCGTGGAGGGTCTCCCCGGCTCCTGCCGCCAAAAAGGCCGCCGCCTTGGCAAAGGGGTTGGCGCTTTTGCCGATGCCCAGGGGCACTGTAAGGATCAATTTATCCTGGGCACGGGTAAGGGCCACATACAAAAGCCGCATCTGCTCGCTCCGCAGCTCCTGGAAATGGGCCTCGGTAAGGGCTGTGTAGGCTGCCGTTTTATAGGCTCCCTCTCCCTGCTCCGGCCGCAGCCGCAGCCCCACCCCGTAGTCCCGGTGCAGCAGCACCGGCTGCCGGAGGTCGGCAGCGTTGAACCGCCGCCCGGTGTCCGCCACCAGCACCACCGGGAACTGCAAGCCCTTAGAGCGGTGGATGGTCATAATGGAGACGCACCCCGGGTGCCCACCGCTGGGGGTGGTGTCCTGGCCGATGGACCCGGCCTGGGCAGCGGCGTCGATGGCCCGTACCAGGGCCGAGATGCCCCCTGCCCCGGAAGCAGCGCAGAAGGCGGCGAACCGCCGGGCGTCCTCCCGGCGCCGGGCTCCGTTTTCTGTAACGCCCAGAGCTGCCAGGTACCCGGTGGTGGCAAAGATCTCCTCCAGCAGCTGTTCTGCCGGGACGCTGCGCGCCATCCGGCGCAG
Source organism: uncultured Faecalibacterium sp. (assembly GCA_934518555.1). Lineage (GTDB taxonomy): Bacteria > Bacillota > Clostridia > Oscillospirales > Ruminococcaceae > Faecalibacterium. Next base: position 14,130 of record CAKSXW010000046.1, on the reverse strand, counting down.
TGCGGTCAGCTGCTGATAAAACCCCTGGACCTTTCGGGCAAAGGGGTCTGCATCCTGGCTCTGCACCACTTGCAGCACCGCTCCGTACAGGCTCATGCGGTGGCTGCCGGCTGCCGGGTCCTTGGGCTTTTCCGGGGCCGGGCCCCGGGCTCGCAGCCGCACCAGATCGTCGTCGGTAAAGCCGAACATAGGCCCCAGCATGGCCGCTGCCAAAAAGATATCCTGTGCCGGGTTGTCGATGACCTTCAGCAGGGCGATCAGGGGCCGGATGTGGGGGGCCTCCATCAGGTTCTCCCGGGCGTCGGCGTACACCGGGATGCCCCGGGCCGCCAGGGCCTCCACATACACCGGAAAATCGCCCCGGGCCGCCAGCAGGACACAGCAGTCCTCATACCGCACCGGTCGGGTGGTGCTGCCCTCTCGCACCAGCTCCCCGGCTTCCACCAGCTGCCGGATGCGGTCTGCCACCCAGGCTGCGTCGGTCTCCGCCGTGTCGTCGGGCAGAAACTGCACTTCCACGCTGCCCTGATACGCCCCGGGGGCTCCGCACACCAGCCGCTGACCGTCGCCGTAGGCGGTGTCGCCCAGCTCCGGGGTCATAAGCTGCTCAAAGAAGTAGTTGATGCCCTCCACCACCTGGGGTGCAGAGCGGAAGTTGGCGTCCAGGGCCAGCAGGGCATCGGTGCCCGGGGTGCCCTCCGGCGGCCGGGGCCGGGCAGCGGCTCCGGGCAAGGGGGGCCAGCTGTCCAGCTTTTGCCGGAAGATGCCGGGCTCTGCCTGCCGGAACCGATAGATGCTCTGCTTCAGGTCTCCCACCAAAAATAGGTCATCCCCTGCCGGAGAGGCCAGACAACGATACAGGGCGTCCTGCAAAGCGTTGGTGTCCTGGTATTCGTCCACCATCACGGCGGCGTAGTTCTGCCGGATGGTCTGGCACAGGGGGGTGGGGGTGCCGTCGGGGCTCCGGAGCAGCTGCAAGGCAAAGTGCTCAAAGTCGCTGAACTCCAGCAGCCTGCGCTCCTTCTTTTTGGCGGAGAACCGGGCGTCAAAGTCCATTACAGCGGCAAAAAGGGCCCGGAGCCGGGGCAGAGCCATCTGCCGGTCTGCCTCAGCTTCCGCCTGGCTGCAAGAGATCAGGCCCAGGACCTGCCCAAACAGGTCGGCAGCCTCATCGGCCCGGGTCTTGATGGCGGCCTTGTGGTCTCCGGCCAGCCGCTTTCTCATGCCTTTCAGCCCCGGTGCTTCCTCCATGCCCAGCACAAAGGGGGTGAGCTTGTCATACAAGGGGGTCCACTGCCCGGCCCGGGCCAGGGTCTCCACCTGCCCCAGCAGGGTCCCGGCCCCTTCCAGCCGCTGGTAGGCGTCCTGGTATTTTTCTTCCACGGCATCCAGGGCCTTTTTGACCGCAGTAGGCGTCTTTTTGCCGGAGGCAGCCTCCAGCTCCTGGGCGTAGTCCTCCCGGCAGTCCTGCAAGGCTGCCTGCACCAGCTCCCGGCCTGCCTGGGCATAACGGGCCGCCTGGGCCAGCAGCAGCCGCTGCCAGCAGGTGGTGTCAAAGCTGTTTTCCTGCTGGTAGGGAGCCAAAAACTCCTCCAGCTTCCGGGGGTAATCCGGTAGTGCCCGGAGAAAATCATACACCTGCAAAATGGTATCCCCTGCCGGCTTATCGGTGCGGCCCTTGCCGTACAGGTCTGCAAAGGCGCAAAAATCCGGGTCCCGGTAGGCATTCTCCAAGGTCTCTGCCAAGGCCCCTGTACGCAGCACCGCCACGCTGCCGGGGTCCGCCGGAGTAAAATCCGGTGGGATATCCAAGGCCTGAAAGTGCTTGTGGAGCAGGTCCAGGCAGAAGGCGTCGATGGTGCAGATGGGGGCACGCTGCAGCAGCATCCGCTGGCGGCGCAGGGCGGTGTTGCCGGGCTCCTGCTGGCTGCGGCGCAGCAGAGCCTGACCGATGCGGGCCCGCAGCTCTGCGGCTGCGGCATTGGTAAAGGTAACGATCAGCAGCCGGTCGGCGTCCACCGGGTGCTCCGGGTCAGTGATGAGCCGCACAGCACGCTCCGTAAGCACAGCGGTCTTGCCGCTGCCTGCGGCGGCACTGACCAGCAGTGCGCCGCCCCGGTCCTGGATAGCCGCCTGCTGGGCCGGGGTCCATCTGGGTTCGCTCATGGCTGCTCCTCCTTTTCATCCGGTTCTTCTGCAAGCTCAAAGGGCTTTGCAGGGGCCTCCAGCCCTCGCTCCCCCAGGCCTGTCTCGTGGCAGCAGATAAAATCATAATCGCACCAGGCGCAGGGGCTGCGGTTGGCACTGACCACCAAGGGTTCGGCGGCGATCTGCCCCCCATACAGCTGCTGGCCCATCTGGGTCACCAGGTCGTCCAGGTGCAGCCGGATGCGGTTGAGCTTGGCGATGTCGGCCCGTTTATCCTTTTGGTAAGGGCTGGGCTCCCCATTGCGGTAGCCAAAGGGCAGGTATCGGCCAGTCTGGTCTGCATCCATGGCGGTAAACACCTTTTGTTCATCTCGCACCAGGCCGTCCAGCTGGTATTCCACGCTGGAAGCGGCCTTGGCCCGGGTGGTGGTCTCCGGGGCCGGGTCTGCCAGCAGATACAGCACCCCGGCAGGTTCTGCCCCGGTAAACCGCCCACTGGCGTCCCGGGTCAGGCTGAACAGGTATAGCAGCATCTGGCAGTCCAGGCCGCAGTAGACCTCCTTCAGGTCCAGTTTTTTGGTGCCGGTCTTGTAGTCCACCACCCGGACCCAACGGGTGCCGTCCTCCTCGATCCACTGGTCTGCCCGGTCCACAGACCCAATGAGCTGCACCGTGCGGCCGTCGGACAGGTGGTACAAAGGCCCCGGCACGGCGTCCGGGCCGCTGCCGATCTTCAGCTCACAGGCCACCGGACGGAACTGGGACTGGTTCTGCTCGTCTCGCAGGTAGCACAGCAGGCTGGTCATGCTCTTTTTCAGCCGAGACAGCAGGTAGGCGAACCGGGCGGTGTCCTCCGGCAAAAACCGCCGGGCATATTCCTCCACCAGCAGCCCGGCCAGGGTGGCCATGGCCTCGTCGTCCAGCTCCCGGTAGGGCTGGAGCCCGGCGCAGGGGTTGTCTGCCCCCGGGGCCGGGTCCAGAGCCATTTGCAGCACCCAGTGCATCAGGGTGCCGCTTTGGTCGGCGGAAAGCTCCGCACGCCGCCGGGGCTTCAGCCCCAGCACATATTGCAAAAAGTAGCCGTATCGGCAGGTATAATATTTTTCCAGCTGGCTGGGGGAGATCCGCAGCCGGGGTCCCAGCAGGCTCCCCAGAGCTGTCAGGTCCTGCACCTGCCGGGGCAAGGCCTCCTGCATCCGGTGCAGCAGCGCCAGGCCCCGGGGCTCCTGGCCTCCGGGGGCCTCCAGAGCCTGGGCCAGGCTGGCCCGTTCTGTCTCCGTAAGAGGCCAGCCCCCTCCCAGGGTGTCCAGACCATCTGCCGGGGTGGCAGCCAGGTCCACCAGCTCCAGCTCCGGGGCTGCCGGGTGCAAGGCCTCCACCACCGGCTCCAGGGCAGCACAAAGGGTCTGGCCCTGGCCCTTGGGCCAGCTGAGCCACAGCCCCTTGGCCGGGGCGGTAAGGGCCTTGTAGAAGCAGACCTGCTCCCGGATGACCCGGTTCTCAAAGCGGTCCGGCAGTTCCACCTGCTGGGCCATCAGGGCGTCCCGGTCCGCATGGGTCAGCAGGCCGCTCTCCGCCGGAGCACAGGGGAACTCCCCTTCTGCCAGCCCCAGCACCAATACATAGTCCGGGGCGTCCAGCCGCATCTTTCCGGCACTGGCCAGCACCACAGCGTCCAGGCTCTGGGGGATGTGCCCCAGGTCCGAGGACCGCAGCAGCAGACCAAACAGGTCCTCGTACTCCGGCACCGTGACGCTTTGCTGCCCCAGCAGCCGGGCCATCTGGTCCAGCAGCTCCATCACCACGTTCCACTCCCGGGCGGCTTCTTCTGCCGCCGGGATGCCCCGGGCTGCCCGAATGGCCTGGACCTGAGCCCCCTGCTGCTCCTCTGCCCCCAGCTCTTTCAGGCAAAAATACAGCTCCCGGCTGATCTGCTGGGCGTTGCCGCCCCTGACCTTGCCTCGCAGCTGGTCCACTGCCGTCACCAGCATCGCCCGGGCCTCCTCGGCCCAGACCAGGTCCTGCTGTTCCTCCGGGCCCAGGGGCTGGGCCCCAAAGCCCCGGGGGCTCTTTTCAAATTTTGCACGCCAGGCGGCAGCATTGGGGGACCAGGTGTAGGCGTAGTTTTCCAAGGCGCAGACCTGCTGCTCCGTCAGGCGGCACAGGCCGGTCTTGGCCAGCACCGTCAGCTGCTCGGTCATGTCGGCCCCTCGCAGCAGGGCCAGCAGAGCCCGTACCGCCGTGGCCGGGGCGCTGAACTCCGGGGTGGTGGGCTCGTCGCAGTATAAAGGGATGCCTGCCATGCGGAACTCGTACCGCACCGCAGCCCGGTACTGCTGGATCTCCCGGCAGACTACAGCGATCTTGCCGCACCGGACCCCCTGCCGCATGAGACGGCGGATGATGCCGGCGGCACACCGGGCTTCTTCCTCCCGGCTGGCGGCCGGGAACAGCCGCACCTCCGGGGCCGGGGTGGGGTCCACTGCCTCTCCCTCCAGCAGCCGGGCCACTGCTGCCAGGCCCGGGGCCTCCTGGTGCCGCAGGTCCCGGCGCAGCAGCTCTGGGGCATGGACCTCGGTACCGCTTTTCCGGGCCAGCTGCCGCAGCTGGGCAGCCACCTGCTTGGCTCCGGCAAAAAGGCTGGCATCCCCCGGCACCAGGGGAGCCCCATCGTCGCACAGGGCCACCGTCACCGAGGGCAGAGCTGCCAGCAAAGCCCCCAGCAGCCGCTTTTTGGGAGCGTTGAAGGTATCGAACTCGTCAATGAACACTGCCCGGTCCTGCAAAAACTCCGGCAGCTGCCCCCGGGTCAGGGCCGCTTCCAGACGGTCCGCCGCCAGTTCCAGACGGTCCGCAGGGTCCATGCCGGTGCCTGCCAGCAGGGTCTCGTAACCCTGCAGGATCAAGGCCAGCTCCGTGAGCTTGCCTTTTTCGGCTCCGCAGCTCTGGGCCAGCTGGTACAGCTGCTGGCCGGAAAGGCCGGCACTTTTCAGCTCGTCGATGGTCTCGGCGGCCATCTGGCAGAAGGCGGCACTGCGGCGGTGGCGATAATAATACTGTACCGAGTCCTGGAGCTCCTCCAGGGCCCGGCGGGCCAGCACCGCCCGGCCTGCATCCGAAAGGGTCTCCACGGCGCAGCCCCCCTCTGCCGAGAGGATCCGCTCTGCCAGGCTGGTAAAGGAAAAGCTCTCCACCAGGCCGGAAAGCTGGTCCCCCAGCTCCTGATACACCCGGCCCTCGGTGCTGGAGGTGAACTGCTCCGGCACCAGCAGGATGCTGCGCTGCCCGGCCAGGGCCAGGGCCTTGATGCGGCTGTATAGCAGGGTGGTCTTACCGCTGCCGGAGCCGCCCAAAACCAGTTTCAGCATACTGTGATCCCTCCGTGATCCGTTTTTACCGCTATTGTACCACGAAAACCGGGGCAAAACCACCGGTTTTCTTTGCATTGCCGGGGCAGCTGTGCTACACTGAAAGAAAACTTTGCCACAACAGTAAAGGAGTCTTGTATGAAAATTCTTGCCGTGGATTATGGTGACAGCCGCACCGGCCTTGCCACCTGCGACCGCACGGAGTTCCTCACCAGCCCCATCACCCCTCAGATCACCCTGAAGGCCCGGAACAAGGTGGCCGCCCGGGTCTGCGAGGTGGCCAAGGAGATCGGGGCCGAGCTCATCGTCATCGGCCTGCCCCTGAACATGGACGGCACCGAGGGAGACCGGGCCATCCGGAGCCGCAAGCTGGCCACCACCGTGGAGCTGTGGAGCGGCCTGCCGGTGCGGATGTGGGACGAGCGGCAGACCACCTGCGCCGCCGCCGACCTTTTGGACGAAAGCGGCACCTTTGGGTCCCGACGCAAAGAGATCCTGGACTCGGTAAGTGCCACCGTGATCCTGGACGACTACCTGGCCTGGCGCAAGGAGCACCCCGGCCAGCTGTAAGCTGCCCCTAAAAAAACAGACCTCGCTGAAAAATCAGCGAGGTCTTTCTGCATTTTAAGCCATCAGCCTTTGCGCCGGGGCAGCTTTGCGTGGCGGTCCCCCATGGGGATCACATCGCAGAACACGCACCGGCTCTTGGTGGACAGCTGCACATCCCGGTGGTAGCAGCCAAAGAACCATTTATCATAGGTGAGCTTCAGCAGGATGCGGTCCAAAAAGTCGTGGAGCTGGTTGTTTTCGCCGCTGGCCAGCACCGTAAAATCCAAAAATCTGCTTGGGGCGTCGTGGGTCAGCACATAATCCACCTGATAGCCGCAAGCCTCCAGGTTCTGCAGGCAGGTGTCATATTCCTGCTCGGAGGGCATCTCCTGCTTCCACCAGTTGACCCCAGGCTCCCGTTCCTCCTTGTCCTGGCTCTCGGCGCCCCCAAAGCACAGGTACCGCTTGCCTTCCAGCTCCAGCACACTGCCCCGGCACACCCGGTACACGTTGCCCCCCAGGCTCTGGACCCGGCCCCCAAACAGCTCCGTCTCGGGATACTGGGCCAGCAGGTCATAATTTTCATGGGAGCCGTCCAAAAACAGCAGGGTGTAGGGCCGCTTCCGCAGCCAGTCCAGCCGCTTGCGCTCCTCCTTGCTGTCGTCCCACACAAAACCAAAATCCCCCAGCACCACCACGATGTCCCGTTTGCCCAGCCACCGCAGCCGTCCGTGCCGGAACCGCTCCAGGTCCCCGTGGGTGTCCCCTGTCAGATATACCATTCCCGTCCTCCTGGGCCGGCAGGCAAAAGAGGAGCAAAAGCCCCAAAGCCCTTGTCACCTGCCGGCAAACCTGTTATTATAAAGTGTACAGCTTGTGCTGTCTGTTTGAGTTTCCACGCACCGTTGCCGGTGCCGTGTTCCTGTCTATCTTATCGCTTTTTAAAGGAATTGTCCACATGAAACGTATTTTTGCACTGGTTTTGTCCTTTGTTCTCCTGGTCGGCTGCCTGGTGCTGCCTGCCGGAGCCATGTTCGACCCCACCCCGGTGTACCAGGTGCAGGCCCCCAGTGCCTACATCGTCAACACCGACACCAACATCATCGTCTACGACAAAGACAGCACCCGGCAGGTGTCCGCCGGGGGGCTTACCAAATATATGACCATTGCCCTGGTGCTGACCAACTACGCCGACCAGCTGGACAACACCTTCCAGATGCCCTTTGCCATCTCGGACTATGTGCACCGCACCAGCAACGCTGATATGCGATCCAACGAGACTTTTACCTACCGGGAGGCCCTGTATGCCATGGTGACCCGCAACGCCAATGAGGCTGCCATGGGCTTGGCCTACACCCTCAGCGGCGGCGACCTGGAGGGCTGGGTGAGCCAGATGAACACCCTTTCTCAGCGCATCGGCACCACCCACAGCACCTGGACCGATGCCTGCGGCATCGACAGCGGCAATGTGACCTGCGCCGTGGATATGTACCTGATCCTGCGGTACCTTATGAGCTTTGACGCCTTTGTGGAGGTGTCCGGGGCTCCCACCTTTACCATGCCTGCCAAGGAAAAGCACCGGGCCCCCTCGGTGCTGGTAAGCCAGAACGCCGCCCTGAGCAAAAGCAACAAAAACACCTATTATCGCAGTGCCATGCAGGGTGGTATGTGCGATGTGGCCGCCTATAAAAACGACAGCGGCACCCAGAGCTATGTTTCCTGGGGCAACCAGGGGGGTGCCACCTACATCTTCTGCGTCATGGGCAGCCCCGACACCTGCGATACCTTTGGCCTGGCCAACCGCCGCCCGGCTTTGTTTGAGACCGTAAAGCTCATGGACTGGGTCTTCGACAGCTTTTCCATCCAGGCCGCCCTGGATACGGACCTGGCCCTGGCAGAGATCCCGGTGCGGTACTCTGCCGACACCGACACCCTGCAGCTGTACCCTGCCGACAGCATGATGACCCTGCTGCCCTCCACCGGGGACGGTACCGTGACCCAAAAGTATTTCCATCTGCCGGACTACGTCTGTGCCCCCATCCAGCAGGGGGACGTGGTGGGCACCGTGGAACTGAAGCTGGCAGGTCAGACCATCGGCGTGGTGGACCTGATCGCCGGGCAGAACGTGGACCAGAACCCTCTGCTGTTCACCCTGGCCAAGATCCGGGCCTTTTTGGGCAGCCTGTACCTGAAGGTAGTGCTGGCCCTCAGCCTGCTGAGCGGTGCCATCTACGGCCTGTGGCTGCTGCTGAACGGCTGGAACCACCGCAAACCTACCAAAAAGATCCACCGCCGCTGAGCCTGGCGGCAATGCAAACGCAAAAACGCCCCGGGGGCCGCATGGCCTCCGGGGCGTTTTGGTTGCGCCAGCAGGAGTCGAACCTGCGATGGAGGAGTCAAAGTCCTCTGCCTTACCGCTTGGCGATGGCGCATCGTGTGGACCAGTATACCATAATTTTGGCCGTTCCACAAGAGGGACACCGGAGGTTTTTTGTTCTTCCAGGGCGGTCAACAGACCCTGAAAGTGTGAAAAGTTCCGTCGGGCGGCAAAAAATCCTTGCCAAATTGTTGCACTTGTGGTACGCTGTTTGCGTTTGAGAAAAGTTCAGGCACCACGGTGGGGCCCTGTTCCCAGCAAGGGGCAGACCTTTGGACCGTTTTGCCGGGTCCCTTTTGGAAAGTGAGGAACTGTATGAAAAAGCTCTTGAAACTGCTGACCCTGGGTCTGCTGAGCCTGACCCTGCTGTGCAGTGCCCTGCCTGCTGCCTTTGCTGCCGACAGCCAGGAAGCCAAGGTGTTCACCATCGGGCTGGACGCCGCCGGCGGCAAGATGTCCACGGTAGTGGTCACCACCACCCCTGCCGGGAAGCTCTCGGCTCTGCCGGAATCCCCCACCATGGAGGGCTACACCTTCAGCGGCTGGTACACGGAGCCGGTGGGTGGGACCAAGGTGACCACCTCCACCGTGTTCAACGAGGACTCCACCATTTACGCCCACTGGACCGTAAAATCCGGTTCCACCACCCCCGTAACGCCTCCTGCCGTGATCCGGGGCGGCATCCAGAACCACCTGGGCACCCTGCTGGTGGCCGGCATCCTGCTGACCCTGGTGGTGGTGGCGGTGGTCTGATCTGTCCACCCTGTAAGATGCTCTGCGTATTGAATGTGAAAGGAAAAAACTTTTTATGATGACCAAACTGAAGCTCCCCTCCGCTTACGCTGCCATTGACCAGGCCGAGATGACCTACCTGGAAGGCGGCACCACCGTTTCCACCTCCACCAGCGAGGCCTACGAGGCTTTTCTGAACGTGGGCAAAGCCTTCAACTACCTGGCCCGGATCTTCTCCGGTGCCAGCTCCATCATCAACAACGTCAATGTGATCTACCAGTCCATCGTGGCCCTCAACGACCTGCTGGCTGGCTTTGTTCCGCAGTAATTTGGGCTTTCTTCCAGCGCTCTGCCCTGGGGCAGGGCGTTTTTTTGTGCCTCTGGAGCCCTCTGCCGGAAAAATTTTCAAAAAAATTTTAAAAAAGTCTCAATTTCAAAACTGCAACACGGTTTTTGTTGCAGTTTTGTTGCGCTTTGTCTGCTAGAATCAACTTGCCTGATTTTTCCAGGATGTCCGACCTTTTTCGGGCATCCTTTCCTGCGTTTGGGCCCGTTCCCCCCGGGGACCGAGGGGCAGCGGTGCCGGGACGCTTTTTGATCCGGAGGTGCTGTTTTTATGGCAGACCGTGAACTGCGGCATATGCGCCGCACCGAGCTGGTGGAGATCCTGTTTGCGCTGAAGCAGAGCGAGGACCAGCTGAAAACCGAAAACGCCGCTTTGACCGCACAGCTGGCCCAGCGGCAGATCCATCTGGACAAAGCCGGGTCCATTGCCCAGGCGGCCCTGGAGCTGAACCATGTGTTCGAGGCCGCCCAGGCTGCCGCCGACGACTACCTGGCCTCGGTGCAGGCCGCCAATCAGGACGTCCAGGCTGCCGCCGACGCCATCCGTGACCAGGCCCGGGCCGACGCTGCCCAGATCCTGAGAGAGGCCCAGGCCCAGGCTGACCGCCTGCTGGCCCAGACCCAGCGAGAGTGCCAGGAGATGACCCAGGAGGCCCAGCGTCGTTGTGCTCAGATCGAGGTGGACTGCGCCGCCCTCCGGGCCCGCACCCAGCAGGAGCTACAGCAGCGCCGGGCAGCCTTTGAGCAGGAGACCAACCAACTGCTGGGCCAGCATTGCAGCACCGACATCCTGCCAAAGGAGGGTGAGGCCCATGAAAACCACTAACATCCGTTTTACCGCCATCCCCTCCACGGCAGAGATCAAGGCAGAGCGGGACCGTCTGGCCTACCGCCGCCGCTATGGCCGTGTGCTGCGGAGCACCGTGTATGCCCTGGTGGTGGTGGCAGCAGTGGCGGTGCTGCTGGCCACCCTGTTTTTGCCGGTGCTGCAGGTGTCCGGCGACAGCATGAACCCCACCCTGGGGGACAAGGACATCTTGGTGCTGAGCAAGACCAGCCAGCTGCACACCGGGGACCTTTGCGGCTTTTACTGGCAGAACAAGCTGCTGCTGAAGCGTGTCATCGGCCAGCCCGGGGACCAGGTGTCCCTGGACGAGGACGGCCGGGTGACCGTAAACGGCCAGGTGCTGGAGGAGCCCTATGTGGATGAACTGGCCCTGGGGGAATGCGACATCAAGTTCCCCTATCAGGTGCCGGAAAACCGCTATTTTGTGCTGGGGGACCACCGTTCGGTGTCCATCGACAGCCGCAGCAGCGTTATCGGCTGCGTAGATAAAAGCCAGATCGTGGGCAAAGTGCTGCTGCGAGTCTGGCCCTTTGACCGCTTTGCGGTATTTTGATCGTTGCCTGCGGCAAGGGCTGTTTGGAGCCCCTGCCGAAAGCAAATAGAGACCCTGCGTTTACGACTTACCCCATTTTGGAAAGGAGAAAATTACCCTTTATGAACAAAAAACTCAAAAAGCTGCTGGCCCTGTTCATGGCCGCAGCCCTGGTGCTGGCCATGGCCCTGCCTGCTTTTGCAGAGACCAACAGTGGCACTAATGGTTCCATCAAGATCGACGGCACTGTAAGTGGTGAGACCTACACCATCTACAAGCTGTTCAACTTGGACAGCTACGACGCCGCCAGCAAGGCCTATTCCTACACCGTTGTGGAGGCCTGGGAGGCATTCTTTAAAACTGGTGCTGGCAAGGACTACATCACCCTGGACGGCCAGGGCCACCCCACTTGGGATGCCGCAAAGAGCCAGGAGTCTGACAGAGCAGAGTTTGCCAAGCTGGCTCTGAAGTGGGCTGCTGATAACAAGATCACTGGCACTGAGGAAACCGCCACTGGTAATACTGTCACCTTCTCTGACCTGGGCCTGGGCTACTACCTGGTGGACAGCTCTCTGGGTGCTCTGTGCGGCCTGAATACCACCCCCCCCAATGTCACCATCACGGAAAAGAACGGCCAGCCCACCATTGAAAAACTGGTCAAGAGCCACTATGATGGCTGGGCAGAAAAAAACACCGCCAAGATTGGTGATACCGTGGAGTTCAAGATCGTTGTCCACGTGGAAGCCGGTGCACAGAAGTATGTGGTCGCCGATACCATGGAGAAGGGCCTGAGCTTTATCAGCGACTCTCTGGCGGTCACTTACAAGGATGCTCCTGCCACCGCAAATGCTGATTATACCCTTGAGCCCGGCAAGAACGGTACCACCTTCACCCTCACCTTTGCAGACAGCTATGTTGCAGACAAGGTCGGTGATGCTATTGTTGTGACCTACAATGCCACCCTGACTAAGGATGCCGTTGTTGCTGGTAACGACGGCCTTGCTGGTAACAAGAACAGCGCAACCCTGCACTACGGCAACAAGCAGACCGTCAACAAGGAGACCACCACTTACACCTACGAGTTCGACCTGGTGAAGGTGGACGGCAACACCAAGAAACTGCTGAACGGTGCTGAGTTCAAGCTGTATACTACGAAAGACGATACCACTGCCCTGCGGTTTGTAAAGAACGGGGATGGCAGTTACCGTGTGGCCAATGGTGAGGAGCCCGGTGGTACTGTTGATACCATCGTGGTCAACGGCAAGACCCACATCTCCGGCCTGGACAAGGTCAACTACTGGCTGGAGGAGACCCGTGCTCCCGATGGCTACAACAAGCTCACCGAGCGTCAGGAAGTTGAGCTTAGCAAGGGTTCTCAGAACGCCACCATGGAAGCTAGTGCTACTGCCTGGGCAGAGGGCAACGGCGGCGTTGTGGTAGAGAACCACGCTGGCACTGTGCTGCCCAGCACCGGCGGCATGGGCACCACCCTGTTCTACGTTGTGGGCGGCGGCCTGATGGTGGCAGCTCTGGTGCTGCTGGTCACCAAAAAGCGCATGGAGAACAAGAACTGATCCTGCAGCCCCTACCAAAAAACACCCGGAGCGGGGGCACACCGGCCCTCGCTCCTTTTTTGCCCGGGAGGCACCGCACATGAAAAAGCATACCGGCACCATCGCCCTGGTCCTCGTGTTTCTGGTGGGCCTGGCGGTCATGCTCTACCCCACCATCAGCAACTACATCAACCAGCGCAACCAGTCCCGGGTGGTAAACAGCTACACCGACAGCGTGGACCATCTTACCCAGGCGGACTACAGTGCCTTTTTTGAGGCCGCCGACGCCTTTAATCAAAAGATCGCCGCCGACCCCGATGCGCTGTTCCACGCCAAGCAGTTCACGGATTACACCAGCACCCTGGACGTTACCGGCACCGGCATCATGGGCTACATCACCATCTCCAAGATCGGGGTGGAGCTGCCCATTTACCACGGCACCGGGGACGCTGTGCTGCAGGTGGCTGCCGGGCACCTGGAGGGCACCAGCCTTCCGGTAGGCGGCACCGACACCCATGCGGTGCTTTCTGCCCACCGGGGCCTGCCCAGTGCCAAGCTGTTCACCAACCTGGACCGGCTGGAGGTGGGAGATACCTTTACCATCACGGTGCTGGACCGGGTGCTGACCTACCAGGTGGACCAGATCTCTATCGTTCTGCCCACCCAGGTGCAGGACCTGAAGGTGGAGCCGGGCAAAGACCTGGTGACCCTGATGACCTGCACCCCCTACGGCATCAACACCCATCGGCTGCTGGTACGGGGCCACCGGGTCACCACCCCGGAAAACCTCAAGCGCATCCGGGTCACTTCCGACGCCAGCCGCATTGAGCCCATCCTCATTGCTCCCCTGCTGGCAGTGCCTTTGCTGGTACTGCTGCTGGTGTGGCTGCTGCTGGCAGACCGCCGCAAAAAGAAGCGGTGACCCCTGCTTTCCCCCAAAACGCAAAAGGACCGCTGTACTCACGGTACAGCGGTCCTTGTTTTATACGAGTAGGATCAGCTTACTGCTGAGCCTGTGCGGCCTTTTTGGCCTCCAGAGCCAGGATAGCGTCCCGGCGGCTCAGGTTGATGCGGCCCTGCTGGTCGATGTCGGTGACCTTGACCACGATGGCATCACCCACAGCCACAACGTCCTCCACACGCTCCACACGCTTGGTGTCCAGCTTGGAGATGTGCACCAGGCCTTCCTTGCCGGGGGCGATCTCCACAAAGGCACCAAAGTTCATCAGACGGGTGACCTTGCCCTTGTAGATGGCACCGATCTCCGGGTCCTCCACAATGGTCTTGATGGTAAAGATGGCACGCTTTGCGTCCTCCTGATCCACAGCAGAGACGAACACATGGCCGTCCTCCTGCACGTCGATCTTGCAGTTGCAGGTAGCGCAGATGTCCTGGATGACCTTGCCGCCCTTGCCGATCACGTCCTTGATCTTGTCGGTGGGGATCATCATGCTGAACATCTTGGGAGCGTAGCGGCTCAGCTCGTGGCGCGGCTCGGCGATGACCGGCTTGATGATCTCGTCCAGGATATACAGGCGGCCCTTGCGGCACTTCTCGAAGGCCTCGGCAATGATGTCGTAGGTCAGGCCGTCGATCTTGATATCCATCTGGATGGCGGTGATGCCCTTGCGGGTGCCGCCCACCTTGAAGTCCATATCGCCGTGGAAGTCCTCCACGCC
>CAKSXW010000045.1 GCA_934518555.1 uncultured Faecalibacterium sp. | reverse complement strand
AGCTTGCCGATGGTGTCCATGGAGTCGTTGCCGCCGATGTAGAAGAAGTAGCCGATGTTCAGCTTTTCCAGAATGGCAAACAGCTTTTTGTACACGGCTTCGTCATCCCGCCAGTCCGGCAGCTTGTAACGGCAGCTGCCCAAAAAGCTGGAAGGGGTGCGCTTCAGCAGCTCGATGTCCAGGTCGTCTGTCAGCACAGTGGACAGGTCCACCACACGCTCCTCCAGCAGACCGGCTACGCCGTTGCACATACCGTAGACGATGTCTGCGCCACGGCTCTTGCAGCTCTCAAACACGCCTGCCAGACTTGCGTTGATGACAGAGGTGGGGCCGCCGGATTGACCAACGATTGCGTTTTTTCCCATGATGATTTCTCCTTTTTTGTTTCTTCTGTTTTGGCAATATTAAAATGTGCAGGTGCACAAAAACAGACGCAGGGGGCTAGGGGGATCACAGCAGGATGTGGCGAGGGGTGCCGTTGACGTAAACGGGGGTCACCTCGTCCAGGATCAGGGGCCGGGCGTACTCCTCAAAGGCCTCGGTCACCTGCATGCCGTCGGGGGTGATCCACTCCAGGGGCACCTTCTTTTCCAGGTTGGCCACCTGCTGCACATCCACCGACTTGGCGATGCACTGGTAGGGGTAGCTGGAAACACGCTCCAGGGCGATCATGCGGCCCGTCTCCCCGGCAAAGGCAGCAGCAGCGGCGGCACCGCCTACGGCGTAGGCTTCGTTCACGTCGGTGCGGCTGGCCAGGTGGCTGGCGCAGCGCTGCAGGGTAGAGAACTCAATGGCCCGGCTCTTGCAGTCCAGCTTGTCGTGGATCAGCTCCGACAGGTAGCGGCTGGTGCCGCTGAGCACGGCCTTGTGGCCAAAGGCGTCCAGCTGCCCGGCAGTGGACACCAGGTCGCACAGGTAGGTGCCGTCGGCGGTCTTGACACCCTCGCTGGCGGCAATGATCACGTTGGGCTTCACACGCTGCAGCTGGTCCACCCGGGCCAGGAACTTGTCCTGGTCAAAGGGCACTTCCGGCAGCAGGATCAGGTCCGGGCCCTCGCAGTCGTCGCCGCCGGCCAGGCAGGCGGCACCAGCCAGCCAACCGGCATGGCGGCCCATGATCTCCGCCACCGTAACGCTGCGGATGTCGTACACCGAGGAATCCCGGATGACCTCCTTCAGGATGGTGGCAATGTACTTGGCAGCAGAGCCGTAGCCGGGGGTGTGGTCCGTGAGACACAGGTCGTTGTCGATGGTCTTGGGCACACCGATAAACCGGATGTCACTGCCCACCCGCTGGCCGTAGCGGCTGAGCTTGGCAATGGTGTCCATGGAGTCGTTGCCGCCAATGTAGAACACGGCGCAGATGTCGTACTTTGCAAACAGGGCAAACAGCTTGGTATAAGGTGCTTCGTCCACCTCCGGCTCCGGCAGCTTGAACCGGCAGCTGCCCAGGTAGCTGGAGGGGGTGCGCTTCAGCAGTTCGATGCTGAGCCGGTCCCCCAGCTGCTGGTTCAGGTCCACCAGCTCCTCCTTCAGCAGCCCCTCGATGCCGTATTTCATGCCATAGACCTTGTCAGCACCCAGGCTGCAGGCAGCCTTGTAAACGCCGGCCAGGCTGGAATTGATGACGGCGGTGGGGCCGCCGCTCTGACCAATGATCACATTCTTGGCCATGAGAACCTCCTTCTTATCGTACCATTTATACGGGATGCACCCTTGCAGCCCCGGCCACCGCCCATTTTTTGGAGAAGGCCTGCTTGCCCTGCACTGCTCACAGACCAAAAACAGGGGAAGCCGACGGCTTTGCAAGTGATACAAAAAAGTTTGTGGCATGTGCATTCACTTTTTAGAAAATGTGCAAAATCTGCCACAACTCTATTGTAACTGTTTTGGCTGTTGTATGCAAGACCCAATTGGTTGCACAGGCAAAAAAATTATGATAGAATGGTAGCACCTGCCACACAGGGGCCCCAAAGCCCGGCAGGCCCAGACAAACTACAAGAAAGCTGGAACACAGAGATGGGCATTTCACACGAATATCATTCCGCAGGCCACCGGGCACGCCGGGGCGGCCCTGGGGGCAAACTGCGGCTGGCCGGGGTGGTGCTGGCCATTCTGGTGCTGGCCTATGCCATTACCGCAATTTTGGAAAGCGGAGCCTCCGGCGGCAGCCAGCAGCCGGAAACGGAGCCCAGCGGCATTGCCCAGAACATCCTGGCACCCCTGCCCATGCAGGGCCAGGCCAGCTCTGACAGCCAGGCCGCCGCTTCGGACAGCCCCCAGGCAGTGACCCTGGAGACCTTTGGCCCTGCCCGGCAGGCTGCCGGGGCCACCACCGTAAAGGCCTACGATGCCAGCGTCATCCGGCAGCCCAGCTGCGGCCAGGTGGACCTGAGCTATTTTTCGGATGCCGCCTTTTTGGGCGACAGCCTGACGGTGGGCTTTACGGATTACCAGATCAACCTGGGGGGTGCCCTGGTGTGCGGCTACACCGGTGTGGGCCCCGACAGCATCGTGAACCGTGCCGCCGTCAAGAGCAGCGTCCGGGGCAAAGAGGTGGCCCTGGATGTGCTGGCTGCCGCCCAGCCCAAAAAGCTGTATATCCTGCTGGGCACCAACACCCTTACCACCCTGGGGGCCGCAGACCGGTTTTTGGCCTACTACGGCCAGATGCTGGACGCTTTGCGGCAGGTGCTGGGGGAGGACTGCGTCATCTATGTGGAGTCGGTACCCCCGGTGCGGCCTGCCGCAGCAGCCGAAAAGCCGGGCCTGGCCTCGGAGGTGTTGCAGGGGGTCAACCAGCAGCTGGCCCAGCTGGCAGTCAGCAAGGGCTGCGTGTACCTGGACCTGTGGGAGGCCCTGGCCGACGGGGAGGGCAACCTGAAGGAGATGCTGGCGGCCCCGGATGGCATCCACCTGTCTGCCGGCAACGGCTATGGCAGCTGGGTCACCTACCTGCGGAACCACGTCAAGTATTCCGCCAACAACTCCTGGACCATGGGCAGTGCCTACAGTGCCCAGTGACCCAAACAAGATAAAAATGCGCCGGAGCCTCCTTTTGCAGGGAAGCTCCGGCGCATGATTTTTATAGGGGGTCAGTCCACCACAGGCACATCCAGCCCAAACTCCTGGGGGCGGAACCGGGGGCAGACATTTTCGGTAATGGAGATCACCGAGGCCGCCAGGCGGCTGCCGATCTCGCAGGCCTCCGGCAGGGTCTTGCCGTAGGTACGGCCAATGACGGTACCGGCAAAAAAGGCGTCTCCGGCTCCGATGACAACGATTCCCATATCAAAAACCTTTCTTTTTTACATTTGGCCCCGGGTCACAGGGCGGTGCGGGCAGTACGCACCAGCACCTCCATGGCCTGCACCGGGTACTGGCCTGCGGCGGTCTCTCCGGTCAGCATCAGGCTGGCGGCCCCGTCCAGCACGGCGTTGTAGATGTCGCTGACCTCTGCCCGGGTGGGCACCGCCCGGGTCTGCATACTGTCCAGCATCTGGGTCACCACCATAAAGGGCACCCCGGCGGCCCGGCAGGCGGCAGAAAGCTGCTTCTGGCACCGGGGCAGGGCCCACAGAGGCATGGCGTTGCCCAGGTCTCCCCGGGCAATGACCACCTCGTCCACCAGGGGCAAAAACTCCGGCAGGGCCTGGACCCCGGCCAGGTTCTCGATCTTGGCAAAGATGCGGATGTGGGGGGCCCCGGCCTCTGCCAGGGCCTGCCGCAGGGCCAGAATGTCCTGCTTGCCCCGGACAAAGGGCAGCATCACCCCGGTAACGCCGCAGGCGGCGGCCATTTGCAGGTTTTCCAGGTCGTCGGCGGTGAGGGTGGGCATATCCACAGTCAGGCCCGGCACTGCCACGCTCTTGCGGCTTTCCAGCAGACCGCCTCGCAGCACGGTGCAGTCCAGGGCATCAGGCCCGGCGGCAGTCACCTGCACCAGCAGCCGCCCGTCGTCCAGCAGCAGCTGGTGGCCGAGCCGGGCTGCCGCCACCAGAGGGGCAGGGCAGGGGACGCCCCCCTGGCCCAAGCGCAGGGTGCCCCCGGCCTTTAAGGTCAGAGGCTGGGCCAGCCCTCCGATCCGCAGCTCCGGCCCTTGCAGGTCAATGAGCAGCTCCGGGATGCCGGCCTCCCGGATCAGGTCCAGCCAGTCGGTGTGCTGGGCCAGGCCCCCGTGGGACAGGTTCATCCGGATGCCGGTCATGCCAGCGGCCTTCAGGCTGCGGAGGGTAGCGGCGTCGGCACAGGCCGGGCCGATGGTTCCGTAAAAATGCATAAGTGTCTCCTTGTGTTTGTGGTGCGCCGGGGGTTCGGTGCGTATAAGGATAGTATACGGGCTTTTGCCCCGTTTGTAAATGCATCCGGGGCTCCCGGAGCTGCCCCCGGTGTGGAAACAGCTTTGGGGCAAAGGTGAGCAAAACTCATCTGCTGCCGGGTGCAGCAAAAGGCCCCCTGTGCCGCAGCACAAGGGGCCCTGGGGAGAAAATCTTACTCCACGCTGATCATATAGTAGTAAACAGGCTGGCCGCCCCGGATGTGGCTGACCTCCACATGGTTGGGGCACTTGGCCTTGACCATCTCGGTAACCTTCTCGGCGTCCTCATCGCTGACGTCGCAGCCGGAGATGATGGTGACAAAGCAAGAATCCTTTTTGCACATACCACGGGCCAGACGGTAGGTGGCCTTGGTGATGTCGGTGGAGGTGGAAACGATCTTGCCGTTCTCCAGAGCCATGATCTCGCCCTTGCGGATCCGCTTGCCGTCGTACTCGCTGTCACGGGCAGCGTAGGTGATGAGGCCGGTGGACACCTTGTCAGCGGCAGACATCATGTTGATGGTGTTGGTCTCGGCGTTGACAGAGGGGTCAAAGTTCAGCAGAGCGGTAATGCCCATGGGCACGGTACGGGTGGGCAGAACGATGACCTGGCGGTCAGCCAGCTTTTCGGCCTGCTCGGCAGCCATGATGATGTTCTTGTTGTTGGGCAGAACGAACACGGTCTTGGCCGGCACGCTCTGGACTGCTGCCAGAATGTCCTCGGTGGAGGGGTTCATGGTCTGGCCGCCGGAGACCACAGCGTCTGCTGCCAGGTCGGTGAACACAGCCTTCAGGCCCTCACCAGCGGCCACAGCCACAAAGCCGTAGTCACGGCTGGGGTCCACAGCGGCGTAAACGAACTCGCTGGCCTGAGAGGGAGCCTTTTCAGCAGAAGCCTGCTTTTCCAGGCTCTTGCCCTGCTTCTGACGGGCCAGGAACTGCTCGTGCATATTCTCGATCTTAAAGTTGGTCAGGTAGCCGTACTTGATGGCCTCGCTGAGGATCTTGCCGGGGTCGGCGGTGTGGACATGGAGGTTGATCACGTCATCGTCCTCAATGCACACCACGCTGTCGCCGTTGGACTCTGCAAAGGCACGCATCTTGGCGGCGCTGGCACCCTCGTACTTGTTGATGAGGAACTGGGTGCAGTAGCCGTTCTTGATGTCCTCCACCTTCATCAGGTCATCGGTGAACACGCCCTTGCCGGCGTTGGCAGTGGAGAGCTTGGCCTTGTTGGGGGCAGCCTCGCCGCCAGCCACAATGCCCTGGCCATGGAACACCTTGCCCATGCCCTCAAAGATGATCATGATGCCCTGGCCGCCGGCATCCACGACGCCAGCCTTCTTCAGGACAGGCAGCAGGTTGGGGGTGTCCTCCAGAGCCTTCTGGCCAGCGGTCATCACCACGTCCCACAGAGAGGGCACGTCGACGGCGTCGCAGGCAGCGGCCTCCTCGCTGGCCACCCGGGCCACGGTGAGGATGGTGCCCTCGGTGGGCTTCATGACGGCCTTGTAGGCACCTTCCACGCCCTTTTTCAGGGCTGCCACAATGTCCTCGGCCCCGGCTTCCTTTTTGCCCTCCAGGGCCTTGGAGAAGCCGCGGAACAGCAGGCTGGTGATGACGCCGGAGTTGCCACGGGCACCACGCAGCATGGCAGAGGCAGCGGTCTTGGCGGCTTCTGCCACGGTGCAGCTGTCGTCCAGAGCTTCCAGCTCCCGGACAGAGGCCCCCACGGTCATGCCCATGTTGGTGCCGGTATCACCGTCCGGCACGGGGAAAACGTTCAGCTCGTCCACACGGGAACGCTGATTGTTGATGTTGTTGGCGCCGGAAATAATGGCGTCACGCAGGATCTTACCAGAAATCATGTTTTAACTCCTTCTCTGGCCGGGGCAAAAGGCCCGGCTCCGGGTATACGGAACTCAGGCGATGACATCATCCACCGAGACCACCACGCGGGCCACCTTGAGCCCGGTGGCCTGCTCCACCTCGTCCTTGACACGGTGGGAGATGCTGCGGGCAGCGGTGGAAATGTTCAGGCCATAGCTGACGGCAATGTGCAGCTCGATCACGAGACGCCCATTCTCCTGCGTTACACGAACGCCCTTTTCGGAATAATCCGAGCCGCGGACCATGCTACGCACAGCGTCGGTCATATCACGGGGTGCCATGGCGGCAACACCGTAGCAATGTTTGGTCGCCTCACCTACCAGGGCCGAAAAGTACCCGGCGGTAAAGCTGACATCTCCCAGAGGGAAACGGGAAGTGATCATAGTCGCTCTGCTCCTTTATGTTATTTTTCAGAAAACACATTCAGGGGTCTGGGGCAGTGCAGGGGCCAAAGCCGGGCACTGCACTGAGAAACACCCACTTTATTATACAACTTCGGCCCCCGATTGTACAGTTCAAATTGTTGGAATGCCCCTTTTTTGTGTTCTTTGTCCAGGTCCGTAGGGCCTGAGGCTCCCGGCCCCGGGCCGAGGCCGGGGCTTTTGGGGTCGATTTTCTCCAAAGATGGCCAGAAGAGGGCTGGGCAGTTGAGAAGAATCTGTGAATAAAATCTAAAAAGTCTGTCTTTCGCCTTTCTTCCCCCTGGGAAACGTGCTAGAATGAAAGGGAGGAGGGGGGATGCGTACACACAGTATGCATCCCCCTGTAAAACGAGCAGGAAAAGACTTGAGTCCGGCGGTGCGCCGTACAGAAATTTTTGTTTAGGAGCTGTTGTCATGAACATTCTGTTTTTCCTCTCCCCCAAGCAGGACCTGATGTATGTCTACGATGATTTTACCCTCCGGCAGACGCTGGAAAAGTGGGAGAAGAACCGCTACGCCTCCATCCCGGTGCTGAACCGCAAGGGCCAGTATGTGGGCACTCTTACAGAAGGTGACATCCTTTGGGGGCTGAAGAAATTCCACGGCCTGGACCTGGAAGCTGCGGAAGATATCCCCATCTCGGCCTTTCCCCACAAGCGAGATTACAAGGCCGTTACCGTTACCACCAGCATGGACCAGCTCATCGAGGCGGCCATGAACCAGAACTTTGTGCCGGTGGTGGATGACCGGGGCAGCTTTATCGGCATCGTGCGGCGGCAGGCCATCATCCGCTATTGCTACGAGCAGTCGGCCCGGGCAGAGCACCCGGTGCCGGAGTATGCAGGGGTGCACTGAGCCTCTATTATAAATAGGTAACAGCATCAGCTGCCATGTCCCAAAGGGGGCATGGCAGCTTTTTTTGTGCCCAAAAATCCGCAAAAAACGGGTGAAAGTCCATCTTATGGGACGACATTTATGAGACAATACAGCCATGGAAGCCCGGGAGGGCAGCAGCAAAGCAACAGGAGGGCAGAAAGAGGATGGATTACGAAGTACGGTATGTGGGCAGCCATGTGGAGGTGTACTCCGGCAGCGGTGGGTTTCTTTTTTCTGCCGACACGGTACGGGAGGCCATGGAGGAGCTGGGAGCCTGATCAGGCAAATGCAAAATTTATGTAAAATCCTTGCAAAGTTCCGGCGCAGAATGGACGCCTGAGCAAAAAAATGTGTGGAAAAAGTGATTTTCTTGTAAAATAAACCTTGTTGTCACAGGGGATTTGATGGTATAATAGCTGCATAGCGGCTATTTTTCCTGCCCTGGGGCAGGGGCCGTGAGAATGGGAAAAAAGAGGCAGCTGCCGGGGCCTGTGTACCACAGGTGGGCCCGGCGGCTGTGTGCTGTAAAAGTGTAAGAGCACAGAAGATCATTTTAGGAGTATCGTTATGGATATCACACACATTACCTCTCTGTTGGGTGGCATTGCGCTGTTTCTGTACGGCATGTCCATTATGGGTGCCGGCCTGGAAAAACTGGCCGGCGGCAAAATGCAGGGCGTGCTGCAAAAATTGACCTCCTCCACCATCAAAGGCGTCATCTTCGGCACCCTGATCACCGGTGTGATCCAGTCCTCGGCTGGCACGGTGGTCATCTGTGTCGGTCTGGTGAACTCCGGCATTATGACTTTAACGCAATCAGTAGGCGTGATCATGGGTGCAAACATCGGCACGACTGTCACGGGCCAGTTGATCCGCATGGCGGATATCTCAGGCGATAGCCTGTGGCTGACCCTGATCCAGCCCAAGACCTTTGCGCCGGTGGTGGCGTTTATTGGTTGCATTTTTTATGTGTTCCTCCGCAGTGTCAAAAAGAAGAACATCGGCCAGATCATGCTGGGCTTCGGCATCCTGTTTACCGGCATGAGCCTCATGGACAGCGGCGTGGCCCCTCTCCGGGAAAGTGCCGTGTTCCAGAACCTGTTCGTCACCATGACCAACCCCATCCTGGGCGTCCTGGTGGGCGTGGTGGTCACGGTGATCATCCAGTCCTCCTCGGCCTCGGTGGGTATCCTGCAGGCATTGTCCAGCACGGGCCTTGTGACCTTCAGTTCTGCCATCCCCATCATCCTGGGTGCCCACATCGGTACTGCCTTTACGCCGCTGCTGACCATCGGCGGCTCCTCCAAGGACGGCAAGCGTGCCGCCCTGATCCACCTGTACTTCAACGTCATCGGCAGCCTGATCCTGCTGGCCCTGGTGTACGGGGTCCAGTTCACTTTTGGCATCCCCATGTGGCATGAGGTGATGAACAAGAGCTCCATTGCAAACATCCACACCCTGTCCAGCGTCTGCGCCATGCTGCTGTTCCTGCCCTGCAGCGGTGTGCTCAGCAAGCTGGCCATGCTGACCGTGCCCGACAGTGCCGAGGAGGCTCAGGAGCTGAGTATGCCGGTGCTGGACGAGCGCTTGTACAAGAGCCCGGCTGTGGCTTTGCAGCAGGCCAAGAACGCAGTGGTCAAGATGTCTCGTCGTGCCGCCCGCAACGTGGGCCTGGCAGCTCCCTTGCTGCTGGAGATGGACGAGGAAGTGGTCAGTGCCATCAACGTCCGGGAAAACCTCATCGACCGCATGGAGGTGGCCATCTCCAACTACCTGATCAAGCTGACCGACCAGGAGCTGGGCGACGACGAAAGCCACGCTGTCACCGAGCTGCTGAACTTTGTAACGGAGTTCGAGCGCATTGGTGACTATGCCGTGAACATTATGGAAAAGGCCCAGGAGCTGGCAGAGAAGGAGGCCTCCTTCTCCGAGGACGCCAAAAAAGAGCTGGTGCTGCTGGAAGGGGCCTTGGACCGGATCCTGTCTCTGACGGACGACGCCTTTGAAAATGACGACGTCCAGAAGGCCTGCCAGGTGGAGCCCCTGGAGGAGGTCATCGACGTGATGGTGGACCGTCTCCGTGACCAGCACATCCGCCGCCTGAAGGACGGGGTATGCTCCATCGACACCGGTGTGGTGTTCCTGGACGTGCTGAACAACGCCGAGCGTATCTCTGACCACTGCTCCAACGTGGCTGTCCGGATGGTGGGCATGGAGGCCGGAGACGACTACGACTCCCACACCCTCAAGAGCATCATGCACCACAACCCCACCAAGGACTATATGCTGGAATTTGAGCAGTGCCGCAAGGAGTTCCTGGTGCCCCTGGAAGAACTGGAAGCCTGATCTTTGTACTGTCACAGCCCCGGACGATGCCGCCCGGGGCTGTTTTTGGTGGAGCTTATCCTCCCAGGTCCTCCAGGAGCTGCTGCAGCTGCCCCCGGCTGTACACCGGGATGCCCCGTTTTACCCGGAGGGCGTCGTTTTCCGGCAGAAGGTTCACGTAGATGCCGGTAAGCTGCTCCAGGGTGTCGGGGCTGCCGGTGCCGCAGCGGTATACCGCCACCCGGCCCCCGGTATCCCGGAGGATATAGCAGGGGGCGGTGGGGTCCGGCAGGGTCTGGGCCGCCAGGCTGGGCTCAGAGCCCGGCGGCGTCTCGGCGGAGGGGTCCGGGGCCGGCTCCAGCCGGGGTAGGGCCATCCAGAACAGGCTGAACACGATGGTAAAGACGCAGACGGCGTAAAACAAACACAGACACAGTTTTCGCATAGGGCAGGGACACTCCTTTCACCCCAGAGTATGGCCCGGCAAAGGGCCGGGAAATCATTTTTTACAGCAGAACGCTGTACTTTGCCGGAGCAATTGTGGTATACTGAGCTGTAAGGGCCCGGTGCCCCGGCAGGGGGCCGAAGATTGGTTCTTGCCCGTGGTGCGCCGCCGTGCTATAATATGGTATCGTATGATGGGTTTACCCTGAGTTTTGCAAGATCCGGCGCAGTGTGCGCTGTAATTTATCAGAATGGGTCAGGAGGCGATCCCTATCTCCAACAATGAGATGCGAAAGATCCACCGGGGCGGGGGAGAAGGTTCTTCTCACGCTGCGGCAGGACGAAAAGTAAATATCAGCCAGAGTCGCCGGGAACAGCCGGCGCAGGAGCCCCGTGCCCCCAAGGCACCCAAGGAGCCTAAGGAGAAATCCCGGCACCCGGTGCTGCGGTTCGTGGGGCGGCTCATTGCCACGGTGCTGTGCCTGGGCATTATGGCCGGCAGCCTGCTGGCAGTGGGAGCTGTGTACTATGTGGTGCAGGCTACCGCCAACGACGGCGACCTGCTGGACCTGGACAACATCCAGCTGAGCCAGTCCAGTGTGGTCATGGCCACAGACCCGGACACCGGGGCCCAGGTGGAGTATGCCACCCTGCGGTCCTCCAACAGCCACCGGGTGTGGGCCGACCTGGAGCAGATCCCCACAAACCTGCAGTATGCCTTTATCTGCACGGAGGACAAGGACTTTTACAATGAGCCCGGCGTCAACTTCAAGCGCACCATTGGTGCCATGATCAACGAGTATCTGCTGCCCATCTATAGCTCCAAGCAGGGTGCATCCACCCTGGAGCAGCAGCTCATCAAGAACCTGACGGACGACAACAGTGCCAGCGGCATCCAGGGTGCCCTCCGGAAGCTCCGGGAGATCTACCGGGCCCTGTGCCTGAGCCGCAGCTACTCCAAGGAGACCATCCTGGAGGCCTACCTGAACACCATCAGCTTTACCGGCACCATCCAGGGCGTGCAGACGGCGGCCAACGAGTACTTCAACAAGGATACCAGCCAGCTGACCCTGTGGGAGTGCGCCACCATTGCGTCCATTACCAAAAACCCCACCAACTATAACCCCTATACCAACCCGGAAAATCTGATCCACCGCCGCAATTTTATCATGTATAATATGTGGCAGCAGGGAGTCATCAGCGAGGAGGAGTACCGCAACGGTGCGGCCCAGCCCTTGGTGCTGGCAGAGGATTCCAACAAGAAGAACACCTCCGTTACCTCCTACTTTACCGATGCCCTGTTCAACGAGCTGGTGCAGGATATCATGGCTAAGGAGGGCATCTCGGAGTCCGACGCCCAGAAGCTGCTGTACACCGGCGGCTTTACCATCGAGGCCACCGTCAACACCAAGCTCCAGTCTCAGATGGAAAACCTGATGCTGAACACTGGGGATGCCTATTTCCCGGCCGGTTGGCATGAGGAGGAGGTCACCTCCATTTCTGACGACGACGTGCAGGTGATGAACGAGGACGGCACCCCCAAGACCCGGACCGGGGAGGACGGCACCGTCTACTATTACCGCAACGTGCGGACCCAGGCGGCTATGGTCACCCTGGACTACGACGGCAACGTGGTGGCCATCGTAGGCGGCCTGGGCCAAAAGACCAAGAGCCTCTCCCTGAACCGTGCCTACAACGTGGTGCGGCAGACCGGTTCTACCATCAAGCCCATTGGTACCTATGCCCTGGGCGTGGAGTATGGCCTGGTAAACTGGTCCACCATGCTCAACAACTCGCCCCTGTACCAGAAGCAGGATATGATCATCCGGGACGAGGACTACTGCCGCAAGAACGGCCTGATGGGCCTGAGCGACAAGCAGCTGAAGGCCTACCCCAACGCCTGGCGCAGCTGGCCCCGGAACTACGGCGGCAACTACGGTGACGGCGGTGATGTGCCGCTGTGGAACGGCCTGGCCCGGTCTCTGAACACCATTGCAGTGCGAGTGGGCGACCTGGTAGGTGCCAGCAACATCTTTAATTTTGTCTACAACACCCTGCAGCTGGACACCCTGGACCCCACCAACGATGTGGGCCTGGCCCAGCTGGTCATGGGCAGCCAGACCCACGGCGTGACCCCCATGGCCCTGGCAGCGGCTTTCCAGATCTTCTACGATGGCGAGTACACCACCCCTCACCTGTACACCCGGGTGCTGGACCGTGACGGCAACATCTACCTGGAAAACAATGCCACCAGCTACCAGGCTCTCACCCCCGATACGGCTTATATCATGAACCGTATGCTGAAGAACGTGTTGTTCTCCAGCGTAGGTACTGCCAGCGGCCGGTACCCCAACTCCAAGGGCATGGAAGCCTTTGGCAAGACCGGTACCGCCAGCGACGAAAAGGACCTGTGGTTCGTGGGCGGCACCCCCTACTACGTCACCGCAGTGTGGTGGGGCTACGACGCACCCTATGATATGACCAAGACCCTGACCAAGCAGCAGGCCAAGACCCGTACCTGTGTCACGGCCTGGAAGGCTCTTATGGAACAGGCCCAGGCAGACCTGCCCTACAAGGCCTTCCCCACCTCTGCCGGAGTGGTGGAGCGGCGTTACTGCACCCAGAGCGGTCTGCTGGCCGGCGGCTCCTGCCCCAGCACCGCCGTGGGCTACTACCGTGCCGACGACCTGCCTGCCACCTGCAACTATTCCCACGGGGCGGTGGCAGCAGCACCGGAGGATACCGGGGATGCCCAGCCGGTTGTCATCCCCCAGGATACAAGTAACCTGGATACGGATTGAACTGTCCGCACTAAGAGGACGAAAGCCGGAGAAGTCGCACTTTAGTCCGCCGGACAAGGGCAATTCCTGCAAGGAAACGGAGCACTTCACGAGTCAAAACTGGATAATCTGACAAAATCGCATCCGACCTCTTGCAATGCAGGGGGCCGGATGTTATCATATTCTCTGCAAGAACACTTGTGTTTGTGAGGTGAACAAGTTGGAACGCCGCTTTTATCTAGTGGATGCTCAGGTGCTGCCGGAGGTCTTTCTCAAGGTGGTCCGGGCCAAGGAGCTGTTGGCCAGCGGAGAGGCACGGAGTATTTCCGCAGCCACCCGGGCCGTGGACCTGTCCCGCAGTGCTTTTTACAAGTATAAGGATTGTATCTTTGATTCGGAAAATGGCCGGGAGGTCATTACCGTTATGGCTACCCTCCGGGACGAGACCGGTGCCCTGCAGAGTTTGCTGGCAGGCATCAGTGCCGCAGGAGCCAGCATCGTGACCATCAACCAGTCTACGCCGGAAAACGGTGCCGCCCTGGTGGCGGTGACCATCCGCACCGATACCATGCAGATGACCCCGGAGGAGCTGACCGAAAAGCTCTCTCGCCAGCGCATGGTGGTGGGGGTCCGCTGCGGATATAATCTGTAACAGAGGGAGAGGGAACGCAAATGGCTAAAATCGCAATTCTGGGCTTTGGCACCGTAGGCAGTGGTGTGTACGAGGTGCTGTGCCGCAATGCTGCCGGGGTCTCCCGCCGTGCCGGTGAGCCGGTGGAGGTAAAGTATATCCTGGACCCGAAGGATTTTTCGGGCCACCCGGCAGCAGAGCTTTTTGTCAAGAGCATCGACACCATCCTCCAGGACCCGGAGGTCCGGGTGGTGGTGGAGACCATTGGCGGCACCCGGTTTGCCTACCCCTACGTAAAGGCCTGCCTGGAAAGCGGCCGCAGCGTGTGCACCTCCAACAAGGAGATGGTGGCCACCTACGGCGCAGAGCTGCTGGCTCTGGCCAAAGAGCACGACTGTGCTTTTCTGTTTGAGGCTTCGGTGGGCGGCGGTACCCCCATCATCACCCCCATGCATCAGTGCCTGGCAGCCAACGTTATCAGCCAGGTCCAGGGCATCGTCAACGGCACCACCAACTTTATGCTCACCAAGATGGTGCAGGAGAACCTGAGCTTTGAGGATGCGCTGCGGATCGCCCAGGAGCTGGGCTACGCCGAGACCAAGGACCCCAGCGATGACGTGGACGGCCGGGACGCCTGCCGCAAGATCGCTATCCTGTCCTCTATGGTCTGCGGCCACCAGATCTACCCCCAGAACATCCCCACCCGGGGCATCCGGGCCATTACCATCGGGGACGTCAAGGCCGCCCAGCGGATGGGCTGCGTCATCAAGCTCATTGCCTGGATGAAGCAGGGCAAGGACGGCAGCGTGGCTGCCGGCGTGGAGCCCTGCCTGGTGCCCCGGGCCAACCAGTTGGCCAGCGTGGACGACGTGTTCAACGCCGTGCTGGTCAAGGGCGATATGCTGGGAGACGTGGTGTTCTACGGCAAGGGTGCCGGCAAGCTGCCCACCGCCAGTGCTGTGGTGGCAGACGTGGTGGACGCCCTGAAAAACGGCTCCAAGGTCCACGACAGCCTGTTCTGGCAGCCTGCCGAGCCGGTGGAAGGGATGCTCACGGACCCCAACCCTGCCGCATATTATGTGCGTGTGGCAGGCATTGCTCCTGCGGTGGTGGAAGCTATCTACGGCTACGGCAAGGTAGTGGACGAACGCTACGACGGCTGCTCCTACTTTGTGGAGCGTGCCGACGAAAAGGCTCTGGCAGAAGCTGCCCGGAAAGTGGAAGCCGTGGGCGGTACCGTAAAGCTGGTGCTCCGGCGTCTGCCGGAGGAAGCATAACAGGAAAGGGGCTGCGGCAATGAAGATCAAGGTTTCGGTCCCTGCCACCAGTGCCAACATCGGCTCCGGCTTTGACGCCCTGGGCCTGGCAGTGACCCTGTACAACACCGTCACCTTTGAGGACAGCGATGTGCTGAACATCTCTGCCTCCGACGGCACCCGGATCCCCCGGGGGGAGTCGAACCTGGTGTACCGCTCTGCCAAGGGCCTGTTCGACAAGGTGGGCAAGCAGATCCCGCCTCTCCGGATCACCCAGACCAACCCCATCCCCATGGCACGGGGCCTGGGCTCCTCCTCCGCCTGCATCATTGCAGGCCTGCTGGGAGCCAACCGGATGCTGGGGGATGTGCTGAACACCCAGGAGCTGCTGACCCTGGCCACCTCCATTGAGGGCCACCCGGACAACGTGGCCCCGGCCCTGCTGGGCGGCTTGACCAGCAGCGTGTACGAGGAGGGCAAGGTCTACTCCGTCAAACGGAATGTGGACGAGAGCCTGTGCTTTGCCGCCATCGTGCCGGATTACAAGCTGCTGACAGAGGCCGCCCGGGCGGCCCTGCCCAAGCAGGTGTCCCACAAGGATGCGGTCTACAACCTGTCCCGGGCTGCCCTGGTGCCTGCGGCCTTCTGTGAGGGCCGCCACGACCTGCTGGCCATTGCCACCGAGGATAGGCTGCACCAGCCCTACCGGATGCCCCTGATGCCTGGCTCCAAAGAGGTGTTTGATATGGCACGGCTCTGCGGCGCCAAGGCGGTGTATGTGTCCGGTGCCGGCAGCACCGTCATGGCAGTGGCGGAAAAGGCCGAGGCTGAAAAGTTTTATACCAAGCTGGAAAAGGGCCTGGAGCTGCTGGAAGGCCTGGATGGATGTGAAGCATTTACATTGCTGCGGTTGGATGCCGATAACACCGGCGCAACAGTGGAATGATATACGGGAGAGGGAAGTGTAAGGCTCTGGCCGCCGCTTCCGCCCGTTGGACCCCCCGGGGACCCTGGGGGAGAAAAGAGGAGAGTGACAAGATATGGCGTTGATCGTACAGAAGTTCGGCGGTTCTTCGGTGAGGGACCGGGACCGTATCTTCAACGTAGCCCGCATCGTGGCAAACACCCACAATGCAGGCAATGACGTAGTAGTGGTGGTTTCTGCCCAGGGCGACACCACCGATGACCTGATCGCCAAGGCTGGCGAGATCACCCACAACCCCTCGGCCCGTGAGATGGATATGCTGCTGGCTTCCGGTGAGCAGATCAGCATCGCACTGCTGGCCATGGCCCTCAACGAGCTGGGCTGCCATGCCATCAGCCTGACGGGCTGGCAGGCAGGCTTCCGCACCGACCGTGCCTACACCAAGGCCCGCATCAGCCGACTGGAGACCGAGCGCATCTCCTCCGAGCTGGAGCGCAACCGTGTGGTGGTGGTGGCAGGCTTCCAGGGCCTGAACAAGCTGGACGACATCACCACCCTGGGCCGTGGCGGCTCCGACACCAGTGCCGTTGCCATTGCAGCAGCCCTGCACGCAGACCGCTGCCAGATCTTTACCGATGTGGAAGGCGTTTACACCGCCGACCCCCGGAAGGTGCGGAACACCCGGAAGCTGGAGGAGATCACCTTCGACGAGATGCTGGAGCTGGCATCCCTGGGTGCTCAGGTGCTGAACAACCGCAGCGTGGAGCTGGCAAAGAAATACAACGTGGAGCTGGAGGTGCTCTCCAGCCTGAACCCCATCCCGGGTACGGTGGTTAAGGAGGTTACAAAGGACATGGAAGGTATGCTGATCAAGGGCGTCGCAAAGGACACCGATGTTGCTGTTATC
>CAKSXW010000044.1 GCA_934518555.1 uncultured Faecalibacterium sp. | reverse complement strand
CCGGTTTGATTTTCAATCTGTATAAGAGAGATTTAGCCGTTTCCCTGCGTACGTGCGTACACACTCCGCAGGGATTCTAAGGGGCTTGCCCCCTTAGCACACGGACTTTGGCACAAAGTCTAGTGTGTTACACCTTGCCAGAGGTGTACAGGCTCCCGGTACGCACGTACGCAGCGATTGCCCCCAGTGAGCCATATAGGGGGACGACCAAGTTCGTACAAAGCGAACTTGATCCCGCAAAACAAAAGGCAGGCTACCACCGCCATGGTGATACCCTGCCTTTGTTCGTTTCTGTTTACTGCTCCGAGTAGTCCTTCCGCAGAACCTCCGATAAACAAAAAACGTACCCGAACCCTTTTTCATAAAGAATCGGGTTCGAGTACGAACTGTATGGTGGACGGTACAGGACTCGAACCTGTGACCTCCTGCACGTCAAGCAGATGCTCTACCAGCTGAGCTAACCGTCCATATTCGGTTTTTGCCGAAATCAGCTTGATTATATTACCATACCCGGCGATGAAATGCAAGAGCTTTTTGAAAAATCTTCAAAATTTTTGGGCAGCGGCCCGGCGGCCGGGGATCATGGCCCGGGATGTGCTGGTTTTGGCCCGGCAGGGGCAGGTTTCCGGTTGCTCCCAACCTATGGGTGTGGTATAATAAACTGATTATAATAGGAAGGGTATCGTGGAATGAGAGTTTTGGGCATCGACCCCGGCTATGCCATCGTGGGCTGGGGCGTGGTGGATTATAGGGGCAACCGGTTCACGCCGGTGGACTTCGGGGCGGTATGCACCGATGCCGGGGAGCCCTTTGAACAGCGGCTGGACCAGGTGTACACCGGCATCCAGCAGGTCATCCAGCGCACCCAGCCGGAGGCTCTGGCCATTGAAAAGCTGTTCTACCAGCACAACCAGACCACCGTGATCGGCGTGGCAGAGGCCCGGGGGGTCATTCTGCTGGCGGCAGCCCAGGCCGGGCTGCCCATCTACGAGTACACCCCCATGCAGGTCAAGCAGGCTGTTACCGGGTACGGCAAGGCGGTAAAAAAACAGGTGCAGGAAATGACCCGTCGGCTGCTGAACCTGCCTACAGTGCCCAAGCCCGACGATACCGCCGACGCTTTGGCTATGGCCATCACCTTCTGCCACACCAACGGCAACCAGCTCAACCGCTTTGTCCGCCATGTGGCAGGCCCCATCTGAGGGGCATAGAATGAGAGGGCTTTTATGATCTACTGTCTCACTGGAAAAATCATCAAAAAGACCATGAACGCCGTGGTGCTCAGCTGCGGTGGGGTGGGCTATTATGCCCAGTGCCCTGCCAGCGTGGCAGGGGCCCTGCCTGGCGTAGGCCGGGAGGCCACCCTGTACACGGTCATGAGCGTGACCGAAAACGACGTGAGCCTTTATGGCTTTGCCACTGAGGAGCAGCAGTCCTGCTTTGAACTGCTGACCTCCGTGTCCGGGGTGGGGGCCAAGGTGGGTCTGGCCATCCTCAGCGTCATGGAGCCGGACCGGGTGGCCCTGGCCATCTCGGCAGGGGACCACAAGGCCTTTAAGGCCGCCAGCGGCGTAGGCCCCAAGCTGGCCCAGCGCATCGTGCTGGAGCTGAAGGACAAGGTGGCCAAGGGCTTTGTGGACGGCATCTCTCTGGAGGACGTGGCAGGGGCTTCTGCTGCTGGCTCGGCCTCCCAGGGCTCCGCCCAGGCCATTGCGGCCCTGGTGTCCCTGGGGTACAGCCAGAGCGAGGCGGCTCTGGCCATTTCCAAGATCGACGCCACCCTGCCGGTGGAGGAGATCATCAAGCTGGCTTTGCGTAGTATGGCAGGCAGGAGGTAAGCAATGCAGGACGATACCGCACTGTACGGTGCAAGAATGATGCAGCCCGGCATGACCCCGGTGGACAACGAGGAGGGCAACCTTCGTCCCCAGCATCTGGAGGACTACATCGGGCAGGAAAAGGCCAAGCAGAACCTGAAGATCTATCTGGAGGCCGCCAAGCGGCGAGGGGAGCCGGTGGACCACATCCTGCTCTACGGCCCCCCGGGCCTGGGCAAGACCACCCTGGCAGGCATCATTGCCAACGAGATGGGGGTGCAGATCCGCATCACCAGCGGCCCGGCCATTGAAAAGCCCGGGGACCTGGCAGCCCTGCTGACCAACCTGCAGGAAGGGGATGTGCTGTTCATCGACGAGATCCACCGCCTGTCCCGGCAGGTGGAGGAGGTGCTGTACCCGGCCCTGGAGGACTACGCCCTGGATATCATGATCGGCAAGGGCCCCAGCGCCCAGAGCATCCGCATCAACCTGCCCCGGTTCACCCTGGTAGGGGCCACCACCCGGGCAGGCCAGATCACCGGACCCTTGCGGGACCGCTTTGGGGTGCTGCTGAAGCTGGAGCTTTACAGCCCCGACGAGCTGGCCCGGATCATCCAGCGGTCTGCCGGCATCCTGGACCAGCCCATCACCCCGGAGGGAGCCTACGAGCTGGCCAAGTGCAGCCGGGGCACCCCCCGTGTGGCCAACCGCTTTTTGAAGCGCATCCGGGATTTTGCCACGGTGCTGGGGGATGGCGTCATCGACCAGGAGGTGGCCCTGCTGGGCCTGAAGCGGATGGACGTGGACGCCCTGGGCCTGGATGAGCTGGACCGCAGCCTGCTGCGTGCCATCATCGAGATGTACAACGGGGGCCCTGTGGGTCTGGAGACCCTGGCGGCTGCCCTGGGAGAGGAAGCTGTGACCCTGGAGGACCTGTGTGAGCCTTACCTGATGCAGATGGGCTTTTTGACCCGGACTCCCCGGGGCCGCTGCGTCACCCGGCTGGCCTACGAGCACCTGGGCATGAAGGCCCCGGAGACAGGCACCGCCGAGGAAAACGGCCAGCAGAGCTTGTTTTGATGGGACCCTTTCAGGGAAATTGGCAATGCCGCAAGGCATTGCCTGAGAGGGTTCGTTTTATACAGAAAGTGGGGTAATGATTATGGGAAAGTATTTTGGGACCGATGGTGTGCGTGGCGTGGCCGGTGCAGACCTGACCTGTGAGCTGGCCATGAAGATCGGCCGGGGAGCTGCTGCCGTTCTGGCAGGCAGCACCGGGCATCGGCCTCGCATTCTGATCGGCAAGGACACCCGGCAGTCCGGCGATATGCTGGAGGCTGCCCTTACCGCCGGTCTGTGCAGCGTAGGTGCTGACGTGGAGAGCCTGGGGGTGCTGCCCACCCCTGCGGTGGCCTATCTGGTGC
Source organism: uncultured Faecalibacterium sp. (assembly GCA_934518555.1). GTDB lineage: Bacteria > Bacillota > Clostridia > Oscillospirales > Ruminococcaceae > Faecalibacterium. The sequence continues at coordinate 13,959 of CAKSXW010000044.1, read as the reverse complement.
GGAAGTACCAGGCCGACGCCGGAGTGGTGATCTCGGCCTCCCACAATCCTATGGAATTCAACGGCATCAAGATCTTTGCAGGCACCGGCTACAAGCTGCCGGATGAGGTGGAAAACCTCATTGAGGCCCACATCGACAACGACTGCCGGGATATCCAGCTGATGACCGGGGACCAGGTGGGCCGGGTGTCCCGTCGGGACGATGGTCTGCAGGACTATGTGGATTACCTGTACCAGGCCATCCAGGGAGACCTGACGGGCCTGAAGATCTGCATCGACTGTGCCAACGGTGCCTCTGCGGCGGTGGCCCAGAGGCTGTTCCCCCGGCTGGGTGCCCAGTGCACCTTCTTGGGGGTCAGCCCCGATGGTGCCAACATCAACAAGGGGGTAGGCAGCACCCATCTGGACAACCTGGAAAAGGCTGTGGTAGAAGGGGGCTATGACTGCGGCATCGCCTTTGACGGCGACGCCGACCGGTGCCTGGCCTGCGACGAAAAGGGCCAGGAGATGGATGGCGATAAGATCATTGCCCTGCTGTCCATGGCCATGAAGGACGAGGGCTGCCTGGACGGTGACACGGCTGTGGTCACGGTCATGTCCAACCTGGGCTTTATCAAGTTTATGGAGAGCCAGGGCATCCGCACCGAAAAGACCGCCGTGGGAGACCGCTATGTGCTGGAAAATATGCGGGAGAACGGCTACGCCATTGGCGGCGAGCAGAGCGGCCATGTGATCCTGCTGCACCACGCCACCACCGGTGACGGCGAGCTGACGGCAGGCAAGCTGCTGAAGCTGCTGGCTGGCAGCGGCAAGACCATGAGCCAACTGAACCAGGTTTACGCCCAGTACCCCCAGGTGCTGGTAAACGTGACCGCCAACACCGCCCAGAAGGCCGCCTACAAGGAGGACGAGGTGCTGGCTGGTTTTATTGAGAACGAACAGCAAAAGCTCATGGGCATGGGCCGGGTGCTGGTACGGGTATCCGGCACCGAGCCCAAGATCCGGGTCATGGTGGAAGGCCAGGACCTGGAGGCTATCCACAGCTGTGCCCACCGCATTGTGGAAAAGATCAACGAACGCATTCTGAAGCAGTAAAAAGGAGAACGCTATGCGCCCTGCAGACACCTGGAAAGACTACGAGCTGCTGGATGCCACCGACGGCAACCGGCTGGAACGCTGGGGTGAGACCATCCTCATCCGGCCGGACCCCCAAGTGGTGTGGAAGACCCCCCAGCAAAGCCCCCTGTGGGCCAAGGCCGACGCCATCTATCACCGCTCTAACCAGGGCGGCGGCGAGTGGGAATATCGCCGCCGTCTGCCGGAAAAGTGGAAGATCAGCTGCGGCGAAGGGGAGGATAAGCTGACCCTCATCGTCAGCCCCACCGGCTTCAAGCACACCGGTGTGTTCCCGGAGCAGGCGGTAAACTGGGCCTGGTACGCCAAAAAGATCCGGGGAGCCGGGCGTCCGGTAAAGGTGCTGAACCTCTTTGGCTACACCGGCGGTGCCACCCTGGCCTGTGCCGCTGCCGGGGCCACCGTCTGCCATGTGGACGCCTCCAAGGGCATCGTGGCCTGGGGCAAGGAGAACGCCGTGGCCAGCGGCCTGGCCGACCGGCCCATCCGGTGGCTGGTGGACGACTGCGCCAAGTTCGTGGCCCGGGAAAAACGCCGGGGCAACACCTACGACGGCATCATCATGGACCCTCCCAGCTACGGCCGGGGCCCTGGCGGTGAGATCTGGAAGCTGGAGGACTGCATCTACGACCTGATGAGCCAGTGCCAAGAGGTGCTCAGTGACACCCCCCTGTTCTTTGCCGTCAACAGCTACACCACCGGCCTGTCTCCGGCGGTCATGGAGTATATGCTCAAGACCACCCTGGTGCCCCGGTTTGGGGGCCGCACCAGCTGCGACGAGATCGGCCTGCCGGTGTCCGCCACCGGCGGCGTGGTGCCCTGCGGTGCCACCGCCATCTGGGAAGAGTGATATAAAATGAGAGACAATTTTCAACACCACACGCAGTGTGGTGTTGAAAATAAAATAGAATGGGGTACAGCCCCTTTCGGAGGGGCGCACCACCAGAAAGAGAAACAAAAACCATGAGTGAAACGATTTTAACAGCAGAACACGTAAAATTCCGCTACGATGCCGGGGAGCAGCCTGCCTACGCCCTGGAGGATGTGTCCGCCCAGGTCAAACGGGGCGAGTTTGTGGCGGTGCTGGGGGCCAACGGCTGCGGCAAATCTACCCTGGCAAAGCACTTCAACGCCATTTTGCTGCCGGAGAGCGGCAAGGTGTACGTGGAGGGCATGGACACCACCGACGACAGCAAGCTCTATGACATCCGCCAGACCGTGGGCATGGTGTTCCAGAACCCGGACAACCAGATCGTGGCCACAGTGGTAGAGGAAGATGTTGCCTTTGCCCTGGAAAACCTGGGGGTGCCCCAGGAGGAGATGCGCCGCCGGGTGGATGACTCCATGAAGATGGCTGGCATCTACGAGTACCGGGAGCGTGCCCCCCACAACCTGTCCGGCGGCCAGAAGCAGCGAGTGGCCATTGCCGGTGTGGTGGCTATGCGGCCGGACTGCCTGATCCTGGACGAGGCCACCGCCATGCTGGACCCCCGGGGCCGGGAGCAGGTGATGCAGACCATCCACTACCTGAACAAGAACATGGGCATTACCGTGGTGTCCATCACCCACTACATGGAAGAGGCCGCCCAGGCCGACCGGGTGCTGGTGATGAGCAAGGGCCATGTGGTAATGGAAGGCACCCCCAAAGAGGTGTTCAGCCAGACCGAAAAGGTTCGGAGCCTGCACCTGGATGTGCCCCAGGCTGCCGAGCTGCGGGAGGAGCTGGTAAAGGCCGGCATCCCCATGCCGGAGGGCATCATCGACACCGGCGAGTGCGCCCAGGCACTGTATGAGCTGCTGCGGTAAGGGGGAGAGGACGAAATGGCAGATATCATCAAGGTAGAACATCTCAGCTACGTCTACAACCCCGGCATGCCCAATGCGGTGACCGCTCTGGACGACGTGAGCTTTACCGTGGAGGAAGGGGACTTTGTAGGCATCATCGGGGCCACCGGCTCCGGCAAGAGCACTCTCATCACCCATATGAACGGGCTGAACAAGCCCACCAGCGGCAAGATCTTTATCGACGGCCAGGACCTGTGGGCCGACCCGGAAAAGATCCGGGACTTCCGCTTCCTCACCGGTCTGGTATTCCAGTACCCGGAATACCAGCTGTTTGAGGAGACTTGCTATAAGGATATCGCCTTTGGTCCCAAGAATATGGGCCTGGACGAGGCCGAGATCGACCGCCGTGTGCACGAAGCGGCGGATTTTGTGGGCCTGGACCCGGCCCTGTTGGAACGCAGCCCCTTTGAGCTGTCCGGCGGCCAGAAGCGCCGGGTGGCAGTGGCTGGCGTTATGGCCATGAAGCCCCGGATCCTGGTGCTGGACGAGCCTGCCGCTGGTCTGGACCCGGAGGGCCGGGACGATATCCTTTCCGAGGTAAAGGAGTACCACAAAAAGACCGGCACCACTGTGCTGCTGGTGTCCCACAGCATGGAGGACATTGCCAAGTACGCCAACCGGGTGCTGGTGATGAGCAACAAAAAGATCGCCATGTACGACACGGTGGAAAAGGTCTTTGCCCGGGCACCGGAGCTGCTGGAGCTGGGGCTGTCGGTGCCCCAGGTCACCAAGATCTTCCTGAAGCTCCGGGAGATGGGGGTAGATGTGCCGGCAGACGTGTACACCATCCCCTATGCGGTCAAAAAGCTGCTGGAGGCCAAGAGCCGGAAGGACGCCGGGGAGAGCCTTGTGCTGCCCCGTGAGGCCCTGCAGAAAGGGGGTGCTGTCTGATGCTGCGAGATATCACCATTGGCCAGCACTTTCCCGGCAACAGCCTGGTGCATCGGTTCGACCCCAGACTGAAGCTGGTGCTGACCATCCTGTATATTGTGCTGCTGTTCGCAGCCTCCAACCCCCTGGGCCTGAGCCTGTCCATCCTGTTTTTGGCGGTGATGTACCGGGTGGCCAAGATCCCCTTTAAGATGATCACCAAGAGCCTGAAGCCTATTTTGCCCATCGTGGTCTTTACAGCGGTGCTGAACCTGTTCTTTGTGTCAGGGGAGGGGGAGCCGCTGGTGCACTTCTGGTTCTTTACCATCTACGCCGAGGGCGTGCGCTACGCCGTGATCATGGCAGTGCGTGTCATGGCCCTGATCGCAGGCACCAGCCTGCTGACCTACACCACCAGCCCCATCGTGCTGACAGATGCCATCGAGCAGCTGCTGAAGCCCCTGGGCAAGTTGCACTTTCCGGTGCATGAGCTGGCTATGATGATGAGCATTGCCCTGCGGTTCATCCCCACCCTCATTGAGGAGACGGATAAGATCATGAACGCCCAAAAGGCCCGGGGTGCCCAGCTGGATACCGGCAAGATGACCGACCGGGTCAAGGCCCTGGTGCCGGTGCTGATCCCTCTGTTCATCTCCGCTTTCCGCCGGGCCGACGAGCTGGCCATGGCCATGGAGTGCCGCTGCTACCGGGGCGGCGACGGCCGCACCCGGCTCAAGGTGCTGCGCTGCACGAAGCAGGACTACATCGACCTGGCGTTCTGCATCGTCTGCTTTGCGGTGATCCTGTCGTCCCGGTGGGTGTTCCCGAATTTTTAAAGGAGCATGACGCTCCGCTGGGCCAGAGGACAAGAGGGGCGTTTCGACGCGCCCCTCTCATCCTCTGGACTCCACTTACCCCTGACGAGAAAGGGGCTGCCCGCCCCTTTCAGACCCCAAAGCTGAAGTCAGAACGCAAAAAGCTGGCGCTGCGCCAGTCGGCGCTATCGCCGGACGCTTTTTGCGTTCTTCCGATTTAAAACCATGAAACGGGAAAGCAGCGTTTATCCATGAACTTTTTACTGACCCTTGCCTACGATGGCACCAATTACTGCGGGTTTCAGGTGCAGCCCAACGGGCGCAGCGTGGCGGCAGCGTTTCAGGACGCCCTGGAGGCGGTGCTGGGCTCCCGGCCGGATATCAAGGGCTGCAGCCGCACCGACGCCGGGGTCCACGCCCTGGGCTTTATGCTGAACTTCCACGCCGATACCCACATCCCACCGGAAAAGCTGCCCCTGGCCCTGAACCAGCACCTGCCCCCGGATATCCGGGTGCTGGCAGCCCGGGTGGTGCCGGAGGACTTCCATGCCCGGTACGCCGCCCACACCAAGACCTATCTGTACCGCATCCACAACCACCCCATCGACTCCCCCTTTGACGCCGCCTACTACACCCGGGTGCCCCGGCGGCTGGACGAGGGGCGGATGCAGGCGGCAGCCCGGCAGTTCGTGGGCACCCACGACTTTCTGGCCCTGTGTGCCGCCGGGTCCTCTGCCGCCGCCCACGGGGACACGGTGCGGACCATTACCGACTGCCAGGTCACCCGGCAGGGGGACCAGGTCCAGATCCAGGTCACGGCAGACGGTTACCTGTACAACATGGTCCGCATCCTGGCCGGCACCCTCTGCGAGGTAGGGGCCGGGCGAATGGAGCCGGAGGACATCCCCGGCATCCTGGCCAGCCGGGACCGCAGCCGGGCAGGGCCTACCCTGCCGGCCAAGGGTTTGTTTTTGAAGTGTGTGGAGTATGATCTGTAAGGAGAACCATCCATGAGCAAGATCCATCGTGGCGACCGCCCCACCGGGGGCGAGCCTCTTTCCGCCGGGCGAGTGGAGTACCTGGAGGCGGCCCGGCAGCGGGTGCGCCGCCGTCGGCTGCGCCGCACGGTATTGATCGTAGCAGCCCTCACCCTGCTGATCCTTTTTGCCACCGGGGCGGTGGGCACCTCCATCGCCCGGGCCAAGGACCTGGTGGACAGCATCCATATCACCCTGACCCCCAACGCAGGCTGGCCTCAGCAGACCGGCATCCCGGAGCTTACCGCCATGGAGCCTCTTTCCGGGGGCTTTGTGGAGATGGACAAGGACAGCTGCGTGGTCTACAGCCTGGGAGGCACCCGGCTCAACAGCATCCAGAGCGGCTATGCTCGCCCGGCTCTGGCGGTGGGGAAAAGCCGCTTTGTGCTGTACAACCGCTCCGGCAAGGAGCTGCGAGTGGAGAGCCGCACCCAGAACCTGTACACCAAGACCCTGGACAGCAGCATCTACCTTTGTGCAGTGGCAGACGCCGGGCAGGTGGCAGTGGTCACCGAGGACCCGGACAGCGTGGCAAAGCTGACGGTGTATTCCGCCACCATGGACCAGGTACTGGACTGGAACCTGACCAGTGCCCAGGGAGTGCCCCTGCGGATGGCCTTTTCTCCGGACAGCCACCGCATTGCCCTGGCGGCAGTCACCGCCTCCGGGGGCCAGCTGACCACCAACCTGTACCTGCTGGACCTGGCCCAGGGAGACCCGGTGCAGCTGGGCACCGGCAGCACCGTGCCCCAGTGGCTGGGGTGGCTCAGCAAGGATACGGTGCTGGCAGTCTATGAGGACCGGGCGGTGCTCTACGGCACCGACGGCAGCCAGAAGGCCAGCTACGAGTTTGGGGGCAGCACCCTGGTCAGCGTGGATACAGATGCTTCCGGGGCGGCCCTGCTGCTGGAAAACGGCCAGCTGTGCACCGCCGTGGTGCTGGACAAAAACCTGGGGGTCCAGTACAGCAGCGGCGTGCTGGCGGCAAACCGGATGCTGCTGGGCAATGATAGCTTTTATCTGCTGACCGACGGCTCGGTGGAGTGTTTTGCCCGGGCCGACGGAGCTTTCCAGTGGAACCAGACCCTGGAGGCCCGGCCCCAGGCGGCTTTGGTCCGGGGGCGGCAGCTGCTGGTGTTCTGCGGCAATACGGTGCAGCAGATCAGCCCTCCGGAGCAGGAAAAGTCCTGAGGCTCTGTTGTGGGAAAGGATAAAATAACAAGGAAAACAAGGTATGTTCAAGAATCCGTCATTTCTTTTTGATATTCTATGTACGGCAGCCTGGCTCTTGCTGATGGTCCGGTATGCCCGGAAGGGCTTTTTGGCCACGACAGTCCAGCTGCTGGGCAACGGCCTGAGCCTGCTGGGGGCCCATCAGCTGTCCTCTGCCTGTGCAGGCTGGGTGTTCCAGAACCTGCTGGCCGGAGGCTTCCGCACCCAGATCGCAGCCAGCCTGGCAGCGGGGGGCGTGGTGGATCTTTCCGGCATTGCCCAGCGGTACGCCGGGTTCCTGCCTGCCAGCTTCCGGGCCTCCATCGTGGCGGCCTGTGAGCGGTCCATTGGTGCAGTGCTTTCCGACAACGCCGTGGTGCTGGCCGATGCCATTGTGGAAAAGGTGTTGCAGCCCCTGCTGACCCCGGTGATCATGCTGGTGCTGTTCTTTGTATTCTATGTGCTGCTGCGGCTGCTGGTGAGCCTGCTGGTCACGGTGCTGGGCCTGGTAAACAAGCTGCCGGTCATTGGCACCGTAAACAAGGGCCTGGGCTGGTTCATGGGGGCTTCTACCGCCCTTATGGATCTCTATCTGGTGCTGTGTGTGGTGTGGGGCCTCATCGCCATTACCGGCGGCAACCTGAATGTGCTCAACGACACCGTTTTGAGCGGCAGTCTTTACTATAAAGCGTTTAATCGGTTCAACCCCTTCCTGTAACAGGGGCCAAGAACCGTAAGGAGGAACTATGGTCTGTATTCGATGCCAGAAACGTCCGGCCATCATCTTTATCCAGCGGATGGTGGATGGCCAGATGAAGCAGGAGGGCTACTGCCTGCATTGTGCACGGGAGCTGCACATCAAACCGGTAGATGATCTGATGAAGCAGTTTGGCATGTCGGATCAGGATCTGGACAACATGGAAAGCCGCATGGAAAGCATGATGGAGGAGCTGGGGGACACAAACCCCCTGTCCATGATGATGAACATGGGCCAGGGCACCGACCCTGACGAGATGGACCAAGACCTGGTGCCCGGCAGCAACGCCACCTTCCCCCTGGGCTTTACCAGCCAGGACAAGCAGGAAGGGGACAAAAAGGCGGACCGGAAAAACGGCAAAAAGCCTCCCAAGCGGAAGTTTTTGGATACCTATTGCGAGAACCTGACCCGGAAAGCCCGGGAAGGCAAGCTGGACGATATCATCGGCCGGGACCGGGAGATCTACCGCACCATCCAGATCCTGAGCCGCCGCCAGAAGAACAACCCCTGCCTCATCGGCGAGGCCGGTGTAGGTAAGACCGCCATTGCCGAAGGCATTGCCCAGCGCATTGCCCGGGGCCAGGTGCCGGCAGGCCTCCGGGACAAGGAGATCTTTCTGCTGGACCTGACCAGCCTGGTGGCTGGTACCCAGTTCCGGGGCCAGTTCGAGCAGCGTGTCAAGGGCCTGCTCAGCGAGGTAAAGGCCGCAGGCAACGTGATCCTGTTTATTGACGAGATCCACACCATCACCTCGGCAGGAGAGAGCGAAGGCGCCATGAACGCCGGCAATATCCTGAAGCCTGCTCTGTCCCGGGGTGAGATCCAGGTCATTGGTGCCACCACCTTTACCGAGTACCGCAAGTACATCGAAAAGGACCAGGCCCTGGAGCGTCGGTTCCAGCCGGTGCGTGTGGAGGAGCCCAGCGTGGCCGACACCCTGGCCGTGATGAACGGCATCAAGGGCTACTATGAGGAGTACCACCATGTGCAGGTGCCTGCCCCGGTGCTCAGTGCCGCTGTGACCCTCAGCGAACGGTACATCACCGACCGGTATCTGCCGGATAAGGCCATCGACCTGCTGGACGAAGCCTGCGCCTGCTGCAACCTGGCCCACCCGGAGATCTCGGAGTACCTGACCCTGCAAAAGGAGCTGGATGCCCTGAAGCAGGAGGAGGCCGACATGGGGGAGACCGATGTCAACGAGACCATCGACTACGAGCAGGTGGCCCAGCGCAAGACCCGTATCGCCAAGCTGGAGGCAGAGCTGCCGGCCAAGCAGGCCGCTGCCAGCGAGATCCAGGTGACTATGGAGGACGTGGCCAAGGTCATTGAGCTGTGGACTGGTATCCCGGCGGTAAAGATCCGGGAGACCGAGTTTACCAAGCTGGCCAACCTGGAAGCCCAGCTGAAGCAAAAGATCGTGGGCCAGGACGAGGCAGTGCACCTGGTGGCCCAGGCCATCAAGCGCAGCCGGGCCGACCTGTCGGGCCGCCGCCGCCCTGCCAGCTTCATTTTTGTGGGCCCCACCGGCGTGGGCAAGACCGAGCTGGTCAAGCAGCTGGCCAGCCAGCTCTTTGACGGCCCGGACCCCCTGATCCGGCTGGACATGAGCGAGTATATGGAAAAGTACGCCGTGTCCCGGATGATCGGTTCCCCTCCGGGCTATGTGGGCTACGAGGAGGCAGGCCAGCTGACCGAAAAGGTGCGCCGCCGCCCCTACAGCGTGGTGCTGTTCGACGAGATCGAAAAGGCCCACCCCGACGTGATGAACATTCTGCTGCAGATCCTGGACGAGGGCAAGATCAACGACGCCCAGGGCCGCACGGTGGATTTTTCCAACACGGTGATCTGCATGACCTCCAACGCTGGCAGCAGTGACCAGAGCACCGGAGGCCTGGGCTTCAACAAGAGCGAGGCCCAGCGCAGCGAAGAAAAGACCCGCAAGGCCCTGGCCCAGTTCCTGCGGCCGGAGTTCCTGGGCCGGGTGGACGAAGTCATCGCCTTCAAGCCCCTGGACGAGGCCACCCTCCAGGGCATTGCAGCCCTGATGCTGGACGAGTACAAGACCGGCATGGAGGCCAAGGGCATTGCCTACAGTTATACCCCGGCCGCCCTCCAGGCGCTGGTGCAGAAGTGCCAGGGCGGCAAGTTTGGTGCCCGGGACCTGCGCCGGGTCATCCGCAAGGCCGTGGAGGACCCGGCCGCCGAAAAGCTCATTGACGGCACCCTGGCCTCCGGCAGCACCCTGGTGGTGGATGCCGATGAGAACGGCCAGATCCTGCTGAAATAAAACCAGAAAGGCCCCCGATCCGTTTGGATCGGGGGCCTTTTGCAGTTTCAGGGGGGGCAGAGGGTCAGTCCTGGATCTCCGGGAAGCCCTCCAGCTTAGAGGTGCAGTGGGGGCAGCGGACAGCCTTGATGGCAATCTCCGACTGGCAGTAGGGGCAGGTCTTGGTGGTGGGCTCTGCCGGGGCGGCCTCGGGCTTTTTGTGGAGAGAGTTGATGAACTTGATGATGGCAAACAGCACAAAGGCCACGATCAGGAAGTTGATCACCGAGTTGACGAACTCGCCGATCTTGATGCTGGAACCACCCAGGTCAATGACCACGCTGGAGAAGTCCATCTTGAAGAACAGCCCGATAACGGGGTTGATGATGTCCTCCACCAGGGCAGAGACGATGGCAGTAAAGGCACCGCCTACCACAACGCCCACTGCCATGTCCAGCACATTGCCCCGCATGGCAAAGGCCTTGAACTCCGCAAAGAACGACTTGATCCCTTTTGCTTTCTTTTCCGACATAAAGATACCGCTCCTTCCAATTCCGCAGGGGATAGATTACCCCTTTATGATAGCGAAAAATGGAAATTTATGCAAGAGCGATCTTCCGGTTCAGGGCCTGAAAGCTGCCGGAACAAGGGGCTTTGACAAAAAAGAGCCTGTGCTCCAAAGGAGCACAGGCTCTTGTCTTTCGGAATCCTTCTAAGAAACGCTTAGTTCTCGGGAGCGGTGAAGGCGATAGCGGTTGCGCCAGCAGCAGCATCCACGCTCTTCAGGGAGATGGGAGCCACCTCGTAGTGCAGGGTGTCGAAGCTCTGGGTCTGGCCGTCCTCGGTGGTGAACTCCAGCACATAGGTCACGTCAGCCTGCTTGTCGGCCTCCACGTCACGGGTGATGATGACGTTCTCGCCATCAGCCAGGCCCTCGCCTGCCAGGTTCTCGCCCTTGTCCTCGGAGCCTGCATCGTACAGGTACAGCTCGGTGACGGTGGAACCAGTGGTGTTGTACACGGTGTACTCAGCCAGAGAAGCCTCGGCCTCGGAGGAAGCAGCCTCAGAAGATGCAGCCTCAGAGGAAGCAGCCTCGGAAGAAGCGGCAGCAGAAGAAGCCACGGAGGAAGCAGCACCGCCGCAAGCGGTCATGCCCACCACCAGGGCCAGAGCAGCAGCAGCCATAGCAATGTTCTTGAGTTTCATAGGAAAGTTCTCCTTTTTTCTTGTGCGATTAGGACCAGCGTTCAACCCATAGGGGCCATCGTTTGGTACTCGACCATTATACACATTTTGACGAAAAAAGCAAGGGCTCTATGAGCAAAATTAACGAAGAAACAAGAACTGTTACCAAATTGAAATGAAATCAACACATTTTTCCAGCCGGAAAAGTGAAACGAGATATCTATCCGGAAGAACAAAAAATCCCGGCCCTGCAGGAGCGCAGAGCCGGGACCGGAAAGAAACGTTGGGGGAAACTTACTTGGGCTGACGGCCGATGTAAGCCAGGATGCCGCCGTCGGCGTACAGGATCTGGCCGTTCACAAAGTCGGATGCGTGGCTGGCCAGGAATACGCAGGGACCCACCATATCCTCCGGGTCACCCCAGCGGCCGGCAGGGGTCTTGGCGCAGATGAAGGTGTCGAAGGGGTGGCGGCTGCCGTCGGGCTGGATCTCACGGAGGGGAGCGGTCTGGGCGGTGGCAATGTAGCCGGGGCCCATGCCGTTGCACTGGATGTTGTACTCGCCGTACTCAGAGGCAATGTTCCGGGTCAGCATCTTCAGGGCACCCTTGGCGGCGGCGTAGGCGGAAACGGTCTCACGGCCCAGCTCGCTCATCATGGAGCAGATGTTGATGATCTTGCCCTCACGCTTTGCCATCATGTCCGGCAGAACGGCCTTGGAGCAGTTGAAGGCACCGCCCACATGGACGTCGATGACCCGCATAAAGTCGGTGTGGCTCATCTCGATCATGGGCACACGCTTCATGAGGCCGGCGTTGTTCACCAGAATGTCCACTGGGCCCACCTCAGCCTTGATCTGAGCGATCATGGCGTTGACGGCAGCCTCGTCGGTAACATCGGCCACATAGCCGTGGGCATCGACGCCGGCAGCCTTGTAGGCGGCCAGGCCCTTTTCCAGGCTGCCCTGGTTGGAGCAGTTGAAGCAGACGGTGGCACCGCACTTGGCCATGCCCTCTGCAATGGAGAAGCCGATGCCGTGGGCACCGCCGGTGACCAGGGCCACTTTGCCCTTCAGATCAAATGCAGACAGATCCATAGTATAATCTCCTTCTCGTAAAACAAGCCCTCTCCGGTTGCTTTGCCCACAGTGCCTCTCGCCAGGCACTGTGGTGTGCATTGGGGCAGGCTGCACAGGGCCTGGGCCTTTGGGGCCGTGGCATCCCGGGGCGATGCCGGGAGAGGGGCCATCCGGTTCCTTCCAAAAAGCCCCGCACCGGGAGTGCCGATGCGGGGCAGTAAGGTTTGCTCAGCGCAGGTCCGTGGTAGCGATGTTGTCCATGTCGTCAAACTCCATGTTCTCGCCGCCCATGGCCCAGATAAAGGTGTAGTTGGAGGTGCCCACACCGCTGTGGATGCTCCAGGAGGGGCTGATGACAGCGTCCTCGTTGTGCATCACGATGTGCCGGGTCTGGGTGGGCTCACCACACATATGGAATACCACCTGGCCTTCCGGCAGCTCAAAGTAGGTGTAGATCTCCATGCGCCGCTCGTGGGTGTGGCTGGGCATGGTGTTCCAGTTGGAACCCGGTGCCAGTTCGGTCATACCCATGCTCAGCTGACAGGTCTTCAGCACATCCGGGTGGATGAACTGATTGATGGTGCGCTTGTTGCAGGTCTCCACGCTGCCCAGAGGCCGATGGTTGGCATCGGCCATCTTGATCAGCCGGGTCTCATAGGCGCAGTGAGCCGGAGCCGACACCATGTAGAACTTGGCAGGATGCTCCGGGTCCACAGAGGCAAAGGTCACTTCCTTGGTGCCCTGGGTGATGTACAGGCAGTCCTTGTAGCCCAGCTCGTACTTCACACCGTCGGCCACCACGATACCAGTGGAGTCCTTGCCAATGTTGAACAGGCCGATCTCCCGGCGCTCCAGGAAGTAGTGGGTGCCAAAGTTGGCCCAGACGTCGATGCCCTTGTCGATGGACACGGTCTCGTGGACCGGCATACAGCCCAGGGTCACCATACGGTCCACGTGGCTGTACACGGCCACCACCTCATCAGCCTTGTACAGGCCGGAAATGAGCATCTCGGCCCGGGTCTCCTCGGTGGTGTAGCGCTTGAAATCCTTCTGGTTGCAGGAGTAGCGGATATCCATGATGGATCTCCTCCTGCACTTAGCGCTGGATACGGCCAGAGCCGTCGCCGCCAGCCAGCTTCTCTACCTCGGAGACGGTCATCATGTTGTAGTCGCCCTCGATGGAGTGCTTCAGAGCAGAAGCAGCAACAGCAAACTCAACGGCCTCCTGGGTGGTCTTGCCGGTCAGCAGGCTGTAGATCAGGCCGCCGCCGAAGGAGTCACCGCCGCCCACACGGTCGATGATGTGCAGGTCGTACTTCTTGGAGAAGCAGTACTCGTTGGAAGCAACGTCGTACAGCATTGCGCTCCAGCCGTTGTCGAATGCGCTGTGGCTCTCACGCAGGGTGATAGCCACCTTCTCGAAGTGGAACTTGTCAGCCAGCTGCTTAGCAACGCTCTTGTAGCCCTCAGCGTTCAGCTTGCCGCCGTAGATGTCGGTAGCCTCAGCCTCGATGCCGAACACGTCCTTAGCATCCTCCTCGTTGGAGATGCAGACGTCCACATACTGGCACAGGTCGGTCATAGCGGCACGAGCCTGCTCACGGGTCCACAGCTTGCCACGGTAGTTCAGGTCGCAGCTGATCTTCACGCCGTGAGCCTTAGCAGCCTTGCAAGCCTGGCGGCAGATCTCAACAACGTTCTCGCCCAGAGCCGGGGTGATGCCGGTGAAGTGGAACCAATCCACGCCCTCAAAGATCTT
>CAKSXW010000043.1 GCA_934518555.1 uncultured Faecalibacterium sp. | reverse complement strand
ATCAGCCCCAAGTACGCTGACCGCAACGGCGGCTACACCCGCATCATCAAGATCGGCGCTCGCCGCGGTGACGCTGCCGAGATGGCAGTTCTGGAGCTCGTCTGATCCTGCTCTGACTGTATAAACGGTTGACAAAAGCCCTTTCCCCATTGGGGAGAGGGCTTTTTTGTATGTCGGGGCTGGCAAATCCTCCCTTGGAATTGGGCGGCTTGCGTGGTATACTGACAATAGGTTTTTTCTGGCCGCCGGGCGGCCGGAAAGCGTGGAAGGAGAGTGACCGGGTTGGAGCGTTTCCGCCGTTTCCGCCAGCTGCTGGCAGGGCTGCTGGCCTGTGCCGCCCTGGCAGGCTGCAGTGCCCTGCCGGGGGAGACTGTGCAGGTAGAGGAGCTGCTGCGGGCCCCCCGGCTCTCCGGTGATTACGGGGCGGTGCAGACGGCCCTCAACGACTGGCTGGGGGAAAGTGCCCAGCTGAAGTACCCCATCCAAGGGGAGCTGCTGTCTCCCTTTTTGCTGCAGGACCTGGACGGTGACGGCCAGCAGGACGCTGCGGTGCTGTACACCACCGGCCAGAGCACCAACGTCTGTGTGGCCATCCTCCAGCGAGATCAGGCCGGGGCCTGGCAGGTGCGCCAGACCGTGGAAGGTCTGGCGGACACGGTGGAAACGGTGCGGCTGGCCCAGCTGCGGACAGGGGATGCCTGCCAGCTGGTGGTGGGCTACAAGGCCCCCCAGGGAGACCATTACCTGGCAGTGTACGCCTACAGCGAGGGGGTGCTGTCCACCATTCTGGAGCAGTCCTACGAGCAGTATCTGGTGGAGGATATTACCGGCGGCGGCAGCCAGGACCTGATCCTCATGTCCACCCAGGAGGACGGCGGCGTACAGATCGAGCTGCTGACGGTGGACAAGGAGGGCAGCTTCCAGCAGGCGGCGGTCATGGGCCTTTCGGCAGATAAATTCTCCGGCTGCGCCTCGGTGGCGGCCGGGGTGGGCTCCGATTGGCGGAACTACCTGGTGCTGGACGGCTGGACCGGCATTTCCGGCAACAACCTGGCCAGCGTCATGCTGTGCTACGACGAGGAGAGCCGCCAGATGGTCCAGGCCCGGTGCATCGGCAGCGAGGAGCTGTACGAGGCCTCCCTCCGCAACGTGTCCAGCCTGGTGAGCCGGGACCTGGACGGGGACGGGGTGGTGGAGATCCCCACCCAGCCCGATGAGGCCGGCCTGCTGAACATGAGCCAGAGCCGCCGCATGGACTTTATCGTGTGGATGGACTACACCAGCCGCAAACCGGAAAAGAGCTTTGGCCTGCTGGACGAGGAGACCAACTGCTATATCGAGCTGCCGGCAGAGTGGGAGGGCAACCTGAAGCTCACCGACAGCGAACGCTATGAGGGGGCCGTGGAGCTGCGGACCCTGGACGAGGATGCATTGGTGATGACCGTGCGCCTGGCCAAGACCTCTGCCAACTCCAGCGGCTGGACCCGGCTGGGCATCGTGGCCTCTCGCCAGATGCAGGCCAAGCTGGCAGAAGGCGTAAAGATCAAAGACTCCAGCTACCGCCTGTCCAAGGCGTTGTATCTGCTGAACTAAAACAGGAGGAAACATCATGGTACGAGTTCTTGTGGTGGAAGATGAAGCCAACATCCGGGAGATGATCGCCCTGAACCTGCGCCTGGCAGGCATGGAGGCAGTGGAGGCAGAAAGTGCCGAGGCAGCCCTGCCCCTGCTGGCCCAAAAGCCCGGCTGCGATGCCGCCATCCTGGACGTGATGCTGCCGGGCATGAACGGCTTCTCCCTGTGCGAGACCATCCGCCGCACCGACCAGCAGATCGGCATCATCATCCTCAGTGCCAAGGGCCAGGAGCAGGATAAGATCCGGGGCCTGTCCATTGGTGCCGACGACTATATGACCAAGCCCTTCAGCGTCAGCGAGCTGCTGGCCCGGGTGGAGGCTCTGTGCCGCCGGGTCCATCGGGCCGACGGTGCCCAGGGCGCCAGCCCGGCCCAGGAGACCGGTACCCTTACCAGCGGAGACTTTGTGCTGGACGAAAACCGCCGGGTGCTGCTGAAGGCAGGCCAGCCCATTGAGCTGACCCAGGTGGAGTTCCAGATCATGGAGCTGTTTTTCCGGAACCCGGGCACTGCCCTGGTACGGGAAAAGATCCTGAAGGGGGTCTGGGGCGAAAACTACTTTGGAGACGTAAAGATCGTGGATGTGAACATCCGCCGTCTGCGGATGAAGGTGGAGGATGAGCCCAGCCACCCCACCCATATCATGACGGTATGGGGCTACGGCTACCGCTGGGAAGAATAAAACCTATCCCCTCAGGCGCTTACGCACCAGCTCCCCCAAGGGGGCACCTTTGAGTGCTGCCGTAAACTTTCCCGCTGCCGCTGAAGCCGTCCCCTTGAGGGCCGACTTCCCCCGGCCGGGATAGATTCTCCCCGCTCCGGGGAGAAATGTCACCGCAGGTGACAAAGAGAGGAGCAGATGTCGCATAGCGACAAAAGGGGGAGTGTGGCATCGCCGTAGGCGATGACGGAAGGGGTAGTCCGGAGACCATTCCCAATCGTCTATACTCACCGAAAGGAGGAAACTGTTATGCGAAGCGGGATCACCCGGCGCTGGCTCCGGGGCAACCTGTTGATCACAGTGCTGCTGGTGCTGCTGGCGGAGCTGATGTTTTTCTACAACTACAGCCGCAGCTATTACAACAGCGTGCAGCAGACCATGTACCGGCGGTTCTCCTCTGTAAGCGGTCAGCTGAAGGTATACACTGGGGACACGGTGCGGAGTGCCGCCGCTGCCCGGAGCCTGGCTTTGCGGCGGATGGTGGAGCAGTTCGGCGACAAGGATAAATACGAGTTTATGCTGCTGGACAGCTATGGCGGCGTCATCGCCTCCTCCAGCGGCACCGACGCCGAGGGCATCGTGAACAACCGGGATTTTGAGCTGGCCCAGGAGGCCTCCGACGGCCTGGGGGTGGCGGTGTACCGCACCGAGTCCGGGGAGCTGGTGATGGCAGGATGCTGCCTGGTGCCCTACGCCTCGGAGGACGTGGCGGCTTTGCGGTTCGTCACCAGCCTGACCCTGGTGGAGCGGCAGCTGAAAAATGCCCTGCTGGCCAGTCTGGTGGTGGTGGCGGCCATCCTGATCTTTTCCGTCATGTCGGGCCTGTACTTTGTGCGGAGCATCGTGGTGCCCCTGGGCCAGGTGGAGCGCACCGCCGCCAGCATCGCCCGGGGAGAGCTGGACGTGCGGTTGCCGGTGAACGGCGATGCCCGGGATGAGGTGGACCGGCTGCGAGGCACCATCAACCAGATGGCCGAGGGCCTGGAGGAAACAGAGAAGATGAAAAACGAGTTCATCAGCTCTGTGTCCCACGAGCTGCGTACCCCTCTTACCTCCATCCGGGGCTGGGTGGAGACTTTGTGCAACCTGGATGACCCCACAGACCAGAACTACCGCAAGGGGCTTGAGATCATCAACAACGAGACGGGCCGCCTGTACAACATGGTGGAGGAGCTGCTGGACTTCAGCCGCCTGCAGAACGGCCGCCTGCAGATGGATTGCCGCCCCCTGGACCTGGTGGCAGAGCTGACGGACGTGGTGCTGTTCTGCGAGGCCCGGATCCAGCGAGAGGGGCTGATCCTCAGCTATACGGAGCCGGAGGAGATGATTCCGGTGTATGCGGACCCGGACCGTCTGCGGCAGGTGTTCATCAACATCCTGGACAACGCCATCAAATATTCTGCCCCGGGGGGCCGCATTACCGTAAAGCTGTGGGCCGGGGAGTACAAGGCCTTTGTGGAGGTGCTGGACCAGGGCCGGGGCATCCCACCGGAGGACCTGGAGAACGTCAAGACCAAGTTCTACAAGGGCAGCAACTCGGTCCGGGGCAGCGGCATCGGCCTGGCCCTGGTGGATTCCATCATGACGGCCCTGGACGGCACCCTGGACATCAAGAGCACCCTGGGCCGGGGCACCGTGGTGACCCTGGGCCTGCCTCTGTATAAAAAGATCTAAACCCGGCGGTCCGGTGCAGATTTTGTCACAATTGTGTGGTACACTGGACCTTAGTGCCGGGCGGTGTCCGGCCGCTATCCAACAAAAACACCCTCCCCGGCCGATGCCGGGGGTGGTTTGGTAAGGAGAACCCAATGAATCAACCCAACAAGGAACGTTTTAAGACCAGCGTAGGAGGCCAGGCCCTGATGGAGGGCATCATGATGCGAGGCCCCAAGCAGATCTGCTGTGCCGTCCGCAAGCCCGACGGTACCATCGAGACCAAGCTGGAGCCTACCCCCACCCACGGGGTCTGGACCCGGATCCCCCTGGTGCGAGGGGCTATTTCCATGATCGAGAGCCTGATCCTGGGCTACCGCTACATGATGTACTCCGCCCAGGTCAGCATGGGGGAGGACTACGACCCCCAGGAAGAGGAGACCGCCTTTGAAAAGTGGGTGGGGGAGCATCTGGGCAAAAAGGCAGAGGATGCCCTGCTGGCCGGTGCGGCAGTGCTGGGGGGCCTGCTGGCCATCCTGTTGTTTACGGTGCTGCCTACCCTGCTGGTGGGAGGCGTGGATCACCTGCTGCCCCTGGGCCGCTGGGGCAAGGTGGTGCTGGAAGCAGTGCTGAAGGTAGCCATCTTTTTGAGCTACATGGTGGCCATCTCCCACATGAAGGAGATCCACCGGGTCTTTGAATACCACGGTGCCGAGCACAAGACCATTGCCTGCTACGAGGCCGGAGACCCCCTGACGGTGGAAAATGTGCGGAAGTACACCCGGTTCCACCCTCGCTGCGGCACCAGCTTTTTGATCCTGGTGGTCATTGTCAGCGTGTTCCTGTACAGCGTGCTGCCCTGGGGCAGCATTGGCCTGCGGGTGGTGTGCAAGCTGCTGCTGCTGCCCCTGGTCATGGGCATCAGCTACGAGCTGCTGAAGTGGTGCGGCCGGTCCGATAATCTGGCCACCCGCATCATCCGGCAGCCGGGCATCTGGGTGCAGCATCTGACGGTGTTTGAGCCGGAGGACAGCATGATCGAGGTGGCCATTGCCGCCGTGACCCCGGTGCTGCCACAGACCCCGGAGGAAGGCAAATGGTAACAGAGGCCATGGCACCCCGGGCAGCGGTCCGGGAACTGACGCAGCGGCTGGCTGCCGCCGGCTGCCCCGACGCCGGGTACGACGCCGGGGAACTGTTTCGGCTGGCCACGGGCCAGGATGCCCGGCTCACCGACTGCCCTCTGACGGCAGAGCAGGCAGCCCGGCTGGAGGCCTTGTGCCGCCGCCGGGAGGCCCGGGAGCCCCTGCAGTACCTTTGGGGCAGCTGGAGCTTTTTGGACCTGGAACTGGCAGTGGGGCCGGGGGTGCTGTGCCCCCGGGCAGACACCGAGGTGGTGGCGGAGGCTGCCGCCGGGATGCTGGAGGGCCTTGCGGCCCCCCGGGTGCTGGACCTTTGCGCCGGCACCGGCTGCCTGGGGCTGGGCATCAAGCGGTTCTGCCCCGGGGCCCTTGTCACCTGCGTGGAAAAAAGCCCGGAGGCCTTTGGGTACCTGGAACAGAACGTCCGGCAGGCACTGCCGGGTGCCGCCCCGGCGGTGCAGGCAGTGCAGGGGGACCTGTTCACCTTCTGGCAGAGCTTGCCGGAGGGGCAGCTGGACCTGATCGTGTCCAACCCTCCCTACCTGACGGCCCAGGAAATGCAGCAGCTGCAGCCGGAGGTGGCCCGGGAACCGGCCATGGCCCTGGAGGCCGGGGAGGATGGGCTGCTGTTCTACCGGGCCCTGGCCCGGGACTACCGCCAGGCCCTGCGGCCCGGGGGAGCTCTGGCTTTGGAGATCGGCTGGCAGCAGCGGCAGCAGGTCACTGCTCTGCTGGAGGCTGCAGGCTGGGCAGACATCCAGTGCCGCAAGGACTACAACGGCAACGACCGGTGCATTCTGGCCCGGCGTCCGGTGGAAGAAAACGGGAAGAAAGAAACAACTTCTTGTTGTAAATTCTGAATTTTGTGATATACTAAGAAGGAAGGTATCACATGGCCTGCCTTGGCAGGCAAAAAGCATAAAGGAGCACCACGCTATGGCAAAAAATCAGAACAACAACGTTGCCCCGGTAACCAAAAAGACCGGAGCAGACGCCAAGAAGGATGCTTTGGCCACCGCCTTGGCCCAGATCGAAAAGCAGTTCGGCAAGGGTGCCGTCATGAAGCTGGGGGATAACGCCTCCATGCAGGTGGACGCCATCTCCACCGGCAGCCTGGGCCTGGACCTGGCCCTGGGGGTAGGGGGTGTGCCCCGTGGCCGCATCATCGAGGTCTACGGCCCGGAATCCAGCGGTAAGACCACCCTGGCCCTCCATGTGCTGGCAGAGGCCCAGAAAAAGGGCGGCGAAGTGGCCTTTATCGACGTAGAGCACGCCCTGGACCCGGTGTACGCCGAGGCCCTGGGGGTGGATATCAACAATCTGCTGGTAAGCCAGCCGGACACCGGCGAGCAGGCCATGGAGATCTGCGAGGCCCTGGTGCGCTCCGGTGCCATCGACGCCATCGTAGTGGACTCGGTGGCAGCCATGGTGCCCCGGGCTGAGATCGAAGGCGAGATGGGCGACAGCCATGTGGGCCTCCAGGCTCGTCTGATGAGCCAGGCCATGCGAAAGCTCACCAGCGTCATCGGCAAGACCAACACCGTGTGCATCTTTATCAACCAGCTGCGTGAAAAAGTAGGCGTGGTCTACGGCAACCCGGAGGTCACCACCGGCGGCCGGGCCCTGAAGTATTATTCCTCTGTCCGTATCGACATCCGCCGGGTGGAGGGCCTGAAGGACTCCTCCGGTCAGTTCATCGGCAACCACACCCGGGCCAAGATCGTAAAGAACAAGGTGGCACCCCCCTTCCGGGAGGCAGAGTTCGATATCATGTTTGGCGAGGGCATCTCTAAGATGAGCGAGCTGCTGGACCTGGGCGTCAAGCTGGGCATCGTGCAAAAGAGCGGTGCCTGGTTCAACTATGGGGACATCCGCCTGGGCCAGGGCCGTGACAACGCCAAGCAGTTCCTGAAGGACAACCCGGAGCTGGCCAACGATATCGAGGGCCAGATCCGTGCCAATGCAGAAAAGCTCTACGCCACCCGCCGCCCTGCCGGCAAGGCTGCTGCCGCCGAGAAGGCTGCAGAACCTGCTGCCGAGGCCCGGGAGCCGGTGGTAAAGGCCCCCACCCACAGCAGCGAGAGCGAGCTGGACATTATGGTGGAGGACTAAATGTCTTTTTACCGGAACCGACGCCCCCGGCAGGGGGAAGAAACGGAACGCTGTGCTGACCCTGCCAAGGCCCGGGCCCGGGCTTTGGATGCCCTGTCGGCCCGGGAGATGACCAGCACCCAGCTGTATCAGCAGCTGTGCCTCCGGTTTACGGACCAGGCTGCTGCCGCTGCGGTGGCAGAGATGGTGGAGCTGGACTACGTCAACGACGACCGCTACGCCGAGACCCGGGCCCGGGGCCTGCTGCTGGCCCGTAAGAGCCGCCGGGCCGCCGCCCGGACCCTGCGGGAAAAAGGTCTCAGCAGCCAACAGATCCAGCAGGCCCTGGAAGCAGTGTACACCCCCGACCAAGAAGGGGAGGACCCGGAGCAGGAGGCTGCCGCCGCCCTGGTGCAAAGCCGCTATAAGGGCAAGCTGGCTGCCGGCCGCCGGGACCTGGTGGTGGCAGCCCTGCAGCGCAGGGGCTTTGCCTACCCGGTGATCAAAGAGGCCATCCGCCGTGCGGAGGAGGAGTAAAGCCCTCCCACAACCGTATCCCTCAATAGAGAAAGAGAGTATCATCCCTTATGAAAATTGCATGCATTTCCCTCGGCTGTCCCAAAAACCAGGTGGACCTGGACGTGATGGTCCACAGCCTGCTGGCTGCCGGTCACCAGACCGTGGCAGATCTGAGCGAGGCCGACGTTATTCTGGTAAACACCTGCGGCTTTATTGAGAGCGCAAAGACCGAGGCCATTGAGAACATTCTGGAGGCCTGCGCCTGCAAGCAGCAGAACCCGAACCTGAAGGTCATTGTGACCGGCTGCCTGGCAGAGCGGTACCGCAGCCAGATCCTGGAGGAGATCCCGGAGGTGGACGCTGTGGTGGGCTGTGCCTCCAACAAGGCCATTGATTCCATTGTGGAGCGGCTGTTCCAGGGGGAAAAGGCCCTGGAATGCTACGGCGCCAAAAAGGACTTCCCCCTGGGGGGCAAGCGGGTCATCGGCACCCCGGCCCACTATGCGTACTTAAAGATCGCCGAGGGCTGCAACAACCGCTGCCACTACTGCGCCATCCCGGGCATCCGAGGCCCTCTCCACAGCCGGGACCTGGAGGACTGCGTGGCCGAGGCCCGGTGGCTGGCAGGGGAAGGGGTCAAGGAGCTCATCGTGGTAGCCCAGGACCCCACTGCCTACGGCGAGGACTGGGGCAAGCCCGGCAGCATCTGTGAGCTGCTGGACCGGCTGAACGCTGTGGAGGGGCTGGAGTGGATCCGCATCATGTACGCCTACCCGGAGCGCATCACCGACGGCTTTATTGCCGCCATGAAGCGCAACCACAAGGTGGTGCCCTACCTGGATCTGCCCATCCAGCACTGCAACGATGAGATCTTGAAAAATATGAACCGCCGCTCCAACCGGGCAGAGCTGCTGGAGGTCATTGGCAAGCTGCGCCGGGAGATCCCCGGCATCACCCTGCGGACCACCCTGATCGCAGGCTTCCCCGGAGAGACGGAGGAGCAGTTTGAGGACCTGTGCAACTTTGTCAAGGAGGTGCAGTTCGACCGTCTGGGCTGCTTTGCCTACTCGGCAGAGGAGAACACCGTGGCAGCCCGTATGGAGGGCCAGCTGGACCAGGAGACCAAGGATAAGCGCGCCGAGCTGATAATGCAGATCCAGACCGGCATCATGGCCCAGAAGCAGGCAGAAAAGGTGGGCCAGACAGTCCATGTGCTCTGCGACGGCATCGACGAGGACAGCGGCCTGTACCTGTGCCGCACCACCGGCGACGCCCCGGAGGTGGACGGCTGCGTCTGCGTTTCCAGCCAGGAGCCTCTGTACCCCGGCCAGTTCTATGACGTGCTGGTGGAGGACAGCGACCTTTACGATCTGTATGGTGTTGTTGCAAAATAACAGATTGGAGGAATATCTGTATGAATTTGCCCAATAAACTGACCCTGACCCGGATCCTGCTGGTGCCGGTGTTCATGATCTTTGTTTCTCTCACAGACCTGGGGGGCATTGCCGACGGCAGCTTCCAGCCCCTGTACTACCTGCTGGCCGGCATCGTGTTTGCCGCCGCCAGCTTCACCGACTTTCTGGACGGGCACCTGGCCCGGAAGTGGAACATGGTCACCGACTTTGGCAAGTTTGCGGACCCTCTGGCCGATAAGCTGCTGACCACCGTGGCCTTCATCTATATGCTGCGTGACGGCGTGTGCAGCCCGGTGGTGCTGTGCATCATCCTGGCCCGGGAGTTTGCAGTGTCCGGCCTGCGGATGGTGGCAGCCGGTGCCAAGGATGGCAAGGTCATTGCTGCCAATATGTGGGGCAAGGTGAAAACCGTGCTGCAGATGCTGAGCATCATCTTCTACTTCTTCGGCACGGCCCTGTGCTGGAAGGGCAGCGTGGAAAGCGTCACGCCGGTGATCGTGATTGCTGCGGTGCTGTGTGACCTGGTGGCTGTGGTCACCGCTGTGTCCGGCATCAAGTACCTGTGGGATAACCGCAGCTTTATCAACACCGCAAAATAAAAATGTGGAAAACCCTCTCCCACCCCCGGCAAAGGCCGGAAGGGGGAGGGCTTTTTTGTTTACTGAGAGGAAATTTTTATGAAAAAATTCCTGGATACCTGCCGCAGGCTGCTGTCCATTGCCCTGAACCTTTTTGTGCTGTGTGCAGAACCCATTGCCCTGCCCCTGAGCTGGGAGATGGGCCAGGCCCAGATCTTTACCTACTACACCGAGGACTCCAACATCTTTGCTGCCGTAGTGTGCACCCTGGTGGCACTGTGGCAGCTGCGGTGCATCTTTACCGGTGGCCAGCTGCCGGTGTGGCTCAAAAAGCTGAAATTCATGGCCACCAGCTGCCTGCTGCTGACCTTTATGACTGTGGTGCTGGTGCTGGCCCCCATGGTGGGGGAAGGGGGCTTGTACCTGCTGCTGTGCACCAGCAGTATGCGGTACCACCACCTGCTGAACCCCCTGGCGGCCCTGTTCTCCTACCTGCTGCTGGAGCGGCAGCCTCGGCTGCCCCGGAAAGCGGTGGCCTGGGCCCTGGTGCCCACTCTGCTGTATGGGGCGGTGCTGGTGCCCCTGAACCTGCTGCGGATCGTGGAAGGGCCCTACCCCTTCTTCCGGGTATACCACCAGCCTGTGGAGGTGTCCCTGCTGTGGGCGGCAGGCCTGCTGGGGGTAAACCTCCTTTATGCTTGGCTGCTGTGGCTGCTGGGAGGGGCCGGCCCCCGGCACGCCCCCCGGCCCCAGAACTGACCGAACAAAAAGCAGCCCCATCCAATGGATGGGGCTGCTTTGCTGTTATTCCTCGCTGCCCACGGCCTCTGCCAGCTTCCGCAAAAAGGCACTGCCATAGCGTGCAGCCTTTTTTTCGCCTACGCCGCTGATGTTCAGCAGCTCCTCCAGGCTCCGGGGCTTTTTTTCCACCATCTCCCGGAGGGTGGCGTCGCTGAACACCAGAAAGGCCGGGATGTTCTGCTTGCCAGCCAGCCGCTTCCGCAGGGAGAACAGGGCACTCAGCAGCTTTTCATCCTCCGGGCTCAGGGCAGGGGCCCCGGGGCTCTTGGTCCGCCGGGGCTTTTCCAGCCGACGGGCACTGTCGGCAGCCCGGCGCTGGGCCTGCTGCAGCTGCCACTGTTCCTGCTGTTGGGCTGCCAGGCAGCTGGAGCAGTTGCCGCACTGCCTGGGGGCAGCCTGACCGAAATATTCCAGCAGAAAGCCCCGGAGGCACCGGGGGGTGGTAGAGTAAAAGGTCATGTGCTTCAGCCGCTCCTCCGCCTTCCGGGCGGCTTCAGCCTTTACGTCTGCCGGCAGGCCGTTGTCGGCCTCCAGCTCCTTGTCGATGAAGAACCGGATGGTACGCACATCGGTGCCGGAGTACAGCAGGGTGCACCGGGCAGGCTGCCCGTCCCGGCCTGCCCGGCCTGCCTCCTGATAATAGCTTTCCAGGTCCTTGGGCATATTATAATGGATGACGAACCGCACGTTGGGCTTGTCGATGCCCATGCCAAAGGCGTTGGTGGCCACCATCACCTGGACCCGGTCGTAGAGAAAGTCGTCCTGGTTCCGGCGTCGGGTGTCCGGGTCCAGCTTGGCGTGGTAGGCGGCGGCCCGGATGCCCCGGCCTTGCAGCAGACGGGTGGTCTCGTCCACCTGCCGGGTGGTGCTGCAATATACGATGCCGGCGTGGTCCCCCTCCTGGAGCACCAGCTCCAAAAGCCGCAGAGGCTTTTCGCTGGGCAGGGACCGCTGGGTGGCAAAGTACAGGTTGGGCCGGTCAAAGCTGGTGATGACCTCGTAGGGGGACTGGAGGGCCAGAGAATTGCGGATGTCATCCCGTACCCGGGCGGTGGCAGTGGCGGTAAAGGCCCCCATCACCGGGCGGCTGGGCAGGGTGTCCACAAAGTCCTTGACCCGGAGGTAGCTGGGGCGGAAATCCTGGCCCCACTGGCTGATGCAGTGGGCCTCGTCCACCGTCACCATGCTGATGGGCTGCTCCTGGGCAAACCGCTGGAACCCCGGCATCTCCAGCCGCTCCGGGGCCACATAGATGATCTTGTACCAGCCCTCCCGGGCCCGGTGCAGCATCAGGGCTTTTTGGTTGTCGGTGAGGCTGTTGTTCAAAAAGGCCGCCGGGACCCCGGCCTGCACCAGGGCCCCTACCTGGTCCTTCATCAGGCTCACCAGAGGGGACACCACCAGGGTGATGCCCGGCAGCAGCAGGGCAGGCACCTGGTAGCACAGGGATTTTCCGGCCCCGGTGGGCATTACGGCCAGAACGTCCTGCCCTGCCAGCAGACGCTGGACGATCTGCTCCTGCCCGGGGCGGAAGCTGTCATAGCCAAAAACTTTTTTCAGGATGCTGTGGGGGGTCTCCATGGGTTCCTCCGTATCATAAGATCAAAGCACCCCAGCCGGGGCGCAGCCCTTCCAGTATACCACAAAAGAGCCGCCGGGGGAGGAAAAACCGCCACTTTCCCCGGAAAAGTGCGAAAAATCAACGAGAATCCCGGCGAAGGATAGCTTTTTAGGGTCGAAAATGATATAATGAGAACACATATCTCCATCCGACGGCCCCCGGTGTGCCGAAACTGCAAATCGAATTTAAAGGAGCAATTTAGAATATGGACCAGAAACTCATTACTTTTGCCGTGCCCTGCTACAACTCGGCGGCTTATATGCGCCACTGCATCGAGACCTTGCTGTCTGCCGGTGAGCAGGCAGAGATCATCCTGGTGGATGACGGCTCGGTAAAGGACGACACCCCTGCCATCTGCGACGAGTACGCTGCCAAGTACCCCACCATCGTCAAGGCCATCCATCAGGAGAACGGCGGCCACGGCGAGGGCGTCAACCAGGGCATCCGCAACGCCACGGGCCTGTACTACAAGGTGGTGGACAGTGACGACTGGCTGGACACCCAGGCCCTGAAAAAGGTGCTGGCCCGGCTGGCTGCCCTGGTGGAGCGTCACAACGCCCCGGACCTGATGATCTGCAACTATGTGTACGAGCACGTGGAGGACGGCACCACCCATACCGTGCGCTACACCAACGTGTTCCCCCAGGACCGGCTGTTCAGCTGGATGCACGTGGGCCACTTCCGCCCGGACCAGAACCTGCTAATGCACTCGGTGATGTACCGCACCCAGGTGCTGCGCCAGTGCGGCATGGTGCTGCCCAAGCACACCTTCTATGTGGACAACATCTTTGTGTACCAGCCTCTGCCCTACGTTAAGAGCATGTATTATATGGACCTGGACCTGTACCGCTATTTTATCGGCCGTGCAGACCAGAGCGTCAACGAGAGCGTTATGGTAAAGCGTGTGGACCAGCAGCTGCGGGTCACCAAGCACATGATCGACTGCCAGGACCTGGATGCCCTGCAGCACGAAAAGCGGCTCCGGGCCTATATGCTCCACTACCTGTCCATGATGATGACCGTCAGCGACATCTTCCTGCTGCTGGACGGCACCCCGGAGGCCTACACCAAAAAGAAGGAGCTGTGGCAGTACCTGAAGGACCATGTGAGCCCCAAGGTGTACCGCTCGGTGGTGCTGAGCCTGGGCGGCGTGACCAACGTGAGCGTCCCCGGCGGCGACAAGGTAGTGCTGGGCTGCTATCGCCTGGCCCGGAAGCTGTTCAAATTCAACTAAGCGTCGGCCGTTGTGCCCTTTGCTCCCCCGATTTCGGGGGAGCTTTTTTGCTTTACGGCTTAATTTTTGCTAAAAGTGCGGTAAACAGTTGCTTTTATGGCAGGCAGAGAGTATACTGGCAAGGTATGCGTTTTTGGCTGTGCAGGCTTCCCCTGGGCGCATTCCCTTTCCTGCACAGCCCTGGAATGGAAAGCTCATAAAATAAGGAGGAAATGGGGCAGGGCGCAAGAGCATCCTGCCCCAGGAGAACACGTATGGAACAAATGCTTATCTGCCTGTCCATCGCTTTGATCGCAGGCCTGCTCATGTCCCGTCTGGCAAAGGCGGTAAACCTTCCGGCGGTCACATCCTATCTGGTGGCCGGGCTGCTGCTGGGCCCCTTTGTGCTGGGGCGGCTGGGCCTCAGCGGCCTGGGCATCGGCTTTGGCTCCCTGGAGCAGGTGGAGGGCTACGGCGTAGTCACCCAGGTGGCTCTGGGCTTTATCGCCTTTGTCATCGGCAACGAATTCCGGCTCAGCTCTCTGCGGAGCATGGGCCAGCAGGCCATTACCGTGGGCATCGCCCAGGCGGTGATCACCACCGCCCTGGTGGACGTGGCCCTGGTGGGGGTGCATCTGCTGTTCCCCCAGGTGCTGTCCCTGGCATCTGCCATTACCCTGGGTTCCATTGCCGCCGCCACGGCCCCGGCAGCCACCCTTATGGTGGTAAAGCAGTATAAGGCCAAGGGCCCCCTGACCCACCTGCTGCTGATGGTGGTGGCCATTGATGACGCCGTGGGTCTGGTGCTGTTCTCGGCCTCCTACGGGGTGGCCAACGCCCTGGAGCAGGGCCACATGGACCTGCTCAGCGTGGTGGTGGAGCCCCTCATGGAGATCCTGCTGTCCCTGCTGCTGGGTGCCGCTGCCGGTTACCTGCTGAACCTGCTGGAGGTCTACTTCCACTCCCGGTCCAAGCGCATGAGCCTGTCGGTGGCCTTTGTGCTGCTGACGGTGGGCGTTTCTATGCTGCAGTTTGAGGTAGGCGGCGTGCGCTGCGGCTTCTCTCTGCTGCTGGTGTGCATGATGACCGGCACCGTGTTCTGCAATGTCTGCCCCACCTCGGAGGAGCTGATGGACCGTCTGGACCGGTGGGTGTCCCCCATCAACATCCTGTTCTTTGTGTTGTCCGGCGCAGAGCTGGACCTGACCATCCTGTCCAACCCTCTGGTGCTGCTGGTGGGCGTGGTGTACATCGCCGTCCGCTCCCTGGGTAAGATCAGCGGTGCCTATGCCAGCTGCCGGGCCACCAAGTGCAGCCCCAGCATCCAGAAGTATCTGGGCATCACCCTGCTGCCCCAGGCCGGTGTGGCCCTGGGCATGGCGGCAGAGGCTGCCCAGCTTTCCGACGGACACATGGTCCGGAACGTGGTGCTGTTCTCGGTGCTGGTGTATGAGCTGGTAGGCCCCACCCTGACCCGGATGGCTCTGACGGCTGCCGGCGAGATCCACCCGGAGGGCCGCACCAGTGCCCGTGTGGAGAACAAGCCCAAGGAACCTGTTTCTGTCCAGGGCTGAATCTGAACCACAAAACGCCCCGGTTTTCCACCAGGCTCTGCCTGCGCTGTGGAAAACCGGGGCGTTCTTCTTTTTTATTTAGTTCCGGTCCATGGTGTGGGTGGCAAACACGGCTTCGTCCTCCCACCA
This sequence comes from uncultured Faecalibacterium sp., assembly GCA_934518555.1. Taxonomy (GTDB): domain Bacteria; phylum Bacillota; class Clostridia; order Oscillospirales; family Ruminococcaceae; genus Faecalibacterium. The sequence continues at coordinate 2,119 of CAKSXW010000043.1, read as the reverse complement.
CACCGGCTGCCCGGCGGCCAGGGTCTTGGGCATATCCAGCAGCCGCTGGTTGCTGCTGCCCCGGAACCGCAGGGAGATATCTGCCAGGTCCTGGACGAACTCCCCGTCCACCAGCACATCCAGCAGGCTCAGCAGCTCATCGGTGACCTCACACCGGGCCAGACTGGGCTCCTTGCCGGTAAGCTGTTCCCAGGTGTAGCCGGAGTAGCACCACACCGTCTTGGTGGGGTACAGGGCCTTGAAGTTCCGCACAAAGGGCAGCAGCTCCCGTTGGTTCTCCGGCTCCAGGGGCTCGCCCCCCAGCAGGGAGAGGCCAGCGATGTAGTCCGGCTGGCAGGAGGCAAACACCTCGTTGCGGACGGCCTTGTCAAAGGGCTGGCCGTAGGCAAAATCCCAGGCCACGGCATTGAAGCACCCGGGGCAGTGGTGACGGCAGCCGGAGACGAACACGCTGGTGCGGACCCCGGGGCCGTTGGCAATATCATAATACTTGATGGTGGCGTAGTTCATAGGTAAAACTCCCAATAAAAAGCTCCCCCTTTCGGGGGGAGCAAAGCGTTGACAGAAAAGGTTACAGGTGCAGCACCCGGTCTTTGATCTCCTGGGTGCGGCCCTGGTTCCAGAACTGGGTGCCGATGTAGCCGCAGGTCCGGCGGGCCACATTCAGCTTGTTCTGATCCCGGTTGCCGCACTTGGGGCACTCCCACACCAGCTTGCCGTCGTCCTCTACGATCTTGATCTCGCCATCGTAGCCGCAGACCTGGCAGTAATCGGACTTGGTGTTCAACTCGGCATACATGATGTTGTCGTAGATGAACTGCAGCACGCTCATAACGGCTTCCAGGTTGTCCTGCATATTGGGCACTTCCACATAGCTGATGGCACCGCCCGGGGACAGCTTCTGGAACTCGGCCTCAAACTTCAGCTTGGTAAAGGCGTCGATGGGCTCCGACACATGGACATGGTAGCTGTTGGTGATATAGTTCTTGTCGGTGATGCCGGGCACGATGCCAAACCGCTTCTGCAGGCACTTGGCAAACTTGTAGGTGGTGGACTCCAGCGGGGTGCCGTAGAGGGAGTAGTCCATGTTCTCGGCCTTTTTCCAGGTGTTGCACTTGTCGTTCATGTGCTGCATCACGCTGAGGGCAAAGGGCTTGGCACCGGCGTCGGTGTGGCTCTTGCCGGTCATATACTTTACGCACTCATACAGGCCGGCGTAGCCCAGGCTGATGGTGGAGTAGCCGCCGAACAGCAGCTTGTCGATCTTTTCGCCCTTCTTCAACCGGGCCAGGGCACCGTACTGCCACAGGATGGGGGCGGCGTCGCTGGGGGTGCCCAGCAGCCGCTGGTGACGGGCCTGGAGGGCCCGGTGGCACAGCTCCAGACGCTCGTCAAAGATCTTCCAGAACTTTTCAAAGTTACCGCCGGAGCTCAGGGCCACGTCCACCAGGTTGATGGTGACCACGCCCTGGTTGAACCGGCCGTAGTACTTGGGCTTGCCGGTCTCCGGGTCCACATAGGGGGTCAGGAAGCTGCGGCAGCCCATGCAGGTGTAGCAGTGGCCCTCACCGTTTTTGTCCACCTTCAGCTCCAGCATCTTCTTTTCAGAGATATAGTCCGGCACCATGCGCTTGGCGGTGCACTTGGCAGCCAGCTCGGTCAGGTAGTAGTAGGGGGTGCCGGGGCGGATGTTGTCCTCCTCCAGCACGTAGATCAGCTTGGGGAAGGCAGGGGTGATCCACACACCGGCCTCGTTCTTCACGCCCTGGTAACGCTGACGGATGGTCTCCTCAATGATGATGGCCAGGTCAGCCTTTTCCTGAGGGTTCCGGGCCTCGCCCAGGTACATGAACACGGTGATGAAGGGGGCCTGACCGTTGGTGGTCATCAGGGTCACCACCTGATACTGGATGGTCTGGACGCCCCGGTTGATCTCGTTCCGCAGCCGACGCTCCACGATCTCCTTTTTCCGCTGGGCAGAGACCTCCAGGCCTTCCATCTCCAGCTCCACCTCGGCGGCGATCTTTTTACGGGATACGTCTACAAAGGGAGCCAGATGGGTCAGGCTGATGCTCTGGCCGCCGTACTGGTTGGAGGCCACCTGTGCAATGATCTGGGT
>CAKSXW010000042.1 GCA_934518555.1 uncultured Faecalibacterium sp. | reverse complement strand
GGCGACATGAGCGGCAACTACTTCTCCGGCAGCTATCCCTGCCTGATGGCAGGTGCCGCCGCAGGCCGCAGCGCCACTTTTGGCCGCCTTGCCGGTCAGAACGCTGCCGCTGGCATCTGATTGCTTTATTCCTGTTTTTCTATAAGCGATCGTACCTCCTAATTATGATCTGCACCTGAAAAGGGGCCGCTGTACGTTGTTTTGTACAGCGGCCTTTTTTATTTTAAAAATCCGGAGGAAACGCACAAGGCTGCAGGGCAGACCTATACCACCTTGGCAGCGGATGTGGTATACTCTTTGCAGGGGCCGCCGCAGAAAACCGGCAGTCCTGAGAAAGATCGGAGGGAAAGTGAAATGAAGATCCGTAAGGCAGAGGAAAAAGACATTCCCAGACTTCTTGTGCTGCTGGGGCAGGTGTTGCAGATCCACGCAGAGATCCGCCCGGATATCTTTATTCCCGGCACCACCAAATACACGGTCGGGGAGCTGGCGGAGCTTTTGAAGCAGGAGGACAGACCGATCTACGTTGCCGTGGACCAGGACGATGTGTGCAGGGGCTACGCCTTTTGTCAGGTACAGGAGCAGCCCTTTTCCACCAACATGGTGCCCTTTAAGTCCCTGTTCATCGACGATCTGTGCGTCGATCAGCAGGCACGGGGGCAGCACATAGGGGAAAGTCTGTTTGAATATGTGAAGCAGCAGGCAAAAAACCTGGGCTGCTATGAGGTGACCCTGAACGTCTGGGCCGGAAACACCCCGGCAGAGCACTTCTACGAAAAAATGGGCATGAAAACAAAGGAACGGCAGATGGAGTACATCCTGTGAGCCGGGCGTAACGATGGGCAGCGATACCGTTACTGGGGCAGGAAGCATTGTGAACAAAACCATCCCCGATGGATCGGTCGCATAGAAAGGCAAAAAGAACCGTTTCGTTAAATAATCTACTAGTGGCAAAAACCTTGTATCCAACAGAACCTTGTGATATTCTGGAATTGTGAGAAAAAACAGGAGGAATTTGGAAATGTTCAAGGTTCCGCACGAAGAGTTTCGGCTGCATGTGGGCTGGCGCACCATCAAAACAGCGGTAACGGCCATGCTGGTGGCCGTCATCTACTGCCTGCTGGGGCGCAACCCGGCGTTTGCCTGCATCGGTGTCATTTTCGGCCTTGGCACCGATATGCAGGACTCCATCCAAAACGGAGGGAACCGTCTGTTCGGCACCCTCATCGGCGGTCTGCTGTCCATCGTGGTGTTCTGGGTCTATCTGCGGTTTTACCCTCGCGGCGGTCACAGTATGCTGCTGGCGCTGCTGCTGGGGGCGGCCATTGTAGTGCTGATCTTGCTGTGCCAGTATTTCTGGCCCGGTGGAGTGCAGCCCGGCGGCGTGGTGCTCTGCATCGTGCTGTTCAGCACCCCGGTGGAGACCTATGTCTCCTACTCCCTCAACCGTATCTTCGATACGGCGGTGGGCGTTATTGTGGCACTGCTGGTCAATTATTTCCTGCCCCGGGAGCGTGTGGTGGCTTGCTGGGAAAAGGTCAAAGGGGTCTTTCGGTCCCACGAGCATTCCTGAACGATGCCGCCTTCGGGCGGCTTTTTTGTTTGTGGGGGTGCTAGAGTTGGTCTGCTTTTTCCGGCTCCTGCTCCGTAGGCTTTATGGTCTTGACCCGCAGGGCGAAGTACAGCAAATGGCAGACCCACACCACGGCAATGCACACCCGGCCCATGGGAGCGTTTTTCATGCAAACAAAACCGATGGCCATCACGGCGGTGACCATTGCAATGATCCTGCACTTTGTTCCGAATGTCATGGCTTTTTTCTGTACGAAACTGTCCAGATGCTTTTTGTATAAGTTCGTATCTACGAACCAATCGTGCAGTTTTTGGGAGCTTTTTGCAAAGCAGAGCAAGGTCGCCATATAGAAGGGGACCGTAGGCAGAATGGGGAGCAGGATCCCCACAGTGCCCAGGACCATGCAAAGAAAGCCCAGTAGGATCCAAAATGCCTTGAATAGTTTCTTCATCATCTTCTCCTGTTGATCATTGGTGTTGCGGTACGGCAGGGCAGGGCGCATATCTGTAAATGTTAGCTACAACTAACTCTTTGCCCTATGAAAAGCCGCCTGTTGGCGACTTTTCTGGAGAGATGATACGATATTCCGGTAGCTTTGTCAAGATGCAGTTTGGGGAGCGGTGCGCCGGTTACCCGTATACTTTCCCTACGATCTTTCCTCGCACTGAGGCAGGCAGGAGCTTGCACAACAGGCTCAGGAATTTATACTGTGCGCCGGCAACGTAAACGGCTGCCGGGCTCTTTTTCTCCACAATACCAGCGATGTACCGTCCAATGGCTGCCGGGTCCATGCCGTTTTCCTCGTCATGCTCCATCTGACCGACGCTCCGGGAGATGCGCCCACCGTATTCGTCATCGCCGAGAATGCTTTTCTGCCGTGCCTTCGTGAATCCGGTACAGATATCGCCCAACTCTACAACGGTAACATGGATGCCGTAGGGCTTGACTTCATTTGCCAGGGCGTAAGAGTAAGAGGAGACGGCAGCCTTGCTTGCGGAGTAGAAGGTCTGGAATGGAATGTGGGCTACGGCAGCAACGGAGCTGATGTTCACGATATGCCCCTTCCCCTGACGGCGCATGAAGGGGAGAACTGCTTTATTTACAGTGACTGTTCCGAAGAAATTCACATCAAACTGCGTTTTGGCTTGGTCCATGGACGTGAACTCCACGGCACCGGAGATCCCAAAGCCTGCACAGTTGATCACGGCGTCGATTTTGGCCTCCTTTTGGAGGATCTGCTGCACAGCGGCGTTGACCGCCTCTTCATCGGTCACATCAACGGACAGATGGGTGACACCCTCCATGGGGATATTCCTGCGGCTGAACTCGTAGACGATGCAGCCGTTCTCTTTCAGAGCAGATGCGGTGCACCGCCCAATGCCGGAGCTTCCTCCGGTAACAATAACGACCTTGCTATTTTCTCCTGCCATGATTTGCCCCCTGAAAATTTTTGATTTTGTTAGAGTATAGCGCATTCCAAGGCGGCTGTCTATATGGCTGCCCCAAGAATGGCAAAGCCCGGAATGAGATGCAGGAACTGGTACAGGAGCCTTTTCCCGTGCGGAATCTTTTCCGCACGGGAAAAGCGTGGTATACTGAGAACGGCAAATCGGAAGTTGTGGAGGTGATAAACTATATGAATGATAAATGGGTTGAGTTTGCAATTCGTATTCAAAGTATTGCTCAGGCTGGGCTTCAGTACGGGAAAGATAAATATGACAGAGAGCGTTATGAGGAATTGAGACAGATTGCAGCAGAAATGCTGTCTCTGAAAACGGATATTCCGGTAAATAAAATTTTCGATTTGTTTTGTAATGAATCTGGCTACCAGACACCAAAAGTAGATACACGGGCTGCGGTTTTTGTTGACGGTAAAATTCTGCTTGTACATGAAAATAATGGTACATGGTCATTGCCGGGAGGGTGGTGCGATGTAGACCAGTCTGTTGCATCCAATACGGAAAAAGAAGTGCAGGAAGAAGCAGGATTTTCGGTAATATCAGAAAAAATAATCGCAGTTCAAGATTGGCGAAAGCATAATGTGGTGAATTATGCTTATGGAGTAGTGAAGATTTTTGTTCTGTGCAGGTATGAAGGTGGAGAGTTTGAAAAAAATATTGAAACTACAGAAATTAGATTTTTTGATAAAAACAATCTCCCGTCTGACCTTGCTGTAGAAAAATGCACAAAAGAACAAATTTTGATGTGTTTTGACTCGTATGAAAATCCAAATGCGGCAACGCTGTTCGATTGAGACAACTTCCAGTTTGCCGGGCAGACAGACATCTGAAAACCACACAAAAAACGAGGGAGCAGCCATGGTACTTTATTTTACGGGAACCGGCAACAGCCGATATCTGGCCCGGCGCATTGCCGAAGGGCTGGAGATGCAGCTTTATAACCTGAACCCCTGCATCAAGGCAGGGGATACCGCCCCGGTGCAGACCGGCCGGGATGTGGTGCTGGTAACACCTACCTACGCATGGCGCATCCCCCGGGTGGTGTCGGAGTGGCTGGGCAAGACCGAGCTGACCGGGGCACAGCGCATTTGGTTTGTGATGGACTGCGGCAGCGAGATCGGCAATGCGGCGAAATATAACCGGCAGCTTGCGGCGCAAAAACAGCTGCAGTATAGGGGCACAGCCCAGATCATCATGCCGGAAAACTACATTGCCATGTTCAATGCGCCCCGAAAGGACCAGGCCCGGCGCATCGTGGAACAGGCAGAGCCTGCACTTCAGAGGGTGCTGGCCCAGCTCAAGGCCGGGCAGGAATTTTCTCCGCCGAGAGAGAACCTCTACGACCGCTTGATGAGCGGCCCGGTGAACCCGGTGTTCTATCGCTTTTTTGTAAAAGCGGAGGCCTTCCGGGCAACAGATGCCTGCATCGGCTGCGGAAGGTGCGTGGAGCTGTGCCCGTTGAACAACATCCATCTGGAAAACGGCAAACCGGTCTGGGGCAAAAACTGCACCCACTGCATGGCCTGTATCTGCTACTGCCCCAAAGAGGCCATCGAGTACGGCAAAAAAAGCAAAGGCAAGCCCCGGTATCATTTTGAAGCACTGGGAAAGCAGCAGGATATATAAATATCTGATTTAGGAAAGAAAGACGAGGACTGTAAAAATGAACATGGAAGAACGGGCAGCACAGGCTGCCGCATGGAAAGCCGCCGGACAGTGCAACTGCGCCCAGGCGGTGATGAAAGCCTTTGAGGACAAGCTGCCGGTGGATGCCGACACTCTGATGAAGCTGGGGGCAGGCTATGCCGCCGGTATGGGCTGCATGGAAAGTACCTGCGGCGCACTGATCGGCGCAGTGATGGTGGCAGGCGTCATTACCGACGGCAAGGGCACGCCCCGTATCGCCAAGGAATTGCTGCAAAACTTTCAGGAAAAGTGCGGCGCTATCCTCTGCAAGGACCTGAAGGGCGTGGGCACCGGCGCACCGCTGTGCCCCTGCCCGGAGTGCGTCCGCAACGCCGTGCTGGCACTGGGCCAGGTGCTGGAGGAATGATTTTTCGGGCTTGGCAAGAGCTTTTTGTGCAGAACGGAAAATTCTGGTGATGCGCCGGGAAAAGCTGGAAATATGCCTTGACAGTTGCACAACTGTAACGCTATAATAGAGCGGTGAAGTTGGGCCTCTGGCAAAAAGGCCCCTTCCGTAAGACAAAAAGCAGGTGAACTGCGTTGAACACGAAAAAACATAAAAAACAGACCGGGCTCCGGGCCGCAGCTGTGGTACTGGCCCTGGCTGTGGTGCTGGGGCTGCTGTACTGTGGCGGCACCTGGCTGGAGAAAAAGGCTGAAAAGCCGGAATCCCGCACGCCGCTGCCCCAGGCAGACCAGGAGACCGTGGAAGTGGATGGGGTCACCTACCGCAAAAAGCAGCGGATCACCACCATCCTGGTCATGGGCGTGGACCACGACACCCAGGAGAGCTACGCCTACCGCCAGGCCGGTCAGGCAGACTTTCTCCGACTGGTGGTGCTGGACCAGGCCAACAAGACGGTGCAGCAGCTGCAGATCGACCGGGATACCATTACTCCGGTGACGGTGTTGGGCCTGATGGGGGACCGGTACGAGCCGGTGACCCAGCAGATCTGCCTGGGCTATGCCTTTGGCGATGGCCGCCAGACCAGCTGTGAGGTCACCGTAGAAGCGGTGGAAAATCTGTTGGGGGGCCAGGAGATCGACCAGTACCTTGCCATGGGGCTGGACGGCATCTCCACCCTCAACGACCTGGCCGGGGGCGTTACCGTGACCCTGGAGGATGATTTTTCCGCGCTGGACCCGGCTATGACCAAGGGCACCACCCTCACCCTGTGGGGGGACCAGGCAGAGACCTATGTTCGCTCTCGCCGCAGCATCGGCGTGGGCACCAACGAGGCCCGAATGGCCCGGCAGGAGCAATACATCGGGCAGCTTTCCCGTCAGCTGGACACCCAGCTGCAGGAGGACCGCAACTTTATCCTTACGGCCTACGACGCCCTGGAACCCTATCTGTGCACCAACATCCCCCGGGGCCAGCTGGCCAACGAGGCCTGGGCGGCCAAGGATTACCAGCGGCTGGACACCCTCCAGCCCAAGGGCACCCATCAGGTAGGGGAGGACGGCTTCATGGAGTTCTATCCGGAGGCTGCCAGCCTGCAGCAGGCGGTGCTGCAATTGTTTTACGAAAAAGTTGAATAAGCGTGCCCAAGACACGTTTATGATAAAGACGCTCTCAAAACTGAGAGAACTGGTCTGAAAGGGGTATTGCTATGAAAATGAAAAAGATCGTTTGCGCCATGGTCTCTGCAGCTCTGCTGGTGAGCATGGCTGCCGCTACTGCTTTTGCTGTGGAGTCTGTGCCCAGCAAGACTGGCACCGATGCCGATGCAGGCAAGACTGAGGTCTCTGCCTCCGGTTCTGTCGGCAGCGAGGGCCTGCAGGTGGAGGTCAAGACCACCGAGGATTCCATCAAGGAAGAAGCCCAGCTGAAGAGCCAGGGTGTGGAGAAGTACCTGACCACCGAGGCTGTGGAAGCAGCTGCGAAGATCCTGGGTACTGGGAAGGACAATGTGACCGTCAGCGAGATCAAGGAGATCAAGGTCTCCGGCTACAAGGCCGAAATGGGCAAGATCACCGTCAAGGCCCCCATGGCAGCTCTGCCGGAGCGCGGCACCACCGTTGCCGTGATCATCCGCATCAAGACCCCCAACGGCAACATCGTCAACCTGCCCCTGGCCGGTGTGGTCGTGGAGGAAACCGCTGTGGTGAACGGCGTGGCCCGCAAGGTCCGTAAGGTCCAGCTGGAGCTGGATGCCACCACCATGATCAACCTGCAGGCAGGCAAGGCCTACATTGCAGCTGTGACCCGGAAGTAATAACAGAACGACTTTGTCCTGCGGCGCTCTCTTCCGAAAAAAGAGAACGCCGCATTTTTCACGGAGAAAGAAAAAGAATTTTAAAGGAGCAACGAAGTGCAGCGAGATACTTTAACGCAGGAACCTTATCGTTCCGAGGTGCGGCCCCAGCAGGAAGAAGATACCATTGATCTTCTGGAACTGTGCATGGGCCTGCTGGACCACTGGAAGCTGATTGCGGCAACCGCCGCAGCAGGAGCGGTGCTGGCAGCACTCTATACCTTTTTGCTGGTGACCCCCCTCTACAAGGCCACCTCTACCATCTATGTGGTGAGCCGGGACGACTCGGTGCTGAACCTTTCGGATATCCAGATCGGCAGTGCCCTCACCAGCGATTACATCAAGGTCTTTGAGATGTGGGAGGTCCACGAAAAGGTCATCAGTGCCCTGGACCTGGACTACACCTACACTCAGATGGCCGCTATGCTCAGCGTCACCAACCCCACCGACACCCGGATGCTGGACATCACCGTCACCGATGCGGACCCGGGGGAGGCCGCTGCCATTGCCAACGAGTATGCCAAGGTGGGCAGCCGCTATATTTCCGACAAGATGAAGACCGATGAGCCCACCATCATGTCCTCGGCCCGGGTCCCGGCCAACCCCTTCAGCCCCAGCAAGACCAAGAACATCCTGCTGGGCTTCCTGGCAGGCTTTGTGCTGTCCTGCGGTGTGGTGGTGCTGCGGGTGCTGCTGGACGATACCTACAAATCTGCTGAGGAGATCCGCAAATACACCGGCATGGTGGTGCTGGCCTCTGTGCCCCTGGTGGGCGGCACCGAGCCCAAAAAGGGCAGCAACTTCCAGCGCCGTATGAAGCGCCTGAGCAAAGATATTCGCCGCCGTGTGGGCGGTACCGGGAGGAAGGCATGAAACAGCTGAAGATCACAAAATTTCCGGAACTGGACTATGCAGGCAGCGAGGCCTTCAACACCCTGAGCACCAACCTGTCCTTTGCAGGTGAAACGGTCAAAAAGATCATGATCACCAGCTGCCACGCTTCGGAGGGCAAGAGCTATCTGTCCATGAACCTGATGCGGACCCTGGCCCAGCGTGGTATGAAGGTGGCCCTGGTGGACGCCGACCTGCGCCGCAGCATGGTAAACACCCAGTACGGTGTGCAGTTTGAGGACGGCCGCAACGACGACAAGGGCCTTTCCCACTTTTTGGCCGGCATGGTGGGCATGGAGGAGGTCATCTACCAGACCGACATCCCCGGTGCCCTGATGGTGCCGGTGGGCCGGGATGTACCCAACCCCCTGGCTCTGCTGAGCAACCATCCCTTTAAGGACCTGCTGGACGCCCTGGCCCAGATGGTGGATTATGTGCTGGTGGATGCCGCCCCTGTGGGCGTGGTCATTGATGCCGCCGAGATCGCAAAATCCTGCGACGGCACCCTGATCGCTGTAGAGTACAACTATGTGCGCCGCCAGGAGCTGCTGGACGTGAAGCAGCAGATGGAACAGAGCGGCTGCCCCATCCTGGGCACTGTGCTGAACCAGGTGGATTACGACAGCTACCTGAGCCGCAAGTATTACTACCGTACCTACGGCAAATACGGCTACTACAACCGGTATTATAAGCACAAGCACACGGCTGAAAAGAAATGAGCGGCTTTACGGATTATCACGCCCATGTGGTCTACGGAGTAGACGACGGCCCCCACACCCGGCAGGAGATGTACGCCATGCTGGATGAGGCGGCAGCCCAGGGGGTGAGCCGTTTGTTTGCCACCTCCCACTGCACCCCGGGCATGGAGCCCTTCCCCCAGCAGATCTATGATCGGCATCTGGGCCTGGCCCGGGAATACTGCCAGGCCAAGGGCTATCCCCTGACCCTGGAGCCGGGGGCCGAGCTGCTGTATACCCCGGCAGCGGCCTATGAGGCAGCCGGCCATGGGCTGCCTACCCTGGGGAGCACCCGGTGGGTGCTGCTGGAGTTTGTGCCGGACGTTTCCCCCCGGGAGCTGGAGGGAGCATTGCAGGCGGTGACCCAGGCAGGTTACCGGGTGCTGCTGGCCCACATTGAGCGGTATCCCTGCCTGAAAAAGCCCGGGCTGCTGGCCCGGCTGCGGCAGCAATACGGCATCCGCTGCCAGGTAAATGCCGCCACGGTGGTCCGCTGCGGTTTTTGGCAGCGGCGGCGGCTGGACCGGTGGCTGAAGCAGGGCCTGGTGGATGCCATTTCCTCCGATGCCCACAACTGCACCACCCGGGCCACCCGGATGCAGCAGGCCTACCAGGCCCTGTGCAGCACCCTGGGCACCCAGAGGGCCGATGCCCTTACGGGACGGGATGGGCAGTGTCTGCTGGACCAATAAGCTAAGAAATAAGAGAGTCACTTTTGCTTGAAAATTCTGGAAAAACCGCTAAAAAGCGGCAAGAATTTTTTGGGCAGAGGTGACTTTCTTGCTTTTTTCCGGGAAACAACTTGCACCGGGCCCGGGTCCGTGATAAACTTACAAGGTAAAGGGGAAATTGCTGAAATAATGTGGAGGTGATATGGATGAAAATCTTGGTCGTAGATGACGGACAGCTTGCGATCAATTCTCTGATCCGTATCCTATGCAGAGTTGCGCCGGACTGCGATTACGTCAGCGCAATGACCACCGAGGACGCCCTGACCTGGATGCGGCAAGGGTCGATGGATGCCGCCTTTTTGAACCTGGAGATGCCCGGCATGGACGGGTTGGGCCTGGCCCGGAAGATCCAGCAGCTGCAGCCTCGCTGCAACCTGATCCCGGTCACCCAGCACCCGAAGTATGCCCTGGAGGCACTGCAGATCTTTGTCAGCGGCTTTTTGCTGAAGCCCTTGGATGAGACGGAAGTGCGGAACGTGCTGGAAAATTTGCGGTATCCCCCGGAGGATGCACCTGCCGGGGTCAAGGTCCAGTGCTTTGGCAACTTTGAGATCTTTGTAGGGGGGCGGCCCCTGTCTTTCAAGCGCAGCAAAAGCAAGGAGCTTCTGGCCTATCTGGTGGACCGCAACGGTGCCACCTGTACCAACGGCGAGATGCTGGCAGTGCTTTGGGAGGACAAGCCGGACACGGCGGCCCTTCACAGCCATTTGCGGAACCTGATCTTTGACCTGAACCATACCCTGGAGGATGCCGGGGTCCGGGGCCTGCTGGTCCGGGGCCGCAGCACCCTGGCCATCGACACCAGCAAACTGGAGTGCGATTACTACAACTTCTTGCGAGGGGACCGCTCCACCATCAGCTCCTACCGGGGCGAGTACATGACCCAGTATTCCTGGGCAGAGGTCACCCGTTCGGCTCTGCGGCAGCAGGCCAAGGCCAGCCAGAAAAGCGGCAGTCATGCATCGGGAAAATCTAACTGACCCCTTCACACAAAAAAGACCCTGCAGGCTCCATCCGGAACCTGCAGGGTCTTTTGCATGAGTACGTTGCTCAGATCATTTGCGGAGATGGGCGTTCCAGCCGCTGGAGGTAACGGCCTTCTGGTCCGGGGTGCACCACATGGCCTCTACCCCCTCCAGGGATTCCACCAGCTTCTGGCCTTCTTCCAAGGACATACAGAACAAGCCGGTGGAAAGGCAGTCGGCCAGGCCGGAGTCCGGGCACAGCACCGTGACACCGTTAAAGTAGGTGGCAGGCCACAGGGTGTCCGGGTCGATAAGGTGGTGGTAACGCTGACCGTTTACCACGAAGTACCGCTGATAATCGCCGCTGGTCACCAGGGCCATATCGCTCATGTTAATGGGGGACCCAAAGAGGGAGGTGCTGCCGGTGTACACCTCCGAGGCGTCCCAAGGGTTCTCCACGCCGCCGGTCCACTGGCTGCCGTCAGGCTTTTTGCCAATGGCCCGCAGGTTGCCGCCTACGCTTACCAGAGCACTGGTCAGGCCCCGGGCTTCCGCAGCCTGGCACACCATCTCCACGGCGTAGCCTTTGCCTACACTGCCCACGTCCAGGGACATCTCCGGGTCCGCCAGGTACACGGTCTTGGCGGCCTGGTCGATGATGAGGTTCTGGATGTCGCAGTGCTGGGCGGCAGCCTCCAGCTCCTGCTGGGTGGGCAGGGTGTTGTCGGCGTCGTTGTCGTTCTGCAGGGCGGCATCCCGGTAATTGTGCCAGATGTTCAGCACGCTGCCCATGGCAATGTTCATCTTGCCGCCGGTGGTGTCGTACATCTTCTGGGCCAGCTCCAGCATGGACAGGATGCGGTCGTCCACCTGCACCGGGGCCTTGCCGGCGTTGTCGTTGATGGTCTTGACGTTCACCACGCCGTCGTAGCTGTTGTAGATGTCATACAGCCGATTGTAGGTGATCAGGTCCTGGTGCAGGGCCTCCATCTGCTTGGTAAATTCTTCCTCGTCCTCGCAGTAGGCAATGACCTGGGTCACGGTGTCGAACACATCATAAAAGATGGTACTGTAACGGGTCAGCTGCTTTTGGGGCTTGCCGCAGCCTGCCAGCAGGCCCAGGCAGAGGGCAGCAGCCAGCAGCCCGGAGGTGATGCGTGTGGTGAGGTTTTTCATCGGGTCTGGTTCTCCTTTGCGGCAGTAAAGGCGGCGTGCTCCTCCTGCAGGTGGGCCAGCAGGTCCCCGAACACCCAGCTGCGGTTGGCGGGGGTCACCACGGCCTTCAGGGGGATGGTGACCTGCGCCTGCTTCATCAGGTCCAGCAGGGTGTCCACATCCTTGCTCTTAAAGTTGGCCAGCACCAGGGCCGGGGGATAGGCACCGGGCTCCAGCACCAGGGTCCGGGGGGCTTTGGCCTCCACCTCACCCAGCAGCTGGGCCACGGTCTTTCCGGCGTCGGCAGGGGCCACCGGCAGCAGCTTCATGCCAAAAGCCGGGGCCATGCCCTCCAGCTTGCCCCGGTCGGCAGGGGAAAGGTTCCAGCCCAGGGCCAAAGGCACCCCGGCGTTCTGGTTGCGTGCGATATGTGCTTTCATGATCAAAACCTCTTTCAGAAGCGTTTTTTCAAAATACACTATAGTATACCATAAAACTGCGGAAAAGAAAACGAAAAACCATCCTCCCAGGCAAAAAGGGGCTGCTGCACCCTACGGCACAGCAGCCCCTGTGGTTCCTACTGGTTTTTCAGTTCAGCTTTTTGCCAAAGAATTCCACTTCCTTGCCAATGAACGCCATCAGCTCATCAAACTGGTCCGGGGTCAGGCTCTGGGCACCGTCGCACTTGGCCTTGGCCGGGTTGTTGTGGACCTCGATCATCAGACCGTCGGCTCCGGCAGCCACGGCGGCCTTAGCCAGCTCCGGCACCATCCAAGCGTGGCCGCAGGCGTGGCTGGGGTCCACCACCACCGGCAGATGGGTCATCTTGTGGAGCATCACCACACCTGCCAGGTCCAGGGTGTTCCGCATACTGGTCTCAAAGGTGCGGATGCCTCGCTCGCAGAGGATCACGTTCTCGTTGCCCTCCGCCATGATGTACTCGGCACTCATGACGAACTCCTCCAGGGTGTTGGCCAGGCCTCGCTTCAGCAGCACCGGCTTATTCTGGCGGCCCACCGCCTTCAGCAGCTCAAAGTTCTGCATATTCCGGGCGCCCACCTGGATCAGGTCCACGTTCTCAAACAGAGGCAGGTGCTCGGTGTTCATGATCTCGGTAACGATGGGGGCGCCGGTGGCCCGGCGAGCCAGCTTCAGCAGGTCCAGGCCCTCGCTCCGCATGCCCTGGAAGGAGTAGGGGGAGGTACGGGGCTTGAAAGCACCGCCTCGCAGCAGGGAGGCCCCGGCGGCCTTTACACGCTGGGCGCAGTAGGTGATCTGCTCCTCGCTCTCGATGCTGCAAGGCCCGGCGATGACGGCAAAGTTGCCGCCGCCGATCTTGACCCCCTCCACGTCGATGACGCTGTCGTCGGGGTGGAACTTCCGGTTGGCCTTTTTATAGGGCTCCGACACCCGGCGGCAGGTCTCCACCACGGGGTTTGCCAGCACCCAGCTCTCGGCAATGGCCTTGGTGTCGCCAATAAGCCCCAGAATATGGGTGTCGCTGCCCTTGGAATCGTTGATCTGCAGGCCCATATCCTCCAGCTCGTGGCAGAACTCTCGCACCTGTACGTCGGGTGCATCCTGTTTGAGTACGATGATCATAGTGTTTTGTCTCCTTTGCCTTTTCCTATCCTGTGAAACGGCGAGGGAGACCGGCTCCTTTGCCGCAGCTTGCAGTGTCAAACTTCAGTGGTCTGAAGTGCGTGACGCTATGATATCACTTCACGAAACTGAAGTCAAGAGAATTTTGAATTTTTTCCGAAAAAGTGGTAGAATGAGAGAAAGTGATAGAGAAAGAGGGAAGTAAAATGGGAAAAGAAGCAAAAACCAATGCCATGCGGATCTTGGAGCGTGAAAAAGTGCCTTACACCGCCCATGAGTACCCCCACGAGGAGGGAGTGGCTGTGGACGGCGTAACGGTGGCCGCCAGCATAGGGGAGGACCCGGCCTGTGTCTACAAAACTCTGGTGACCCAGGGGGCCAGCAAAAACTACTTTGTGTTCGTGATCCCTGTGGCGGCAGAGCTGGACCTGAAGGCCGCTGCCCGCAGCGTAGGGGAAAAGAGCGTGGCCATGATCCATGTGGCTGATATCAACAAGGTCACCGGATATGTGCGTGGAGGTTGCAGCCCGGTGGGCATGAAAAAGCAGTACCGTACCGTCTTTGACGAAAGCGTGCTGCAGCAGGCAAAGGTCTATGTTTCCGGCGGCCGCATCGGCACCCAGGTGTGCTGCGCCCCGGCAGACCTGATCCGTGCTGCCCGGGCTGCTACGGCCAGGATCATCTTCTAAAAAAGTACGTCTTTTAGAAGGCAAAACCGCTTTATTTTCTTTACACAAAATAGACCGGAATTATAAGTCATACTTAAAAAGAAAATCGATGTCGAAACTGCACAAAACTTTCAAAAGTTTTTTGACGGCATGAGAACACAAGGGAGAATTTGCCCCAACACCCTTTGCAAAGCCATTTTTTTGCCGTAAACTGTATGTAGTACAGAGACGGCCCCGGCCTTGAGCAGCCGGGCGCCGCCTGCTGAAACATCCGGAACGGGACACTGCGGAGGGGTACTTCGATGCGAAAGATGCTGCTGGATTTCACGATTCATAGTTGGATTCGTGCAGGCCAGGGGCATCGTGCAACCTTGTGCGGATACCCGAGAAGGGATCAATGAAACCAAAAGGCCGTGGTGCAGGTGTACCACCGCCTTTTTTGTTTGCATCCTGGTTGAAAAAAGGAGAGGGTTTGGATTATGGTTCGTAAAGTTGCTGTGATCATGGGTTCCGACAGTGATTGGCCGGTGGTAAAGGGGGCCTGCGCTCAGCTCAAGGCGCTGGACATCCCCTTTGAGGCACACATCCTGTCGGCACACCGCACCCCGGCTCAGGCGGCAGAGTTTGCCAAGACCGCCAGAGCCAACGGCTTTGGGGTCATCCTGTGCGCTGCCGGCATGGCAGCACACCTGGCTGGTGCCTTTGCCGCCAACACCACCCTGCCGGTCATCGGCATCCCCATGAAGGGCGGTGCCATGGATGGCCTGGACGCCCTGCTGGCTACGGTGCAGATGCCCAGCGGCATCCCGGTGGCTACGGTGGCCCTGAACGGTGCCAAGAACGCCGCTTGGCTGGCTGCGGAGATCCTGGCCCTGGGGGACGACGCCCTGGCTGCCAAGCTGGACGCTGAGCGTGTGGCCATGGCCCAGCAGATCGCTGCCAAGGAAGAAAAGCTGCAGAACGAGATCGCAGAACTGTAAAGGAGAACCAATGTCTGATTTTGCATATCCGCTGCATGAGGAATGCGGCGTTTTCGGCATCTATGACCGGGCTGGCACCGAGGATGTGGCAGCCGCTGCCTATTCGGCACTGTACGCCCTGCAGCACCGGGGCCAGGAGAGCTGCGGCATCGCCGTCAACGATGATGGTGTCATCACCGGCCACCGGGACCTGGGCCTGGTGAACGAGGTGTTCACCCCGGCGGTGCTGGCAAGCCTTTCCACCCCCACGGCCCACATGGCTACCGGCCATGTGCGCTACGCCACCGCCGGCACTCGCATCCGGGCCAACGCCCAGCCCATGATCGTCCGTCATGGCCGGGGCACCATGGCCCTGTGCCACAACGGCAACCTGACCAACACCCTGGAGCTGCGCCGTCAGCTGGAAAATGAGGGGGCCATCTTCCACGGCTCCTCCGACACCGAGGTCATCTGCTACCTCGTCACCCGGAACCGTCTGCGGATGGGCAGCATCGAGACTGCCATCAGCAAGACCATGGATGTGCTGGAGGGTGCCTACAGCCTGGTGATCATGTCCGCCACCAAGCTCATCGCTGTCCGGGACCCCCGGGGCTATCGGCCTCTGTGCATCGGCACCCTGCCCGGCGGCGGCTACGTCTTTGCCAGCGAGAGCTGCGCTCTGGATGCTGTCGGTGCCGCCCTGCTGCGGGATGTGGAGCCCGGCGAGATCGTGGTGGTGGACACCAAGACCGGCGAGCTGCGGAGCATCAAGGACCACTGCGGCCGCCCGGACACCCAGATGTGCGTGTTTGAGTTCATCTACTTTGCCCGGCCCGACAGCATCATCGAGGGCAGCTCGGTCCACGAGGCACGCAAGCAGGCAGGCCGCTTCCTGGCCCAGGAGCACCCGGTGGAGGCCGATGTGGTCATCGGCGTGCCGGACTCCGGCCTGGACGCCGCCCTGGGCTACTCCCAGGAGAGCGGCATCCCCTACGGCATCGGCTTTATCAAGAACAAATACATCGGCCGCACCTTTATCCAGGGCAGCCAGAAGCAGCGTGAAAACAGCGTCCGCATCAAGCTGAACGTGGTGTCCAGCACCGTCAAGGGCAAGCGTGTGGTGCTGGTGGACGACTCCATCGTCCGGGGCACCACCTCTGCTCGCATCATCAAGCTGCTGCGGGACGCCGGTGCTGCCGAGGTCCACTTTATGGTGTCGGCTCCTCCCTTTAAGTACCCCTGCTACTTTGGCACCGACATCCCGGACCAGAAGCTGCTGGTGGCCACCGGCCGCACCCTGGAGCAGATCAATGAGATCATCGGCGCCGACACCCTGGGCTACCTGTCCAACGAGCATGTGGTCCAGCTGGCCAAAAATGCAAACTGCGGGTTCTGCACCGCCTGCTTTACCGGCGAATACGCCGTGAAGCCGGAAGAGGTGCTTTCCACCGATATCCACGAACGCCATCTGAACGACCGTCCCAAGGACGCCAAAAAGTTAGGAGAGTAAAAACATGGAAAAGAGCTATTCTGAAAGCTATGCAGCTGCTGGTGTGGACATCACCGCTGGTTATCGCTCTGTGGAGCTGATGAAGCAGTATGTGGCCCGTACCATGACCGAGAACTGCATCGGCGGCCTGGGGGGCTTTGGCGGCCTGTTTGAGCTGGACTGCACCGGCTATCAGCACCCGGTGCTGATCTCCGGCACCGACGGCGTGGGCACCAAGCTGAAGGTGGCCATGATCATGAACCGCCACGACACCATCGGCATCGACTGCGTGGCTATGTGCGTCAACGATGTCATCTGCGCCGGTGCCAAGCCCCTGGTGTTCCTGGACTACATCGCCTGCGGCCGCAATATCCCGGAAAAGATCGCCAACATCGTCAAGGGCGTGGCCGAGGGCTGCGTCCAGGCCGGCTGCTCTCTGGTGGGCGGCGAGACTGCCGAGCACCCGGGCATGATGCCGGAGGACGAGTACGACCTGGCAGGCTTTACCGTGGGCGTTGTGGACAAGGAGAAGATCCTCAGCAACGAGACCATGGCAGCCGGTGACGTGATCATCGCCCTGCCTTCCACCGGTGTGCACTCCAACGGCTTCTCCCTGGTGCGGAAGATCTTTGACATCGACTCAAACCCCGACGTGCTGTTCACCGCTCCTGCTGCCCTGGGCGGCAAGACCCTGGGCGAGGCTCTGCTGGCCCCCACCAAGATCTACGTCAAACCGGTGCTGAAGGTGCTGGAGGAAGTGGATGTGAAGGGCATCTCCCACATTACCGGCGGCGGCTTCTATGAGAATATCCCTCGCAGCCTGAAGAAGGGCTGCGGTGCCCGGATCCGCAAAGAGGATGTGCGGACCCCGGCCCTGTTCCACCTGATGCAGGAGATGGGTCGCATCTCTGAGCACGATATGTTCAACACCTTCAACATGGGCGTGGGCATGGTGCTTACCGTGCCTGCGGACCAGGCCGACAAGGCTCTGGAGATCCTCCACGCCAACGGTGAGCCGGAGGCTTACCGCCTGGGCGTCATCGTAGAAGGCGAGGGTGTGGAGCTGTGCTGAACATCGCCGTGTTAGTGTCCGGCGGCGGCACCAATCTGCAGGCCTTGCTGGACAGTGAGGCCCGGGGGGAGAACCCCCAGGGCAAGATCACCCTGGTGGTGGCCTCCAAGCCTGGGGTCTACGCCCTGGAGCGGGCTGCCAAGGCTGGGGTGGAGAGCTGCGTGGTGCGCCGGAAGGACTACGCCAACAGCCAGGATTTTGATGCTGCCCTGTTGCAGACCTTGCAGCAGCACCACATCGACCTGGTGGTGCTGGCAGGCTTTTTGTCGGTGCTGGGCCCCAGCGTCATCCAGGCCTATCCTCGCCGCATCCTTAACGTGCATCCTGCCCTGATCCCCTCCTTCTGTGGGCCGGGGATGTACGGCCTGCGGCCCCACGAGGCCGCCCTGGCCCGGGGTTGCAAGGTCACCGGTGCCACCGTCCACTTTGTCAACGAGGAGTGCGACGGCGGCCCCATCCTGCTGCAAAAGGCTGTGGACATCCTGCCCGGCGACACCCCGGAGGTGCTGCAGAAACGGGTCATGGAACAGGCAGAGTGGAAGCTGCTGCCCCAGGCTGTGGCGATGGTGTGCAGCGGAGAGATTCAATAAAGAGCAGGAACATCGGAAGCCTTCACCCCTTGGGGGGGAAGGTGGCCCGAAGGGCCGGATGAGGGGAGAGCAACCACATGATGCGCCCTCATCAGTCCCCTACGGTGACAGCTTCCCCCGACCGGGGGAAGCCTTTAGCAGGAAATGCCTGTAGAAGGAGAACAACAATGGAAAAGATC
>CAKSXW010000041.1 GCA_934518555.1 uncultured Faecalibacterium sp. | reverse complement strand
AGGAGCGTGCGTTTGAACAAAAAGAAAAAGTCCACAAACATTTCCCCTTATCCCGATGAAGTCATCGACCGTCTGGCGAGGGCATTCTACCCGGCCATCCTTGCCTGCTGGAACAGTGAGGAAGGCCAGAGGGAGTTTGCCGCATGGCAGGCAGAGCAGGCTCATCATGCAAACAACGAAAAACAGGAAGTTCCCGCTGGGGAACTCCCTGCTGTACATATCATTCTTGTCTGTGGCTTTTGGCAGGGTGCGTCCGGGTGGGCGCACCCTGTTTTTGTTTTATACCTTAATTGAAAAAAACTTCGTTTCATACTGCAAATCACTTTATATATTTAGTTATTGCTCGATACAGACTTTTGCAGCGAGCATCCCACAATCTAGCAGGTTCATGGATAGAGCATTGATCCACCCTAAAAAGTTTATGAAAGTCATCTAAAAAACCAACATAAACAGGAATGTTATAATACAAAAAACATTTTTGATTTGTGAACTGATCTCCGGTTATGTCAATAATAATAGCATCTTTTAAGTTATAGTATTTTCGCAGTAGCATTACATCATTATCTTCATTATAAACACTTATCAGACTTTTATACTTTCTGTCAGCATCTGAATTATCAGTTGTCACTGTTACAGTGTTTACAAGAACCAGCCATGCGTGTGATTGGGTACCTTTTTGACCACAGACATAATATGTGTAAATATCATGCTGTGCCAAATACTCAGCTAAAAGATCGCTTGTATCTCCACAGCATCCTTTGGGAAATCGAGGAAATGCAAAGTCATTATCAAATTCACCAGCATCTTTTGCTATCTCAATTGCACCACGGAAAGAAGTTGCCAAAACTTTTATTTTATCTAATTCATACGCTTCCATATGCTAATACCTCTTCTGAAACAAAATAAAGCCTGTTGCTATGATATCTGGTTTTCGCTACATTGTCAATTCTTCAGTAAAATCGCAGAATATTCATTTCACAAAATTTGTTTCAGATATTTCTCCGGGTCACCATTCAGGATCAAATCGGCATAGCCAAGCGGGTCATTGTAGATAAGGTAGTCTAGTTCCGACCTCTGCGCCATGGTCACATTTAACGCATCCTCGACCCCGGTGCAATCGATGGAAATTTTTCTCCCATCCCGGAGCAGCAGCTCCACGCAGCCGGTGTCCATGTTGAAATAGCAATCTCTTGCATCGTACTTCATGTTCGTTTCCTCCTGAAATCATGTTGTGGCTTATGTCGGTCAATCTATGATTTCGGATTTCATCTTCCACGGACACCTGCATTGAACTTTCCGAAGAAAACAAATAATCCGAACCCATCTCCTATCGGAAACAAGTTCGGATTATTTTTGTTTGGTCCGAGTGGCGAGAATCGAACTCACGGCCTCTTGAACCCCATTCAAGCGCGCTACCAAAACTGCGCTACACCCGGATACCTGTAAGCGGTTGTCGCTCACAGCTCAATCAGTATACCCAATGTCCGGGGATTTGTCAAGCACTTTTCAGCAGGTTTTTTAAATTTCTTCCATTTTTTCTTCCAGGGGGCTGCCTTGGGGGAACAGCGGCATTTCCACCGTTGCCAGGGCCAGGGCAAACACGCTGTCGGCCCCGGCGTCCAACAGAGCCTGGGCGCAGGCAGCGGCGGTGGCTCCGGTGGTGATCACGTCATCCACCAGCAGCACCCGGCGGCCTTCCACCAGGTCCGGGTCGGCTGCCCGAAAGGCCCCGGCCACATTGGCCAGACGCTGCTCAAAGGCCAGGCCTGCCTGCCGCTGCTTTTTGCGAGTTCGTACCAGCAGCTTTGGCTCCAGGGGCAGCCCCAGAGCCTGGGCCAGAGGCCGTGCCATGCATTCCGGCACGTTATAGCCCCGGGCCGGGCTGGACGCCGGCACCGGCACGATGCAGTCGTAGCCCAGGGCCGCTCCTTCTACCCGTTGAGGCACCGGCTCAGCCCCCTGCATCTGGATCTAGCTGCCAAAGGCCAGCTGGGCCAGCCAGACCCCCAGCTCCACAGCCGTCCAGGGAGCAGCCTGATACTTGGCCCGGAGGATGGCCTGCCGCACACAGCCCTCATAGCGGAAGGGGGCCGCAGCTCCGGCAAGACGCCCCAGATAATGCTGGGAGGCGTCCAGCCGGATGCCCGGCTTGCGGCGCAGAGCATCCACCTGGTCAGCGCAGTCCGGGCAATGCTCCACACTGCCCAGCACGGCGTTGCAAAAAGGGCACCGCCGGGGGTACAGCAGCTGCCGCACCCCTCGCAGTGCCCGGCGAGGCAGGCTATAGTAGCCTGTCAATCCTTTTTAACGGCCACGATCACACGGACCCGCTTGCCCGCCGCACAGCCAAAGTTATCGTACCAACCTGTGAGGTAATACTCCTCCGAGTTCACCTCTGCCAGCTTGGTGGCGTAATACTGGCCCTTGTACCACAGGTATACCTGGGCATCGTCGGCCATCTCGTAACGGGTGGAGCCCGACAGCACCGAGGCTGCCCCCACCTTGTCGATCTTCATGGGCATCAGCTGGATCATGGCTTTTACGGAGCCGTTGACCTCCTGCCGCACTGCCAGGCCGCCAGCCAGCACCGGGTACTTGATGGAGGTGGTGTAGCTGGTAAGCTGCCCATTGACGTAGCACACATAGGTGGCACCGCCGCCCACATAGTTCAGGATAGAGGCATAGGGCTCCCCTACCACATTGGCCAGCTGCTTGACGCCGATGCTCACCAGGGAGCCGGTGCTGCTGGTGGCCTTGTTCCACACGGTCTGGAGGATATCGCCGTTGATGACGCCCCACAGGATCTCGCTGGTGGTAGGCACCAGCACGCTCCGCAGGTCCTTCAGCAGCTCGGTGGCTGCATCAGAGCCATCGCTCTCCGAATCCCCTGTCGTGGCAGTGGTCTTGGTGGAGGGCAGGTTGGCGGCCAGGTTGCGGATATCGTCCAGCACGCCGTACTTCCACAGATCGCCGGTGACGTCGTTGAGGATCAGCCGGTCGATCTCGCCTTTTTCGTTAAGCGTATAGTAGCGGACATTCAGCAAAGACAGCCGGGTCCCGGATAGTCGGCTGGGACGAACCGTCCCAGCCACACCCTCCGATGTTGTATCTAAGATCTGCACATCGTCCGCCAGCTTGCGAGAGCCCAGCATGGTGGCCTTCTCGTTGACGGTGCCGCTGACCGATCGGGTCTCCAGGGCGGTCACATTCTCGCCCTCCGGGGTGACGCTGATCTTTACCAGCCAGCCGGAGGGGTAGTTCAGGCTTTTGTCCACATTGACGGTACGGGTCACGCCGTCGGTGCACAGCACCGACACCTTTTGCAGCACATCTGCCCCGTTATCCTCCACCAGGGACCGGGTGGCAGTCTGCACCACGCCGTAGAACACGGCATCGGCTTCCTCTCCGGTGACCACATCCGCCACCTCGTTGTCCATGCCCAGCAGCAGGGTGACCACTTCGCCTACGCCGCCGCCGTTGAGGGAGGAGATCTTAGAGGCCACTGCCGAGCTGCCCAGCTGGTAGGTGACCCCTGCCACCGTCACTGCCGTGGGGGCACTGGCACTGGGGGAAACAGCGGTGATGCGGCCTGCTGCACGGCGGGTGTAGATCCACACCGCCTGGAGGCTCTCGCTGTAGTAGTACACGTCGTACTGGTTCAGCTCTGCCGAGCTGGAGACCTTATCGTTGCGGTAGATGCTGACGGGGGCAAAGGGCAGCTGGCTGCCCTCTGCGGCCACAAAGGGGCCCTTCAGGCTGCTGAGCAGCACCGTGGAGGTATCCACCTGGCCTCCGGTGACCGTAAAGCCCAGGGAGGAGCCGTAGGCCCCACCAGAGGCCGTATTGGCGGTGAGAGCGTTGTACAGCAGCACAGCGCAGTCCTCATAGGTCATGGTCTGGCCCTGGCTGCGGACCAGCTGGTTCCGCAGGCCCAGCTCCTGGGCCTTGTTCAGCTGTGCCGCCGGGAAGGAGCCGCTCAGGTCGGTCATCTTATAGCCCAGCAGCTTCAGCACGGCAGTGCAGGCTTCCTCCAGGGTCACGGCGTTGTCCGGCCGGAAACTGCCGTCGGTGTAACCGTTCATCCAGCCCTGCTGCACCGCAATGCGGACATAGGGGGCCCAGGGGGAGGTGCCGGGCACATCCCGGTACAGGGTGCCCACGGTGCCCTGGGAGGCTGCGCTCTCCCGATAGGCCGAAAAGGCCACCAGCATCCGGGCCAGGGCACCACGGGTGACCACAGCATCCAGGCTGCCGGTCTGGCTGGTGTCCATGGCACCCAGGGTAATGGCGGTCTGGACAGCGGTGTTGCTGGCGCTGCCCAGAGCTGCTGCCGGCAGGGCCAGCATGGACACCGCCATGGTCACCGCCAGCAGAAATGCGAGAAGACGTTTTTTCATAGGTATTCCCCTTCCTTGATCCGGTTTCAGGTCTCGACGCCCGGGCATAGCCGGATCAATCGTAACGCAGAGCCTCGATGGGATTGAGCCGGGCGGCACGCCGGGCCGGCAGGTAGCCAAACAGCACGCCGATGCCCACCGAGATGCCAAAGGCCACCACGATGGAGTTGAACGACGGGCTCACCGTAATGTCGCTGCCGCTGGCCAGCATCGGCAGCACCTTGTTGGCTGCCATGCTTACCAGGTACCCCAAGACGATGCCCAGGGCACCGCCCAGGGCCGAGGTGGTGGCAGCCTCCACCACAAACTGTGCCAGGATGGTGCGCTCCTTGGCCCCCAGGGCCTTGCGGATGCCGATCTCCCGAGTGCGCTCCGTCACCGACACCAGCATGATGTTCATGATACCGATGCCGCCCACCAGCAGAGAGATGCTGGCAATGCCGGTAAGCACTACGATGACCATGTTGATCATCTTGTTCATTTCTTCCAGCCACTCAATGGCGCTGTAGACGTAATAGCTGCTTTCCGAGCCCGTGATGGTCTGCAGCTCACTTTCCACAGTGGATTTTGCCTCGTTGGCCCGGCTCTCGTCTGCCATTACAGCCGTATAGCTGTTCACTGTGCTCAGGCTGGACAGCCGCATGACGGTGGTGTAGGGCAGGTAGACGCAGTCGTCGTCGGAGCCCTCCTGCATCTGGGCGTTGCTGACCTTGGGGGCCAGCACACCCACCACCAGGAACTTGTTGGTCCCGACCTTCAGGGTCTGGCCCAGACCGTTGCCCCCAAAGGCCGCCCGGTTGATGTAATCGCCGATGACGCACACCTGCTTGTTATCCTTGATATCCATGTACTGCAGGCCCCGGCCCTGGACCAGCTGGTAATTTTTCATGGAGGTAAAGTGCTCGTCCACACCGCTGACGGTAGACCAGCGGAAGGTCTTGGTGCCCACCTTCAGGGTGCTGTCGCCGTTGAAATCCACCTGAGGGGAAACCGCCTGCAGCAGATCCGGGTGACGGTCGGCAATGTCGTACAGGTCCTCCACCGAGGCGTTGCGATTGCCGTAGCCCCACACCTGGATGCTGAGGGTGTTGGTGCCCAGGGCCGAAAAGCTGTCCCGCATGCTCTTGGTCATGCCGTTGCCCAGGCCCACGATGACGATGACCGCCATAACACCGATGATGATGCCTAGCATGGTCAAAAAGGTGCGGAGCTTGTTGCTCCACACGTTCTGGATGGCCTGCCGGAAGGTCTCAATGATCATGCCTGTTCCTCCTTTTCCGGCGTTTCGGGCAGCAGGGTGGGCTGCACCATAGCCTCCGGGGCATGGGCGTCGCCGTCATAGACCACCCGGCCGTCCTCCAGCCGGATGATCCGTTCTGCCTGCACCGCAATGGAGTTGTCATGGGTGATCAGCACCACCGTGTGGCCCTGCTGATGCAGCTGCTGCAGCATCCCCAGCACTTCCCGTCCGGTATGGGAGTCCAGTGCACCGGTGGGCTCGTCGGCCAGGATCACCGGCGGATTGCGGACCAAAGCCCGGGCAATGGATACCCGCTGCTGCTGGCCGCCGGACAACTGGTTGGGCCGGTTTTTCAGCTTGTCCCCCAGGCCCACCTGCTCCAGCACCTGCCGGGCACGGATGTGCCGGTCGGCCCGGGAGATACCGGCATACACCAAGGGCACCTCCACGTTTTCCATCAGGTTCAGCCGGGGCAGCAGGTTGTACTGCTGGAAGATAAAGCCCAGCATCTCGTTGCGGACCGCCGCCAGCTCGTTGCGGTTCATCTTGCCCACGTCCCGGCCCCGGAGCCGATAGGTGCCGTAGGTCGGCACGTCCAGGCAGCCGATGATGTTCATGCAGGTGGACTTGCCGGAACCGGACTGGCCCACGATGGCCACAAACTCCCCTTGTTCGATCTTCATGGTGATATGGTCCGCCGCCTTCACGGTGGTATCACCCATCTGGTAATATTTGCAGACTTCCTCAAACTCGATCAGAGCGCTCATGAGTGCCCTCCTGTCAGCCCAAGGCTGCGCCGTCGACTTCTGCCGGGGCTGCGTCCTGGTCGCCGTCTGCTTCCCCGGCCTCTGCTTCAGCCTCTGCCGGCAGCTCCTGGGTGCCGCCGTTATCGGCAGGCTCTGCAGCCACATCGGCGTCATTCATAACGACGTCCGCACCGGAATTCCCCATGCCGTCGTCATAGTAGTAGGAATCACTGCTGATGGTGCTGGGGTCGTAACCCACCCGGTCCTGAGCTGTGATGCCGCTGACGATCTGGGTGTAATCGTTATCGCTGACGCCGGTTTTGACCTTCACATACACATAGCCCTCCGGAGCCACCATGTCCGGGTCTGCCTGGGCGGCGCTGGGGGAATCCTGGGTCACCAGCACATAGCCTCCCCGGACGATGGCGGCGTTGGGCACAGCCAGGGCGTTTTTGGCCTGAGCCACCACGATCTGGGCGTTGGCGTTCATGCCCGGCCGCAGGCCCTGGGTCTCGTCGATCCGCACAGTGACCGGGTAGGTGGTGGTGCCGCCGTTGGTATCGCCCTTCATGGACACACGGGTCACCACGCCCTCATAGGTCTTGTCCGGCATGGCGTCTGCGGTGACCTGCACCGACTGCCCCACCGACAGGCTGCTGACCTGCAGCTCGTCCACATGGATGGTCATTTCCAGGTAGCTCAGGTCGTAGATGGTGCACAGGTCGCTGCCTGCGCTGAGGGCATCCCCTACCTTGGCGGCTTTTTCAATGATGGTGCCCTTGATGGGGGAGGTGATGGTGTAGTTGTTCATGGCATCCTGGGTGCTCTGCATAGACAGCTCTGCCCCACGGAGGGTCTCGGAGGCAGACTGGATGGTCTCCGTCAGGTCCTCGCCGCTGAGCTGCAGGATGATCTCGTCCTTATCCACCGCATCCCCTTCCCGGGCGTTGATGGCAACGACGGTACCGGCAGCCAGGGCCGTCAGGGTGCGCTCTGCCTGGTACTGGAAGGTGGCAGCTCCAATGGAGCTGACGCCGTTGACCGTAGCGGTGGCAGCCTGGGCAGTGGTCAGGCCCCCGGCGTTCTTCACAGCAATGGTAACGGTACGGGTCAGCAGGTTGCCGGTGCTCAGGGCGTCCACACCCGTTACAGCGGTGATGGTGCCTGCAAGGGTCTCAAAGGTGCCGTCCAGGGTCACCTGGGCCGTCTGCCCCACCGAGAAGGTGGCAGCATCGGCTGCCGGGAACTCCAGGCTCAGGGTCATTTTGGAGCTGTCCCGGATCACCGCCACCTCCTGGCCGCTGGTGACCTCGTCTCCCTTAGCCACCTTTAGAGCACTGACGACGCCAGCCACCTCAGCCCGTACATACTGACGGTCTGCGGTCTTGTTGTAGCTGCGCTGGGCCTGCTGCAAGGCGATCTCTGCCTGCTCCACCTTGGTGGTGGCGTCGGAGGAATCCACCGTGTAGAGCACAGTGCCCTCCTCCACCATATCCCCTTCTTCAAAGGTGCTGGTGAGCACCTTGCCCGATACCAGGGATTTGACACTATAAGTATTGGCCGGCTTCAGAGTTCCGGTGCCGCTGAGGGTATTGGACAGGTCCCGCTGCTCCGGAGCTGTTTCCACATAGCTGGTGTCCACATTGGCAGGCTTCGTATCCTGGGGTCTCAGGAGCCACCAGCCGCCGGCCACCACTACACAGGCCACCGGTACCAGCCATTTCCAGTTCTTTTTCAAAAACCCGGCCGCCCCACTCTGGGCGGCAGCGGCACTGCCCTCTCCCTGAGGCACTGCCGCAGGGTCTTTCTTCTTTTTCCAGTTCATGGTCCTTTGTCTCCTCCTATGGGGCCGGGGCGCAGCTGCACTGCCCGGTCCAGGTCCGTGCCGCCGCCGGGGTCTGACCGGGGCTGCGGCTTCAGTTACTGGTAGTGTATCGCATTTCCCGGCAATGCACAAGCGTCCAAATTTCATTTTGGCCTGTTTTCGACAAACTTTAACAAAGTAGCACACAAAAAGCCGGGGCGCACCTACAGGCACGCCCCGGCTCCCGGGTCCATATTATTGTCTTGATCAGATCCGCACCATGTCCGGGGTGATATCTGCCAGGCTGGCAGCACCGCACATCTGCATGGTGTCGGCCAGCTCCCCGGCCAGCTTTTCAATGTAGCACTTCACGCCCTCCTGGCCGCCGCCGTACACTGCGGTAACAAAGGGGCGGCAGATCAGCACGCCGTCAGCCCCCAGAGCCAGGGCCTTGAACACATCCACGCCGGTGCGGATGCCGCCGTCCACCAGGATCTTGACGCCGCTGCCCTTGAGGGCTGCAGCGATCTCCGGCAGCACCTCGGCGGTGGCAGGGCACTGGTCCAGCACACGACCCCCGTGGTTGGACACCACGATGGCTGCTGCCCCGGCCTCCTTGGCCTTCAGGGCACCCTTAACGGTCATGATACCCTTGACGATAAAGGGGCGGCCTGCCATCTCCACGATCTGGGCCAGCTCCTCCACGCTCTTGCTGCCGGCAGGAGGGGTCATATTTTTCAAAAAGGGCAGACCGGCAGCGTCCACGTCCATGGCCACTGCAAAGCAGCCGCTGGCCTTGGCCTGGTCCATCTTGGCCCGGATGGTATCCAGGTTCCAGGGCTTGATGGTGGGCACACCGCAGCCCTGGGCTGCCCCGATGGCCTTGGTGGCCATTTCCATCACCGTGGGGTTGGTGCCGTCCCCGGTAAAGGCGGCAATGCCACTTTCGGCACAGGCCCGTACCAGCACGTCGTTGTAGGTCATATCATTATAGGTGTCGGAGTAGTGGAGGTTCACGGCACCCACCGGCCCGGCAAAGAAGGGGTAGCGGAACCGCTGACCAAACAGCTCCAGGCTGGTGTCCGGAGCACCGCCAGGGCACAGGGTGTCCATGTTCACCCGGATCTCTGCCCACTTATTATAATTACGGATGGCAGTATCCCCCACCCCCTTGGCACCGGGGCCGGGGATCTGGTTTTTGCAGGCTACGCCGTTGCACACCGGGCAGGCCTTGCAATATTGACCGATGCAGCCCCGGGCATTGGTCAGCACTTCAGAATAGGTCATATAAGCTCCTCCTTCTTGCTTTTGCGGCACAAAACCACCTGCCGCAGCACTCTCTGCCCTCAATATAGTCCGGTTTTGCCCCTGCGTCAAGGGCATTTGGGGGCTCTTTTTAGGAAAGTTCCACAGCATTTTGCGTCTCTGCGTCATTTTTAAAAATATCGAAAAAACTTTTAAAAAATCCTTGACATTTCCCCTGGTTTCAGGTATTATAGTGGAGCGCCAAGGGCACCCGCCCAAAGGCAGAACAAAAGATGTGGAAAGATGGCTGAGTTGGTCTAAGGCGCACGACTGGAAATCGTGTAACGTGTCAAAAGCGTTCTGGGGTTCGAATCCCCATCTTTCCGCCAGAAACCTGAAACAGAAATGTTTCAGGTTTTTTGTTTTTCCGGCGAAACCCCGTCCTTGACAATCGACGGGCGTTCCGCTATGCTGGAAAAAAACTGAAGGAGGATCTCATTTTATGGCAGCTTCCAAAAAAAGACATTCGGGCCGCCGGGCCGCCCTGGTGGTGGTGCTGTGCCTGGTGCTGGTGTGCGTTGCGGCCACCGCTGTGGCACTGGGGCTGGTGAGCAGCCGGATCCGGGCTTTCCGGTCCGGGGCCAGCTTCCGCCTGGATTACCAGATCACCGCCACCACCCCGGAGGAGCCTGCTCTGTACCAGGTGCTGGAGCAGTTTGGCGGCACCTCCGGCAGCCTGGAGGGCCAATACGCCCCAGAGGCTATGCAGCTGGCCCTATACCCCAAGGGCAGCGGCACCGACCAGCCCCTGACCCGGGTGTACATCAGCGGCACCGAGACGCTCTACGATGCCGGGCAGCTTTACAACACCCTGCGGAACCGCATTACTACCAACTATCCCCTGGCCAGCCTGCTGATGCCCGGCTGGAGCCTGGGCAGCTACATCTCCCAGACCCAGCTGGCCAGTCTGCTGGGGGTGGACCCTGCCGCCACCGGCCTGCAGGCCATGAACGGCTTTCAGCTGGACCTGAAAAAGCTGAAAAAGGTACAGCCGGAGCAGGCCCGGGAGGGCTACCTCTACCTGGAAGTGGAGACGGAGGACCCCTCGGCTGAGGCTCCGGTACTGATCCTGGGGCTGGAAAAGCAGGGTCTGCTGCGGACCAGCTCCCCGGCAGTGCACATCCTGCTGGAGATCCCGGCCCACGGCGTCCGGGTGGAGCTTACCGGCAGCGTCACTGCCGCCGCCACGGCCCCTGCCGCCCCCACCTCCCTTATGAAGGACGAGGACATTGCCGCCCTGGTGCAGCTGCGGCAGAGCATCGAGACGGTGCTGCAGTTCGTGCAGGGGGCTGCCCAGGACCCTGGGACCGCCGCCTGAACCTTATTACAACAAAAAAAGCAGGTGCCTTGGCAGGCATCTGCTTTTTTTCATGCTTTGGGGTTCCCTCAGACCGTCTTGCTCTTTTTGGCAGCGGTCTTGCAGCTGCGCCTGGGCTTGGAGGCCGGAGCCTTGGCAGCTGCCTCAGCCTTGGGGGCCTCCGCAGCCTTTTCTGCCTTGGGGGCGGCCTTCTCAGCGGCCTGGGCCTTCACCGGCTCTGCCTTGGGGGCAGCGGCCTTTTTGGTGGTACGGGGCTTCCGGGCTGCAGGCTTTTTGGCCGGGGCCTTTTTCTCCTCGGCAGCCTTTGCCTCCACGGGGGCAGCAGCCTCTGCCACAACAGTCTCCACCGGAGCAGCCACAGGGGCAGCAGCCTCAGCCACCGGCTCCTCAGCCTTCTTCAGGGACCGCTTTGCCCGGTCCTTTACCTCAGCGATGGTCCACAGCTGGTCCCCGCCGGGCACCTCCTGCCAGATCTGCAGCACGGCACCCACCTCGGCACCCAGGCCCACAGTATCCACGCACTTGCCGCCGGCCCAGGACGAGCGCAGGCGCACAGTGCCCTCAGGGGTGTGCTCCACCTTCCACATCTGAGAGGTGCCGCCCACATCTTCCCACAGGTGCAGCCAGGTGCCATTGGCCGTGCCGGTCATGGTCAGGTCCAGCAGCTTGCCGGAGGCACGGTTGCGGATGCGGTACACACCGTCTCCCTCCCGGACGAAGCTCCACTCCTGCTCGGGCTTGTGGTCATACTTGCCCAGGCGGACGGTGGCACCGTCCTTGCTGCCTTCCACGGCCTGAATGACGTTGCCGGTATGAGCGGCAATGGTGTAAAAGCGATCTGCTTCGATCACGGTTTGTGCTACGGTTTTCATGCTCAGTTCCTCCATCCGTATGGATGCTGTATGATTTTCCAGCATCTTCCTGTTCAAATGATACCACATATCGTGATTTTCCACAAGCAATTCGACGTTCGTTTAGCAATTTATACAGAATCCTCCGGCGTTTCGGCGGCTTTTTCGCTTCTTCGCCCCCTATCCCGGGGCATTTTCCGGCTTCCCGGGGGCCCTCTCGACTTTTTGCCGTACTTGCGTTATACTATGGTGTCGCCGTGTTTTCCGCCTGCCTTGCCGGGCAGAGGCCAGGCCACCACCCCAAAGGAGGACGATTTTTCCATGACAGCAGATGACCGCAGTGCGGCACAGTTCCGCCAGATGACCCAAACCCCCATCCCCCGGCTGATCCTCAGCCTGGCAGCCCCCACCATCCTTAGTATGCTGATCACCAGCATCTACAACCTGGCCGATACCTTTTTTGTCGGCCAGATCTCCACCAGTGCCTCCGGGGCCGTGGGGGTGGTGTCCAGCCTAATGGCCATCATCCAGGCCCTAGGCTTTATGCTGGGCCACGGCTCCGGCACCCTCATCAGCCGGATGCTGGGCAGCCAGGACACCAAAGCCGCCACCCGGTTTGCCTCCACCAGCTTTTTTACGGCTCTGGCCTTTGGAGCAATGCTGGCGGTAGTGGGCCTTGCCACCCTGCCGGACTTTATGATGCTGCTGGGCAGCACCCCTACCATCCTGCCCCATGCCTGCGCCTATGCGGTGCCCATTCTGGCGGCGGCACCGCTGATGATCTCCAGCCTGGTGATGAACAACATCCTGCGGTATGAGGGCAAGGCCAGCCTTGCCATGGTGGGCCTGGTCACCGGCGGACTGCTGAACATCGCCCTGGACCCCCTGTTTATGTTTGGCCTGGGTCTGGGCACCGCCGGGGCCGGCATTGCCACGGCCCTGAGCCAGACCATCAGCTTTTTCATCCTGCTGGCCATGTTCCTGCTGGGCAAGACCGTCAGCCAATTCCGGTTTTCTGCCGTTACCCGGGAGCCCCGGGAGTTTTTGCAGATCCTGGCCGGAGGGGCCCCCAGCTTTGGCCGCCAGGGCCTGAACAGCATTGGCGGTATGCTGCTGAACATTGCCGCCCGGGGCTACGGCGACGCCGCCGTGGCAGGCATGAGCATCGTATCCCGGATCTTTATGTTCATCCTCTCGGTGGCCATTGGGGTAGGCCAGGGCTTGCAGCCGGTGGCAGCCTTTAACTATGGCGCACGCCGCTACCACCGGGTGCGGCAGGCTGCCATTTTTACCATTGCCGCCGGGTTCTGTATGCTGACGGTGCTGGTGGGCCTGTGCTGGTGGAACGGTGACGCCCTGATCCGGCTGTTCCGGGACGACCCGGCCGTTACCGCCGTGGCCCTGCCAGCCTTCCACTACCAGTGCCTGGCCATGTTCCTGCAGCCGGTGATCGTAGTGACCAACATGACCTTCCAAAGCACCGGCAAAGCCGGGCGTGCCACCTTTTTGGCCTGCTGCCGCCAGGGAGTGTGCTTTATCCCCCTGATCCTGGCTCTGCCCCCTCTCTACGGTCTGCTGGGGGTGGAGATCTGCCAGCCCATTGCCGACGCCCTTACCTTTTTGATCTCCCTGCCCTTTCTGGTGGCGTTTTTGCGGCAGCTGGACCGGATGGAGGCCGCCCGGCAGCCCCTGCCCCAGCCCTGAACCGACAAAAGTTTCTTTCAGCCGTGGCTTTCTGCAATGGAAGCCACGGCTGTTTCGTATTATAATTGAATGGGGAGCTCCATTTTTGCTTCTTTGATCCAACGAGGTGATCTTATGAAACACGCTATCACTCGCCGGGGCTGTGCAGCCCTGTGCGTGGCCCTGAGCCTGGCTTTGGGCTGCGGCTGCAGTCTGCTGCCGCCTGCCTCTGAAAAACCAGCATCTTCGGCCCCTTCCATCCCCACCGACGCCAACGGTCAGCCCCTGTATGACCCCACGCCCCTGGAGGACGGCCTGCTGCGAGCCCTTTACGGCTACGATGGCGGCAGCACCACCATCCTCTGCGGCAGCAAGGTGCTGTATCAGGGCTCTCGCAGCGAGAACCTGGCCCTTTTGCAGGACAGCATCACCGGAGAGACCAATTACTGGTTCCGCAGCTGGTCGGACCCCACTGGCCGTGGAGGCCGCCGCAGTGCCCTGTACGACAAGACCGGCACCGCTGTGATGACCTTTGATGGCAACCAGAGCGCAGGCCTGCAAAACGGCCTGCTGGTGCTGCAAGAGGCCCCTCTGGTAAACGGCAGATATGCCGATGAGACCACCTACGGCAGCTGCCAGGTGGTGGACCTGGCTACAGGCCAGGCCCTGCCGGTGCCGGAAGGGGCCTACAGCTGCGTCGTATCCGGGGACAAGCTGGTGTTCAACTGTTATGCCCGGCCTGCAGAGCTGGCAGAGGACGATTGGGACACCGACTACGCATCCCACAACTGGGTGGTGGTGCAGGAAAAGGACGGCACCCAGCTGTGCCAGTTCCAGGCCACCTCGGTCTATGGGCTCTCCTATGTTACACAGGACCTGGGGGACTGGGTGGAGCT
The DNA here is from genome assembly GCA_934518555.1 of uncultured Faecalibacterium sp. GTDB lineage: Bacteria > Bacillota > Clostridia > Oscillospirales > Ruminococcaceae > Faecalibacterium. The sequence goes on along the minus strand of CAKSXW010000041.1, from coordinate 3,968 downwards.
GGACACTGCCACTGACGCCGGCACCGCCATGGACCTGGCCCTGTACAACCCCTCTACCGGGGAGCGGTACGATGATTTTTCCCAGGCCTACAACAACGGCTATGCCAGCTTCCGCACCGCCGACGGCCAGTACCAGCTGCGAGATATGACCGCCCCGGACCGGGGCGTTGTGGCAGTTTTTGAGGACCTGCCCAGCCATTGCTTCCCGGGCCATGTGGTGACCTGGCGCATCTACAGCGACTACGGCTATGACCTCCACGACCTGGAGACCGGCCAGGTGACGCCGCTGTACCAGGCCGACGCCACCGACAGCACCGTGGCAGTGTACACCAAGGCCGGGTCCCTGCAGGTCTACGACAGCAGCACCGGAGCCCTGGTGGTGGACACCCCGGTGGAGCCGGTGGAGAACCAGCAGAGCGTTCTGGTCAACAACTGCGGCAGCGGCTACGTCTGGCTGGAGCTGCGGGACAACGACCGTTACGATACCACCGCCACCCGGGTCTACGGCCCCCAGGGGCTGGTCACCGACCTGACCCCTCTCCAGGACCAGTACACCTACCTGGGCTTCCTTACCACCGACACTGACGGCAGCCCCCTGTACTATGGCACACGCAGTGCCGCCGGCAGCTCCTACGGCACCGTCAGCGATGTGCTGGATGCCCAGGGCAGCGTGGTGATGCAGGGCCTTTCCGGCTGTTACGGCTACTATACCAGCCGAATGAATAGCCTGCCGGACCACGTTTTTGTGGCCAAGCGAGGCTTTTACAGCGGCTGGATGGACACCCAGGGCCGCTGGCTCTACTGCCAGAGCATCTTTTCCTCTGTGAGTTCTGACGACGAATGGGCATACTGAAAGCAACTTTGGAGGTTCTACTATGAAAAACGCTAAAATTTCTCGCCGCAGCTTTCTGCTGGGCCTGGCCGCCTGTTCCGCTGCCGGGGTATTCACCGCCTGTACCGGCCCGGAGCCCCCCTCCTCCAGTACCGCTGCTTCTTCGGCAGCTTCTTCCCAGGCCCCGGCGGACCCGGTGCCGGAGGTCCAGCCTTTCCTCACCCCAGAGGAGTTCCCTGCCCTGGACGGCAGCACCGCCTGCATCCCCCTGATGGCCCAGATGCTGGCGGACACCACCGGCATGGACCTGGAGGAGGCCCAGAGCAGCATTGCCGTAAGCACCACTGCCTATGCCTGGGAGAACTTTGGTCTCTACGATACCTCCACCCGGATGCTGGTGGTGTACGAAGCCCCGGACTATGTAAAGGAGGAGCTGGCCAAGGCCAAGGTGCAGCTGGAGCAAAAGCCCATTGGCGTGGACGCCCTGGTGTTCATCGTCAACCAGGACAACCCGGTGCAGCAGCTGACCCAGCAGCAGCTGCGGGACATCTACGCCGGAAAGATCACCAACTGGAAGGAGGTAGGCGGCAAGGACCAGGAGATCGTGGCCTTCCAGCGTGGCGAGGACTCCGGCAGCCAGACCTTGTTCCGCAAGCTGCTGATCCAGGGCGGCGAACTGATGGACCCTCCCACCGAGCTGGCCCCTGCGGCCATGGGAGAACTGGTGGACAGCATTGCGGCCTACAACAACAGTGCCAACGCCATCGGCTTTTCGGTGTACTACTACATTGACCAGATGTACACAAAGCCCGGCCTGCGGCTGCTGGCAGTGGACGGGGTAGCCCCCTCCAACGACAGCCTGGCCGACGGCAGCTACCCCCTGTGCAACGATTTTTACGCCGTCATCCACCCGGATTCTGCCGCCGACAGCCCGGAGCGTCAGCTCTACGACTGGCTGGACACCGACGCCGGCATTGCCTGCATCCGAAAGGCTGGTTACGTTCCGGCTCAGGCTGGCAGCACCGCTTCTTCCACCTGACTTTCCATGAATTGACAGCCTTCTTTTCTTCTGTTACAATATCCTCGGAGCATTGTCTACTATTATTTAACAGAATGACGAAAGGAAGGCCTTGTTATGGAACACCCCACCCAGAACCCTCCCTCCGGCTCCCAGGTAGAAAGCCCCTGGCGCACCACCCTGCGGAACCGCATCATCCAGGCATCCAGTCTGCTGGAGATCCTGCTGTCCGGGCTGGTGCTCATCGGCCTGCTGTTCAGCGCTGTGCCCCTGGTCCGCTGGATGCCCGGCCTGCTGTTCGACGGCAACGATGCGGAGATCCGGGTCTTTTTGGAACGCAGCCTGGACATCGTCATTGGCATCGAGTTCATCAAGATGCTGGCCAAGCACAGCCCCGGCAGCAGCCTGGAAGTGCTGCTTTACGCCATTGCCCGGCACCTGGTGGTGGGCCATGATTCCGCCCTGGAAAACCTGCTGAGTGTGGGGGCCATCGCCCTGATCTTCATCGTCCGCAAGTTCTTTTTTGTGCCAGCCTTTGGTGCACACCTGCCGGACGGCCACCCTGCCCCGGACCTTTCGCCCCGGCAGAGCGGCATCCACGCAGGGGCTTTCCGCCACCTGCAGCCCCAGCAGGAGCCTGAGGAGGACCCCCAGGACCAGGAGTGACCTGATACAACGCAAAAAACACCCCACAGCAGCCGTTTTACCGGCACCGCTGTGGGGTGTTCTGTTTTTAACGGATCACTTTTTGCCGTGGCGGCCAAAGCGGTACTCTTTGCCCTCCCGGATGCGCTGGATGTTGGACCGATGCATATAGATGACCATGGCAGCCATAATGACAGAGCCCACCAGGCAGACCGCCAGGTCCTGCACGGAGAAGCCCCGCAGCAGGCAGTAGGCCAGGGTCAGCAGAGGGTAGGCCGCAGCTATGGTCACGCTGCCCAGGGACACCATGCCGGTGGGGATCAGGCAGGCCAGGAAAATGGCTGCCAGAAAGGGGATCAGCACCGGCTGGGTGGCCAGGATGGTCCCTCCTGCCACCAGCACCCCTTTGCCGCCCTTGAAGCCAAAGTACACCGGCTTCAGGTGGCCGATGATGGCAAAGATCGCCGCCAGATACACCCCCAGATAGGGCGAAGCGGTGGTATCAGCCGGCAGCTGGCCAAAGAGCCAGCGGCCGATGCACACGGACAAAACGCCTTTGAGCACGTCCCCGGCAGCGGTAAGAGCCGCTGCTTTTTTGCCGAAGGTCCGCAGCATATTGGTCATGCCGGCAGCACCGCTGCCGTGGTTGCGGACATCGTCATGATACAGGAACTTGCTAACGAGAATTCCGGTGTCAATGCTGCCCAGCAGATAGGCCTGCAGGGCAGACACCACAGCGATAAGAATAGCTTCCATCATCCCAGCCTCCTTTGCGGCTTACACGTCCTTTGCGCCCACTTCGCCGGAGCCACGCTCCCGTACCACCAGACGGATGGGGGTGTGCTCCAGACCAAAGCTCTCCCGGATCTGGTTGATGAGATACCGCTGATAGCTGAAGTGGAACAGGTGCTTTGCGTTGACGAAGGCCACAAACGTAGGGGGACGGGTGGAGGCCTGGGTCAGGTAGTAGATCTTCAGGCGGCGGCCCTTGTCGCTGGGGGGCTGCATCCGAGCGGTGGCACGGGCCAGCATCTCGTTCAGCACGCCAGTGGGCACACGGGCACCGTTCTCGTTGTCCACGTCCCGGATCAGCTGCATCAGCTTGTTCACGTTGTAGCCGGTCTGGGCGGAAATAAAGATGATGGGAGCGTAGCCCATAAAGCTGAAGCACTCGGCATAGCCCCGGCGCTGCAGCTCCATGGTGTTGGTCTCCTTGCCTTCCACAGCATCCCACTTGTTCACCACGATGATGCAGGCCTTGCCCTGCTCGTGGGCGTAGCCTGCCACCTTGCTGTCCTGCTCGGTAAAGCCGACGGTGGCATCCACAAGGATCAGCGCCACGCGGCTGCGCTCTACGGCTGCCAGCGCGCGCACCACCATGTAGCGCTCCAGACCATCGCTGATGTTGCTGCGCTTGCGCAGACCGGCGGTGTCGGTAAAGATGAACTTGCCGTAGGCGTTGTCCACCGGGGT
>CAKSXW010000040.1 GCA_934518555.1 uncultured Faecalibacterium sp. | reverse complement strand
CGAGTGTTTCGCAAGAGCTGTACATACCGCATCGAATCTGCAGATCTGGCGTTCCTGTGATCCTGCAGCGCTGCCAGCCGGCTGGCTGCAAGCTTTTTTCACCTTACTGTCCGCAGCCTTCGCATTGCATAAGTTTTTGTGCATCAGCTTGACACGCTCGCCAAGGCATGTTAAAGTACCCATAAAATCGTAATTGTTGGGGCACGGTCTGCTATATGCTGCTGATCCATCTTGTTTAACGATCTCACATAAAAATAAAGGAGAACACCCTATGGAACATCTTTATGAAAAAGCACTGGAAAGTGCAGCGTACATCAAGGCACATACCACCAAACGCCCAAAGGTGGCGGTGGTGCTGGGGTCCGGGCTGGGGAACCTGACCGCAGACTTTACCGATACGGAGGAGCTGCCCTACAAGGACATTCCTAACTTCCCGGTGTCCACAGTGGCAGGGCACAAAGGTGCTTTGCTGGCAGGTAAACTGGGCGAAAAAGAAGTCTACGCCCTGGAAGGCCGCTTCCACTTTTATGAAGGCTACAGCATGAAGGAGGTCTGCTATCCCTTCTATGTCCTTAAGCTGCTGGGCGTAGAGCAGGTGGTGCTGACCAACGCCTGCGGCGGCATCAATCGGGACTTTGCTCCCGGCACTCTGATGCTCATCACCGACTTTATCAACATGATGGGCACGAACCCCCTGATTGGACCCAACGATGAACGGTTTGGCTCCCGGTTCCCGGACATGACCGAGCCCTACAGTCTGGAACTGCGGGAGCTGGCCAAGCACACCGCTGAGGAAATGGGCGTTGCCTACAAGGAGGGGGTCTATCTGGGATTCATGGGCCCCTGCTACGAAACTGCTGCGGAGATCCGTGCCTTTGCAGGCATGGGTGCCGATGCCGTGGGTATGAGCACCGTACCAGAAACCATGGTCTGCAACTATATGGGGATGAAGGTGCTTGCAGTCAGCTGCATCACCAATATGGCCACCGGCATCCAGACCGTAAAGCACAGCCATGCCCGTGTGCTGGAAATTGCCAATCAGGCAGGAGATACCATGTGCCGCTGGCTTGGTGCCGTCATCCAGAAGATGTAAAAAAGCATCCTACCGGGTATTCTGTATTCAGGACACCTATCCGTATTTCCCCGTCAAGAGGGCTGGCACCGTCCAGCCCTCTCTTTTTTTGCAAAGGAAAGCAATCTGTGCAAGCCTTGTACAGAAAAGCCCTTGATTCGGGCAACTGTGCAAACGGTGGGCAGAAAGTGTGCAGCCGCTTTCTCGCATGAAGAAAGAACGTCAAATCTTACGATTTGACGTTCAATGTCTGATGTGCCTTCAGGAACTCAAGCCCTGGGCCCACTGAGTAAGAGAAACCAACGTGCAACAATCGTCGATTTCCAATGTTGCGTAAATTCGTTATTTTTATCATTTCACCTATTCTCCTCCGGCAAAAAGCGCAGGGAGAGGATGTCTAAGCTGCCTTCCGTTACCGTCAGCCGCAGCGCAGCATGGGTGCAGCTTTTGGGGATCACCAAAGCCTCCTCTGTCCATTTTTCGCAGCGGAAGGACAGCGTACCGATGCATTCATCCTCGAGTGAGATCTGCATCGTTCCGGTGCCCCGTGCTGTCACGCACAGCTTTGTATGGTTCTGAATTGAAAAATACTTGTATGCAGCCAGCGTTCCCTTTGCCGCATTGCCAACATACCATTCCCCACCGGAGTGGGTCACGCAGGGAATGTCCTTGCGGATCTGGTTGGCGATATGCGGCATTTTCCCGTTGGTCAGGTTGCAGCAGATGGCTGCCGGATATGCGCCTTTGCCGGGCAGATCACCGCCGTTCAGACCACAGGAGGTCATCTCGGCCTGTGAAATAGAGCCGTCCGGCCGGAGGAGCAGCGGCTCAGCGCACATCTGACGGGAATAATCGCTGCCATGGGTCAGTCGATGATAAAAGACATACCACTGTCCCCCAATACACTCCATACTGCCGTGGGTGGTGCCTGTGGCGTTGCAGCGTTCCTGCTCTCTCCGCCCGTCATAGCCCACATCGCCGTTGCTCACCAGCGTCCCTCGGAAGCGGAACTCCCGGTCAGGGTAGGGTGAGGTGGCATAGCACAGCTCGTGGTTTTTCTGGGAGGAATAGATGAAATAATAGGTATTCCCTATCTTTCGGATGCTGCTGCCCTCGAAAAAGACATGGCCCTTAAAATCCGGGGTATCCGCAATACGCTTGGGCGGTGCTTTCAGTGTCAGCATATCATCGCAGAGCACGGCGGCGTTTGCCCCCAGCGGCCCGGGCTTTTGCAGGAATGCTTTGGCCGGCTTTCCAAACACCCCGAAATAGACCCGGGATAGCACAAATGCGTTCCACGGCTTTACCGCCATGCCACGGAATGGACCGGTGCCGAAATACAGGCGGATCACACCGCCATCGTTCATGACCGCCGGGTCAAAGCACACAAAGCCCTGATAGGGCGTGCCGTCCGGGTTTTGCACTACGCCGTAGTATTCATATTTCCCGTCCGGTGTGTCGCAGACCGCCACACTGAGGGGGTGGGAATAGCCGCCCTCCCCCTTCCAGCCAGCCAGACAGTAATAGAGATAGTACCGCCCGTCATTTCCCTGCACCACATCCGGTGCGTAGAGATAGCGGGCGTTTTCGCCGTACAGGGGGTCCTGTTTGGCGGAGTAATTTGCCCCTCTGCTCGTCCAGTTGGACAGATCATGCAGCGGTGCGGAGAAGAATTCATAGTCCTCCAGACAGAAGCTCTCGCCGCCGGGGGTGTCGTGGGAGCCGAAAAGGTAGACCCTGTCGCCAAACACATGGGGCTCTCCATCTGCCATACAGACGGAAATGGGCAAAACGGGATTCCATGCAGTATGCTTCATGATGGGGTTTCCTCAAGAAAGCGGTAGATTTCCTTCGCAGCCAGCACCTTGTACTTTCCCGTGAAAACATGGGGCTGCCCCTCGTAAATCATCAGCTCTGCGTGGTCATCCCGGAGAGTATTGTAGTGGGCGGCCAGATTCTTGGACATCTCCATAGGGACGATCACATCCTTCGTGCCCTGCAGGATCAACACCGGTCCGGTGTAGCCGTTAACGTCCAAGGGCGCACCGCTTACCATGGCGTCCGGGTTCAGATTGATGGCAGGATACTCCAGCACAATGCCTCGGATGTCTGCGCTGTGGGTCACAGCGGCAGTCGCAACGGTCGCACCGCCCATGGAGCTGCCTACAAGGTAAAGCCGAGATGTATCCACAAAATCCCAGCCCTTTGCCGCCTCGATAACGGCGTTCAGGTCTTCCACCTGCTGCAAGACCTTTTTCTCATAGGAGTCGTCAACGCCTCTGGGAACGTCATGGAACCAATGCACGCCCTGCGGCCCGGTGCTGCGGTCTGTCCAGCCGTAAAAATCGAAGGTGTAGCAGGCAACGCCGCTCATGGCAAGGCTTTTCAGCGTGGTCATATCCGATTTGTAATCGCTCTCTGCACCGTGGGCATAGAGGACGGTAGGAAACGGCCCGTCTCCATCTGGGATCAGCGCCTTTCCGTACAGACTGATGCCGTCATATTCCACACAGAGCTTCTCCGTTCGGTAGCCGGTCTTTTCCTCACCGGCAGGCTTGGGAAAGCCTACATAGTGGCCGACGCCGATGATGGCCGCAATTCCGGCAACCACCGCAAACGCCCCTACGCCAACAAGAACTGCTTTGATCCATTTCTTCATGCCCATTCCTCCAATGTGCGAAAAACTACATCCAGTGCCTGCCGTGCCTCCGGCATGGCTGTGAACACCTGAAAAGCGTGGCAGGCACCGTGCCGAATATCCAGTGCCGTTCGATGTCCCTGCTTTTTCAGCTTTTCATACAGCACCTTGGAATCATCCAGCAGCACCTCTGTGTCGGAGGCAGAAAAGATCACCGGCGGAAGCCCACTGAAATCACCGTACAGCGGCGAGATGGTCGGCTGACGCAGATACTCCAGATCATTGGCCCGGCTGCCGAATACCACCTTGATTTTCCCCTCCGCCACGGCAGTGCGGAGCATATAGTCCGTTGCCGCATTCTGGGTGTAAGAGGGGAACTGGTCCGCCTGCGTCACACAGGGAGAGAGCGCCACCAACGCTTTCGGCTGGGGGAGTCCTTTTTCCTTCAGCAGCAACGCTAAGGACAGCACCAGTGTCCCCCCTGCACTTTCTCCCATGAAAACGATCTCTTTGGGCGAAACGCCGGTTTTCAAGAGTGCGGTATAGGCGGTCAGGCAGTCCTCCAGCGGCGCAGGCCACAGATTTTCCGGAGCAAGGCGGTAGTTGAAGGTGACACAGTTATAGCCGTAGTTGGCTGTGATATACTGGCAGATCGCCCGCCGCTCCCGGGCAGAGCCGACAGTAAATCCGCCGCCGTGAATGTAGAAGATCGTTCCCTTCTGGTTACCGTTTTTCTGAATGAACTCTGCCGACAGGCCCTCCAATTCCCCCAGCCGGACGATAACGCCCTTGGGCGGTCTGGGAGGCTTTCGGTCGTTGCGCTTTCGCTCTGCCACATAGTCGTGGGGCTGTCCCGGCTTATCCTGCGGCATACAGCGGAACACCAGATTCATCATGTGGGCATATAAACTTGGCATTTCTGCTCACCCCTTTATCATTTTCCAAATGCCCCGGAGGAAGTGGCCGTTGGCCATTTCCAGCATCCCGGGCAGCACGCCGCCCTTCATGCCGCCGGAGATCTGCATACTGCGTAGAGGCGCCCCGGCCGAGGCGTTCATCATCATCCGGAAATCCGGGTTCTCGTAGTCCTTTTTTCCACCAAAGCCCTTGGCAACGGTGGATTCCACCGCCTTGAACATGATCTTCATCATAAGGCTGTAGTCCTTCATCTCCATCACCGTGTTATCCATGGTGAAGCTGCCTTTTTTCAGCACCGGCGGTGTGTAGCTGTGCCCCAGCAGCTTTTCCCATTCTGCCGGATCGGGCTTGCCAGCGCAGCGCTCGTACCAGCTGCCCTTCTGCCAGGAGGGAATGGACAGGTCGTCCCCTTTCTTTTCAATCTCTGCGGTCAGGCCGCCGATGCAGACGGTGTAGGTCCCGGCAGGCACTTTCCAGCCCTCCTGCCAGAGGGCAAAATCACGGTCGATGAGGGTAAACCGCACCGTTTTGCTTTCCCCCGGCTGCAGATGCACCTTTTGGAAGCCTTTCAACTCCCGTACTGGGCGGTGCAGCCCCTCCTGCGGCGCAGCAAGGTACAGCTGCACCACCTCTGCACCGGAACACTTGCCGGTATTGCGGACAGTGACCGTGACGGTATCGCCCTCCACCGTCAGGTCCGAGTAGGAAAATTCGGTGTAGCTCAAACCATAGCCAAAGGGCCAGCGGACAGGGACCCCTGCCTTATCGTAATAGCGGTAACCCACATAGATACCCTCCTGATACAGGGCATCCGTCGTTTTGCCGTAATTGCCGGAGGAGGGCACGTCCTGGTAACGGTAGGGCCAGCTTTCTGCCAGCTTGCCGCTGGGGTTTGCCCGGCCATAGAGCAGGTCGGCAATGGCCTCGCCCCCTGCCTGCCCCGGCAGACCCATATAGAGGATGGCTTTGACCTTTTCTGCCCACGGGCACTCCACCACGCTGCCGCAGAGCAGCACCACCACGGTATTGGGGTTGGCTTGGGCGGCGACTTCGATCATTTTCCGGTGTCCTTCCGGCATTTTCAGGTTGTCCCGGTCAAAGCCTTCGGATTCGCACTGCGCCGGGAGCCCTGCAAACACCACCACGGTCTCGGCTTTCCGGGCGGCGTTCTGCACCTCCTGCAGCAGCGCATCGGTGGTGCTGCCTTTTTCATCGCAGCCGGGGGCATAAACTGCACCGGGCAGCAATTCCAGGGGCTGGGGCAGCTTTGTGGGGTTGATGTGGCTGGAGCCTGCCCCCTGATAGCGCAGTTCTTTTGCCATTGCGCCAATGACGGCGATTTTTGTATTCTGCCGCAGCGGCAGAATACCGCCCTCGTTTTTCAGCAGCACTGCCCCCTCCGCTGCCGCACGCTTGGCAAGGGCATGGTGGGCTTCGTAATCACAGACAGCTTTTTCACGCAGCGTTTCCTCTGCCCGGAGCACCAGTTTCAGAACCCGGCGGGCGCTGTCATTTACGGAGCGTTCCGGCAGCGTGCCATCCTTCACCGCCTGCAAGACCTCTTTTTCCATGTAGTCGCTGCCGCCGGGCATATTCAGGTCGCAGCCTGTCCGGAAGCCTTCAATGCGGTCATTCATAGCACCCCAATCGGTGACCACCATGCCGTCAAAGCCCCATTCTGTGCGGAGGATATCCGTCAGCAGCTCCTTATGGTCGGAGCAATGGGTGCCGTTCAGCTTGGGGTAGGCGCACATGACAGTGGAGGGCTTGCCCTCCTTCACCGCGATCTCAAAGGCGGTCAAATAAAGCTCCCGCAGGGTGCGGTCGTCCACCACGCTGTCAGAGGTAAAGCGGCTCAGTTCCTGCGAGTTGGCGGCAAAATGCTTGAGGCTGGTGCCCACGCCCTGGGCTTCGGCGCCCCGGATGAAGCCTGCTGCCAACTTGCCTGCCAGATAGGGATCCTCGCTGAAATACTCAAAGTTCCGCCCGCAGAGGGGGTTGCGCTTGAGGTTTGCCCCGGGACCGAGAACAAGCCCGACCCCCTGCTCCTTTGCCTCTTCCCCGATGGCTGCGCCGATCTCCGTGAGCAATTCCGGGTCCCAGCTCCCGGCAGTGGTCACCTCCGCCGGAAAGCAGGTGGCGGGACGGGATTTGTTGACCCCCAGCATATCCGCTGCATCCTCCTGCTTGCGCAGACCGTGAGGTCCATCGCACATAAAAAGAGACGGAATTCCGTATTTCTCGTATTTTTTTGTCTGCCAGAAGTTTGCACCGGAGCAAAGGGCAATTTTGTCCTCCAGAGTCATCTGGTTCAAGATCTTTTCAATCTCCATAATCTCACCTCAAAAGGAATAGGTTCCGCTTTCCAGCGCAACAGCTTCTTTTCCGGGCAGGCACAGGGCTGCGGTGCAGTTTGCCGGGATGGTAACGGTGTACTTCCACCCCTCCGGCGTTTTCTCCCAGCCGCTTTCCACCCTGCCGTAGACGCTGTTGTAGCACGCCTTTGCATGGGTAAACTGTCCGCCGGGATGGGGCGCAAGGACAAAGTGGTTTTCGCCCTCTACCCGGATGCCGCACATGGTGTCAAACAGCCATGCCACCACAGCGCCCTTGGAGTAATGGTTCAGGGAGCCGATGCCGCCGTGTTGGCTGTTGGGACCTTCCCATGCTTCCCAGATGGTGGTGGCTCCGTTTTTGGGCATGGACAGCCAGCCGGGCAGCTCCTCGTTTTCCAGCAGCCGATAGGCGCACTTCAGGTCGATGTCCGTCAGCACATCCAAAATCAGCGGGGTGGACAAAAAGCCGGTGCCCACCCGCCAGCCAGCGTGTACCAGCGCCGCCAGCAGCCGCTTTTGGGCGTATGCCGTCTGCTGTTCATCCAGCAGCTTAAATGCCAGCGGGCGCACCAGCTGCGCCTGCCGGTCGGTGTCCAGCGGATAGGCGGCAGTGCGGCGCAGTGCCTGATAGCTTTTGCGGCAGCCGGCAGCAAAGCTGCGGTAGCTTTCTGCCTCTTTGGGGTTGCCCAGTGCCGCTTCGATTTCTGCCATGCAGTCCATCACATGGGCGGTGTAGGCGGTAGCCACCTCCGGGTGGGGCACGGCGCAATCCTTCCATGTCATGTGGTGGACGCTCTCCGGCTCTGCCCACTCGCCGTATGCCTGCCCGTAGTTGGACAGGTACTTTTTGTCCTCCCCCTGCAGCCCCGTATGCTTAGCGGTGGGGTACCATTTGCCGCAGCGGTCCTGCATAAATTTAGCGTAGCGACGCATCCCGGGTAGATATTTTTTCAAAACAGCGGTGTCGCCGTACTGTTTCCACAGGACGTAGGGCATCAGCACACCGGCATCCGCCCAGCCTACCGAGCCGTTCATGGCACCCATATAGAAATCCGTGCCGCCCTCCGGTGCGATCTGGGGCAGGCAGCCGTTTTTCGTCTGCCAGTCGTAGAGGTCGTTGAGATACTTTTCCCCAAAGGGCAGATAATCAAAGAGATAGCTTGCGGTGGGGCAGAAGATCTGTGCATCACCGCTCCAGCCGTGCCGTTCTCGTGTCGGGCAGTCGGTGGGCAGGTCGGCGTGGTTGTTCTTGGCACTCCACACCGTGTTTTCCACAAACTTGTCCAGCAGCGGGTTGGAGCTTTCAAAAAAGCCTGTGCGCTCCATGTCGGAGTATACCGCAATAGCGGTAAAGTCCTCTGGCTGGAAGGGTACCTCTGTTTCCACCAGAATGTACTGGAAGCCAAAGATGGCAAAGGTGGTCTTGTAGTGGTTTTGCCCCTCCTTGCAGGTGTAGACCACCTGCTGCAGGGGCGTGGTGATGTTCTTATTGGAGCACTGGATATTCTTCTGGGTGAACTCCCCGTCTGCGTCCAACAGTTCCCCAAACCGCAGCTTGAGGGTTTGCCCGGCATGTGCAGTTACGGTAAATTCCGCATAGCCTGCTAGGTTTTGCCCAAAGTCCAGCACTGTTTTGCCGGAGGGCGTAGTGATGCAGACAGGCTTCATGCGCTCGTGCTCCGTCACCGGGACGTTGTTGGAGGCCGAGGGGGTGACAGGATGGTTTGTGCCCTTTGCCTTGCCGGAATAGGACGGCGTTTTCTGTGCGTCGATGATCTCGCCGTCCTTATTGTCGGCAAAACGGATGGGGCCGTCATTGCTCCACTCCCAGCTTTCATCGGTCACGATGGTCTGCACACTGCCATTGGCATGGGTCAGTTCCAGCTGTGCCAGCAGCTTTGTTTCGGTGCCGTACTGGTTTTTCAGCCCCCACGCACCGCAGCTGCCCCGATACCAGCCATCGGCAAGCTGCAGGGTCAGGGTGTTTCCCCCATTTTGCAGCAGCGGAGTCACATCGTAGGTCTGGTACTGCAGCCGCTTGCGGTAATCCGTGATGCCGGGGGCCCGGACAAACTCCCCCACACGCTGCCCGTTGAGTCTGGCTTCATACAGGCCGCAGGCGGTGATATACAGCCGGGCTTTTTTTACGTCGGCAGCATGAAAGGCCTTGCGGAAGCAGTCCACAGGGTAGCGCTCTTTTTTGTTGACCTTATACTCCCCGGTGATCCACTTGGCACTCCATGCACCGATGCCGGTCTCGAAGGATGCTTTGCTCCAATCGCCTGCTGCGTTCTCCTCATCCCAGAGACGCACCTGCCAAAAAACCTTTGTTTTCGGCGGTACGGGAGCGCCGCCCCATTTTACGCACATGGCAGCACGTTCCACCCTGCCGCTGTCCCAGAGAATGCTGCCGCCATCGTCGGCTGCAACGATCTGATAGGCAGTCTGCTTTTTGCCGCCAGTGCAGTTCCAATAAAGCCGGGGTGCGGTAAAATCCACCCCCAGGGGGTCAAACAAATGCTCGGTTTTCAGTCGAATGGCCTGCATATTCAGCCCTCCTTTTGCACCTGTGTCAGGTCAAATTCAGCAACCAGTGCTTCGATCATGGGGCGGATGTACTCACGCATCCACAGAAGCTGCCCTTCGTGGTTCAGGTGGATGCCGTCCTTGATGAACAGCTCCTCTGCATAGTGCTGTCCGTCCCATGTCATCGCCGATGCATCCACGAACCAAAGGTAGTCTGTTTCCTCGCAGAGTGTCTCCAGCGCCTTATTGATCTCCTGGGTAAGCTCCCGGTACTCGCTGCGCCCCGGCAGAAGAAGGCCGCTCATGACCATCAGCTTTGCGTCCGGAAGCTGCCGGTGAATCTCCGCAAACATCTGCTTTTTATAGTCCATACAGGCGGCCACCTTTTCCTCATCCGTTCCCTTCAGGGAAACGTAGTCATTGGACCCTGTCTGGAAGAACACAATGTCAGGATGGTAGGGATAAAGCAGCTTATCTGCATAATGTACCAGGTCCTGATCCGTGCAGCCGCCGAAGCCGTGGTTTTGTACCCGATATTCCGGCAGATCCTGCTCCATCTCCGTCCACATCCGGAAATTGGATGCGCCGTAGAAGATAATGCCGTTCTGGTTCTCCTGGGCAGGATAGACCTGCTGGATCTTCTCCACATCTGCGTCCCATGTGTGCAGGAAGGAGAATGGCCCCCAGCCGATCTTCCATCCCGTGATTGCCAACCCTGCCAAAGAAGCCACACCCAATGCGGCAAGCGTAATGGTTACGATTTTCAGAGCCTTGTTCATCTCTTATTTTTCCTCCCTTGCCTTGATTTCTGCCTGCTTCTTCTCAATGCCCTTTTCCACATTGAGGAACACCAGCAGCACCGCCAAGATCACGCCGGTGAATACTTCCAGCCCCACAAAGCCGAAGGTGATGACACCCTTGACTGTCTCGGACTGAGCGGCAGCCACGGTGACGCCGTTCACGATCTCCGGAGCGATATAGCCTGCGTGCCCCAGAAAGCCGTTGAACACGCCGGTGCAGATGCCTACCATGGCAACGGCGATGATGTTATACATACTCATGGCCACGCCATCCGAGCGGAATCCGGTCTTCCACTCCAGATGGTCCAGCACATCGGCAAACAGTGCCATGAACACATAGGCGCAGGGCAGACCGCCGATATTTTTGATGAACTGCCCCACCAGCATGATGGTCATGTTTGTGGGGAACGCCCAGCAGACGGCACCGCCCATGGCGTAAAGGATAAAGCCTGCCAACGTCACGTTCCGCTTGCCGAATTTCTTTGCCAGGGGCCACACCGCAAAGATCCCGATGCCCATGGGAATGCCGCCGATGACGGAAAGCATGGTCTGGGTAATGCCGTCATTATAGGTGCCCAGCACATAGTTGCAAAAGTACACCAGACTGATGTTCTTGATGGACGACCCGGCGGTGTAGATGAGAAAGTAGGCATAGATGAGCAGCATATATTTGTCGGTGAAGATGGCCTTGAGCTGCTTTGGGAAGGATACCGTCTTTTCAATGCCTGCGCTGTGCTCCTCCAGCGTGACACGCTCCTTGGTGAAGTAGTACTCCAGCAGCGTCAGCGGCAGTGCCAGAATGGAAAGAGCACTCATCAGGGTGATCCATTTGCCCTGATCCACGCCGATCATGGGCATGATGACCATGGGGAACACCAGCGCCACCAGAATACCGCTCATCATGATGGTGGCGATCTGGTTGAACACCGACAAACCGCCTCGCTGGGTGGTATCCCGGGTAGACAGGGGCACCATCAGGTTATGGCTCATATTGAAGATGGTGTAGGCAAAGGAGTAAAACAGATTGTAGCTGACCATGACCCAGACCACCTGTACGGTCTCGCTGCCGCTGGGCACGGTAAACAGCAGAATGCCCGTGACCGCTAATAGCGGCGCAGAAAGCAGCAGCCATGGCCGGGCCTTGCCTGCCGGGGTGTGGGTGCGGTCAATGATGTAGCCCATGACCACGTTGGTGATGGCATCAATGATCTTGGAAACGATGGGGAAGATCACCAGAAACGCCCCACCCCAGACATGGGTCAGTTTCAGAACATCCGTGTAGTAGACGTTGAGGTAAGTAGCCAGCACGGCGTTGAGCAGCAGCGCTCCTGCCGGGCCCAAGAGATAGCCCAGCCACTTTTCTTTGGGGCTGACATGGACCGAGTTGACCCTGCTTTGGAACAGGGGGCGTGCAAGCAGCGAAGCCGTTTTCATGACAAGTTCCTCCCGATGGTATTTTTTTACGAAAGTTTTCGCATTCCGGTACTTTATAATAGAAGTATAGCACAGCGCAAAACGGCTTTTCTTGCACTTTTGTAACCGTTACAGTATAATGGTATCCAAACGGAGGAATCTATATGGGATCCATTGATCTGCGCTATCTTTGCACCACCATCGGCAACCTTTCCGGCATCCCCATCCGCATCTTTGAAGGCCGGCAGCTGACCTTTTACTATTCTCAGGTCCGGCTGCCCCGGGACCCTATGCTGGTGTACCAGAACGAAATTTTTGCCATGCAGTCCCATGTGGGCTATGTGACCACCCGGCACTTCCACTACTACGGCATCGTCAATTCCGGCAGCACACGCATCGTCATCGGCCCCACCCGGCAGACCGAGGAAAGCGAGCAGGAGCTGCGGGAGCTGGCTTTCCGGGCAGACGTGCCGCCGGACGACCTGAAGGACTTTGTTACCGGCATGAAAAGCATCGTCCGTATGCCTGTGGAAAGCGTTTTGCAGATGCTGTGTACCCTCAACCATGTGCTGAACGGCGAAAAACTCTCCCTCAAGGATATTGCCATCTACGATGCCCAGCAGGAGCAGATGATCCGGCGGCAGGAGCAGCAGCAGGCAGCCCAAAAGCTGTCCCCTCCGGCAGAAACTGCCCAAAGCCTCCACAACACCTACGACCTGGAACAGGAGATGCTGCACATGGTGCGTAAGGGCGATACCACCGCCCTCCGGGAGTGGATCGCCCATGCACCTGCCATCCGGGGCGGCATTCTGGCCGAGGAACAGCTGCGACAGCGGAAGAATATCTTTTTGGTGTCCGTCACCCTCATTTCCCGGGCGGCCATTCAGGGCGGCATGGAAGCAGAGGAGGCCTTTTCCCTCAGCGACTCCTACATCCAGCAATGCGAGCTGCTGACCACCTTGGAAACCATCACGAACCTCCAATACCGCATGGTTTCGGATTATACCGAACGGGTGCAGCAGCTGCGGTGGGGAAACTGCACCTCCAAACTGATGATCGACGTGGCAAACTACATCCGGCACCATATCTCCCAGCCCATCACCGTGGAGAATATGGCGGAAGCGCTGTTCATGAGCCGCCCCTATCTCTCCCGGAAATTCAAGGAAGAAACCGGCGAAAGCCTGACGGATTTTATCCTCCACGAAAAAACGGAGGAGGCAAAACGCCTCCTCCGCTATTCCGATAAGCCCATCACGGCCATCAGCTCTTATCTTGGGTTTTCTTCTCCCAGCCACTTTTCCCGGGTGTTCAAAGCCCGTGTGTGCCTTACGCCGGGCGAATACCGGGAAAAGCACCAGTGACCGCTTCCATACAGGTTCTCATTTGTGCGTGTACGGAAGGATCCAGATCACTTTCGCTTTGGGCAGCCGTTTTTTGCAGAATGGAGATATGCTGTTTTATGATGAAGAAGTAGAAAATGTCTCAATCGTCTTCTCGCTTGGCTTGGATCTGTTCTTCCAGATGCAGGCTTTTCTCAATGGGGGCATACACCGCCAGCAGTGCCAGCAGGTTGGGCACCCACAATCCGGTCAGCAGAAAAACAAACGCACAGTGCGGAATGACAGCTGCCATCAGCAGCCAGTAACCAAGTTGGAACACAGCAGAGAGAACTGTCTGGGGCAGAAAGCCAAGAAACATCCGGACGCAGTTGGAAAGTTTTTTGCTGACTGAGCTCTCAAACAGGGCGTTCTGCATCCAGTAGTAGCTGCCCAGTGTCAGCAGCAGTACCATATCCACCACCAGCACCAGCGCAAAACCCACCGAGACCGTTGTCATCTGGGGCAGCACAAAGGCGGCGTAGGCCACCAGCGCCCACAGCAGGGTGAACACTGCGCCGGGCACAAGGCTGCTTTTGAAGTTCTGCTTCCACACCCGTTTGTAGGTGTGCCACCAGAAGCCCGGCTCATCCCGCAGGGCACGGAGAATGGTGTCGCAAAGGCCTGTCAACGCCGGCCCCACCAGCCATCCGGTGCAACAGGCAGCCAGCAGGCACAGGGGCAGGCTGCCCAGCCAAAGGGCAATACCTGTCAGAATTGCTGCCGGGGCACAGGCCAACATTGCCAGTACCCCGGACAGGAAAATGCCGTCTAAGTCACGGCTCAGGATCTCCCAAAGCCGTGCAACACCCTTTTTGCGGGGCGCATCCGGGTCAACACCCGCACCTTCCGGCATATATTCCCGACCAAACAGCATTTTCGTTCACCTCTCTATGGCTCTATAGTAGCATAGAAAGCCCAAAAGCGGTTGCAGAAAAGCGACTGCTTTCCTGAAGAAATCCGGCATTTACACCAGACTCTTGTAGGCTTCCAGATACCGCAAGCCCAGGGTGCGGAGGCTCTCGGTGGTAAAGTGCAGGCCGTCGGGCCGGGCGGCAAGCCCCTGGGCAGACACCACAGCGCAGCGAGGCAGCTGGGCGGCCCACTGGGGCAGGCGGCGGTTGAATTCCTTCAGCAAGGGGGCAGGGGTGCCGTGAAAGCCGTTTTCCGGGTATCCCAGTTCCCCCACCACGATGGGCAGGTCCCCCAGCTGGGCCCGGAACCCCTCCATGGTGCGCCGGAACTGTTCCGGGTAGGCTTCCAGCTGTTCCGGGGCCAGGCAGTCGCTTTCACCCTGATGCCAGAGAATCGCCGTCAGCGCAGAAGTCCGTACAGCCAACTTTGCCTGAAAAACGGCGTGGTCAAACAGCACCTCCCCCGGCTGCCACTGGCTGATCCGGGTGCCGCCGTCGGCGCAGGGGATCAGGCCCACAGGGGCCCCAATCTGCTGCTGCAGCCGGGCGGCAAAACTGGCAGCCAGGTTGGCTCCGCTGCGAGGGCAGGCCCCCTCCGCCACCGGGCGGTCCACATTGATGGGCTCGCTCATGGGCTGCCAGCGGCCCATCCGCAGCATGAAGCAGTCCGGGGCGGTGATGGCGTTCTCCGGGGTCAGGTCTCCCCGTCCGGCCATGTTAGACTGGCCCACCAGTAAAAAAGAGCGGATGCCTGTGGATGCCTGGTGCAGGCCGTCGTTGATCCAAAGTTCCATGATGGTTGCCTCCCAATAGGATGTTTTTGCTCCATTATAGCACAAAAGCAGCCGGCATTCACCTGCGGCTGCTTTCGTGCGGAAGGAGAAAATATCAGGAAAATTTTGGAGATGCCCTGCTCACCCTGGGGAGAGGATGCTGCACATGCAGAGCTCTCTGCACCCCTAGGATAGCACAGTTGCGCTGATTTCGCCTGTACAAATCCGGCATATTTTTTGAAAGGTAGCGACATTTTTTCGCTAGAACTTGCAAACCTTAATAAAGTATATTATTTTATTACTAAAGACACAGGAGAAGGAGAGATCGGCTTGCATACGCTGTTGATCGTGGACGACGAGGAGATCGAGCGGGAGGGTATGGCGCAGTTCATCCCGTGGGAGACCTATGACATGAAGGTAGTGGGCACAGCCAGAAACGGTGCCGAGGGCCTGGAGAAGATCGCAAAATACAAGCCTGACCTTGCCATTGTGGATATCAAGATGCCGGTAATGAACGGCATTGAGATGATCCGCAAGGCCAGAGAGCAGTACCCGGACATGACCTTTGTGGTGCTGTCGGGCTACGGCGACTACGAGTTTACCAGTCAGGCCATGGAGCTGGGGGAGGGCCCCCACTTCTACGAGTGGATGCGAGAGTTTGGCGACCGGGAGGAGGACCGCCGCATCATGCTGATTTTGAACACGGACAACCACCCGGATGACGACACGCTCTGGCGGCTGATGGAGCAGCGCTGGGGCGAGTAAGGAGAGCCTATGTTCCGCCGCATCAAAAGACAGTTTCTGGACCTACCGCTGGCACAGAAGTTTGTGGGCATTTTTGTGGTGCTCACTCTGCTCAGCGGCGCACTGATGATCGGTGCGCTGCATCTGGGGCTTTCGGTGTTTGAGGAAAAGTTCTATGAGAAGTCCTTACAGGAGCTGGACTTTTTTGTGCAGCGGGTGGACGACGATATTCAGGATATCGACACCCTGACCCGCAGCATCGCGGTGGATTCCAATATTCAGGAACAGCTGAACGCCTTGGCGCAGGCAGACCCGCAGACCGCCAATTACTACTATCTGCTTACCGGCGTGCGCCCGCTGCTGCTGGAAAAGATCTATCAGGACCGTCAGATCAACAGCCTGCAATACACCGACCTGAACGGCCACACCCTGACCATCGGGCAGGATATGCCCGACCCCGGCGCCGGGCGGCAGACCGCGCTGGAAATGGCACTGAACGCCACCCCCGGCGGCTTTGTGATACAGACCTCCGACAGTGCAGACTACCCCTATATCCTGTGCGGGCGGCGCATTCTGCGCAGTCAGGACATGAGCCTGAAAAAGCTGGGCACCATCGTGGTGGCGCTGGATGTGGGCAAGCTGCTGGATAACGAGATCCACAGCCTTTCCAGCCGACCTTCGGAGCTGTATCTCTACAACGGCACCCAGCTGATCTACCACAGCGGCGAAGAGGCGGCGGCAGCTCTGCCGCAGGAGGAAAGCGCCCACGGCTACCGCATCAGCACCATCGGGAGCAAAAAATACTACATCTGCTGGCTGACAAGCTCCGTGACCGGGCTGCGGCTGTGCAGCGTGTTCGACTACCGCCAGATCTATGGCCAGATCAACACCGCCCGCAATGCACTGATCTTTGGCGAGTGCGCCATCCTGCTATTGTTTGCATGGGTGCTGCTGCACATGGCGCGGCTGGTCACAAAGCCCATCCATACCCTGAGCGAAGCCATGCAGACCGTGGATCAGCAGGAGGGCAATTTTGCCGCCGCCCGCGCCCTGTTGCCCGCCGACCCGGCAGCGGATGAGATCGGCACCCTGACGCGGGAATTTGACTCCATGCTGGGCAAGATCGACACCCTGATCCACGAAAACTACGAAAAGCAGCTGCTTTTGCAGGAGACCCGCTATAAAATGCTGCAGGCGCAGATCAACCCACATTTCCTGTACAACACGTTGGGAACACTGAACTGGCTTGTGAAAGCTGGAAATCGTGAGGATGCCTGCAAGATGATCGTCAGTCTGGGCGACATCCTGCGCGCTGCGCTGAGCCCGCGCCAGAACTCCACCGCTGCCGCCGATGTGCATCTGGCGGAAAGCTATATCGCCATCCAGCAGCTGCGCTACCGCAGCCGGGCAGAGTTCAACCTGACTTCCTCCGGGGAGCTGGAGCAATGGTATCTGCCCCACTTCACCTTGCAGCCGCTGGTGGAAAACGCCATCCACTACGGCGTAGAGGACAGCGATGAAGTGTGCCGCATCACCGTATCGGCGCAGGCAGAGGGCGACACCCTGACCTTGCTGGTGCACAACACCGGCACGCCCGTTGCACCGGAACGGCTGGCCGAGATCCGCACCTTTACGGCAAAGCCGCAGGGACACGGCATCGGGCTGAAAAACATCTACGAGCGGCTCTCGATGCTGTATCAGGATTTCGTCTTTGATTTTGACAGCGATACTACCGGCACCACCGTGCGCATCGTGCTGCGGCAGAGCGCACTCAAAACGCAAAATTTACCTTCGGACGCATAAAATATCTGTATTTTTCAAAAAAGAGAACGGAAACTTCCGTTCTCTTTTTTGCGTTATGTGGTATCCTATACACAGAAAAATGAACGGAGGATACCGTTATGACGAATCAGATCACATTGGACGTTGCCAAAATTGCCCTGTGTGCAGTGGAGACCGTGCTGCGGAAAACTCCGCCCTATGCTGCCGACTACCCACAGCTGGTCGAACAATACATGGATGCCGTCAGTGCTTATCGGCAGACTGTTGCAGGTACAGAAACCGCCATGAAACCGCATACCGGTACGGCCGCATAAAACAGAACCTTCTTCCATACAAAAGCCGCACAATCTTCCATACCACAAGCAGATCGTGCACGAGCTTCTGCACCCGGAGGACCGCCCTGCTCCGCAGCAGTGGACCTATGGAATCAACTGCTCTGCGCTGGAAGCCGCTGTCCGGCGCACTTTTTACGATACTTCATCATTTTCCGCACGCAGCATCCGGTATCCTACGCCAACATGGGTCTGGATGAGATGCGGCGCATTCGGGCATCGTTCCAGCTTTTTTCGCAGGGATGCCATATAAACACGCAAGGACGCAATGTCATTTTCCTGCGTGCTGCCCCATACTTTCTGCGTGAGGCAGGTGTGCGTCAGCACTTTGCCCACATTATGCGCCAGCACACACAGCAGTTTGTACTCGATGGGGGTCAAATGCAATTCATTCTCGCTCAACCAGACGCAGCCTGCCGAGAAGTCGATCTTTAAAGGACCATTGACAAAAACCGGACTATTGATGCCGTCAGAAGCCAGCAGATTCAATCGGCGCTGCGTTACACGCAGTCTTGCCAGCAGCTCGTCCACGGAAAACGGCTTTGTCAAATAATCGTCTGCGCCGTTGTCCAGGGCTTCGATCTTATCAGAATCTTCGCTCCGGGCACTCAGGACGATGATGGGCAGGTTCGACCATGTGCGGACGCTGCG
>CAKSXW010000039.1 GCA_934518555.1 uncultured Faecalibacterium sp. | reverse complement strand
GCCGCAGCTTTGCCATGGAGCCCATGAACCCCTACGAGCGCCGCATCATCCACTCTGCCATCAGCAAGATGGAGGGGGTCCGCAGCGAGAGCAAGGGCGAAGGCCGGGACCGCCGTGTGGTGATCTACTCCACCGCCCCTGACGCCCAGACCGAGAACACCTACGGCGAGCGCCGCCCCCGGGGCGGCAACCGCAATGGCCGTCGGCCCGGCGGCAACCGCAACGGCGGTTATCGGGGCCGCAATGACCATGGGGACCGCAAGGAAGGCGGCCGCAGCGGCGGCTACCGTGGCGGCTCCCGCCCTGCCGGGGGCCGTGGCCCCCGTCCCTCCAGTGTCCCCGAGCGCACCTACGCACCCCGGGACGCCGAGAGTGCCGCACCGGTGGCACCCAAGCGCACCGAGCGTGTGGATGATTTTGCCGATTTCAGCTTTGGCAAGATCGAGCTGTAACAGGATCTTTTAACTTTTAACACAAAGCCGGGCAGTCCGTAATGGGCCGCCCGGCTTTGTTGTTTGTGGGGGGAGCAGCTGCCCCTGGCAATGTGAGGCCTCTGCTGCCTTCCACCGGGCAGGGACGCTCCGCTGGGCCAGAGGTAGGGAGGGGTGTTCCGACTCCCCCCTCCCTTCCTCTGGACTCCACCCACCCCACAACGGGTCCAGGGCTCCTCGCCCTTGACAAACCCAAAGCAGTGGGCTCCACCGGAAAAAACTGGAGATTCACGCCTGTTCGGCGTGAAGATCTCTTAACCGTTTTTTCCGGCTCCGCCGATTGGCGGCCCCTCAGTCGCTGTGCGACAGCTCCCCCCAGGAGAGCGGTTGGCAGCTGCCGTTCCCCTTTGCGGCCCCTCCTGTGAAAACGCCACACCGGGCGGTCCGCAGACCGCCCGGTGTGGCTCTATTTAAAATAATTCTTCCGCTAAAGATGTGCAAAGCACAGCGGAGCACATTCCAAATCCTCCTTTGCCCGGCAGGCAGAACAATGCAAAACCCTTAGCTTTTCCACCAAGATTTCAGAAGATGTGGAAAAACCCATCGGTGGGTGTATCTTTTTGCGAAAAAACGTGGTAAAATAAGCTGTAAAATCCGAAAGTGCGTTCTCTCGGCAGCTCTGGCTGCCGGGAGGCCCCCACACCCCATTGCCCCGGCTGCCAAAGGCCCCGGGCGGAAAGGAACAACTATGCAGGGATCGACCATTGCCGCCATCGCCACTGCCCCCGGGGCCGGAGGCATTGCCGTGGTGCGCCTGTCGGGCCCCCGGAGCTATCAGGTGGCAGAACAGGTGTTCCGCCCTGCCAACGCCGCCAAGTCTGTGGCCCAGGCCAAGGGCTACACTGCCCTGTTTGGCAGCTTTGTGGAGGGGGACGAGGCCTTTGACCAGGGGGTGGCCCTGTTTTTCCGGGCACCCCACAGCTACACCGGGGAGGACGTGGTGGAGCTTTCCTGCCACGGGGGCAATGCGGTGGCCCGGCGGCTGGTGGAGGCCTGTCTGGCTGCCGGGGCAGAACCTGCCGGGGCAGGGGAGTACACCCGTCGGGCCTTCCTCAACGGCAAGCTGGGGTTGACCCAGGCAGAGGCGGTCATGGACCTGATCTCTGCCGACGGCCGCCAGGGAGCTGCCCTGGCCAACGCCGCCCTGGGGGGTGCCCTGGCCCGGAAGATCGGCCAGCAAAGGGAGGCCCTCACTGCCCTGCAGGCCCACCTGACGGCCTGGGTGGACTTTCCTGAGGAGGATGTGCCGGAGCTGGATGCCGCCCACCTGGGCCAGGTGCTGGGCTCCGTTCAGGAGGCCCTGGAGGGGCTGATCCGCAGCTACAACGCCGACACCGTGCTGCGAGAAGGGGTGGACTGCGTGATCCTGGGCCGCCCCAACGCTGGAAAATCCACCCTGCTGAACCTGCTGGCAGGCTTTGACCGGGCCATCGTCACCCCGGTGGCCGGCACCACCCGGGACGTGGTGGAGCAGGCGGTGCAGCTGGGAGATATCCGGCTGAACCTTTTTGACACCGCCGGTCTCCGGGAGACCCAGGACGCCATTGAGGCCGAGGGCATCCGCCGCAGCTGGAAAAAGCTGGAGGAAGCTGGCCTGGTGCTGGCAGTGTTCGACGGCTCAGAGCCTCCCACCCGGGAGGACCTGGAGCTGGCCCAGCGCTGCGGAGGCCGGCCGGCCATTGCCCTCATCAACAAGGAGGACAAGCCTGCCCGGTTCGACCCGGAGCTCATCGCCCAGGACTTTGCCCTGGTGCTGCCGGTGTGCTGCCGGGAGGAGGGGAGCCGCAAGGTCATCGCCGCTGCGGTGGCCCGGCTGCTGGGCACCAACCAGGTGGACCCCCACGCCGCCAGCCTTTCGGGCCAGCGGCAGCTTTCCGCCGCCCTCCGGGCCCGGGACGCCGTAAAGGGGGCCCTGGAGGCCGCCGCCGGAGGTTTTGGCCTGGACGCTGTTTCCGTCTGCGTAGACGATGCTCTGGCTGCTCTGTGGGACCTGACGGGGGAAAACGCCTCCGAGGCCGTCATCGAGCAGGTGTTTGAGCGGTTCTGCGTGGGGAAATAAGGGCGGGAATGTTCTCTTTTGACACCAAAAGAGAAGAAAAGTGCGGCGGTGCCTGCAAGGCATGAAAGCCCCAGTGGGGCTTTCAAGTCGCAGACCGGTTTGTGCAGCAAATGATGTGCGTTCAGCACAGCAAGGTCACAGCGATTTCGATGCGCTGGAGCCACGAAAAAGGGGCTGCACGCCCCTTTTAACCTCAAAGCAGTGGGCTACACCGGAAAAAACTGAAGATTCACGCCTGTTCGGCGTGAAGATCTTTTAACCGTTTTTTCCGGCTCCGCCGATTGATAGCCCCTCAGTCGCTGCGCGACAGCTCCCCCCGGGGGAGCGAGCGCTGCTGCTGCCGTTTCCCGTTACGATCCCACCCGTGAAAATGGGTTACAGGAAAGTCCGCAGACTTTCCTGTAACCCGAAATTTAAAATAATTCTTCCGCTGAAAATGCCCAGAGTAAAACGGAGGGCATTTCAAATCAATTATTAGAGGAAACCCGAAAGTATATGAACCACTTAGGAGATTATGATGTGATCGTCATTGGTGCCGGGCACGCCGGCATCGAGGCAGCCCACGCCGCCGCTGCCCTGGGGGCACGCACCGCCGTGTTTACCATGAGCCTGGATTCCATTGGCAATATGCCCTGTAACCCCAGCATTGGCGGAACGGCAAAAGGCACGTTGGTACGAGAAATTGACGCTCTTGGGGGCCTCATGGGCCTGGCAGCCGATGCCACCTATCTGCAAAGCCGGATGCTGAACAAGGGCAAGGGCCCGGCAGTCCACGCCCTTCGGGTCCAGACGGACCGCAAGCGGTACCACGAATACATGAAGCACGCTTTGGAGCTGACCCCGGGCCTGGCCATCCACCAGGCAGAGGTGGTGGCCCTGGAGGTGGAGGATGGCCATGTAAAGGGGGTCATCACCCAGCTGAACGGGGAATACACTGCCAAGTGCGTGGTGCTGGCCACCGGCACCAACCTGGGAGGCAAAATTTTTGTGGGAGACGCCTGGTACGCCTCCGGCCCCGACGGGATGCATGCCTCCAACGCTTTGACCCAGAGCCTGAAAGAGGCCGGGCTGCCCCTGCGCCGGTTCAAGACCGGGACCCCGGCCCGGGTGCACCGCCGCAGCATTGATTTTTCTCAGCTGGAGTGCCAGCCCGGAGACCCGGAGGACCAGCTGCAGCCCTTCAGCTTTCTCACCGATACCCCTATGCACAACCGGGTGGATTGCTGGATCGCCTACACCAACCCCACCACCCACAAGATCATCCTGGACAACATCCACCGCAGCCCCTTGTACGGCGGCATGATCGAGGGAGTGGGCCCCCGGTATTGCCCCTCCATTGAGGACAAGGTGGTGCGCTTTGCCGGAAAGGACCGGCACCCCATTTTTGTGGAGCCCTGCGGAGAGAACACCGAGGAGATGTACCTTCAGGGAGCCTCCAGCAGCCTGCCGGAGGATGTGCAGAACGCTTTCTACCGCAGCATCCGGGGTTTTGAAAACATTGAGATCCTGCGGCCTGCCTACGCCATCGAGTACGACTGCGTAGACCCCACCAGCCTGGAGGCCACCCTGGAAAGCAAGGTGGTCCGGGGCCTCTACGGCGCCGGGCAGTTCAACGGCACCTCCGGCTACGAGGAGGCCGCCGCTCAGGGCCTGTTGGCAGGCCTCAACGCCGCCTGCAACGCCCTGGGCAGGGAACAGCTGGTGCTGCCCCGGCACACCAGCTATCTGGGCACCCTGGTGGATGACCTGGTGACCAAGGGGGTCATGGACCCCTACCGCATGATGACCAGCCGCAGCGAGTACCGCCTGACCCTGCGGCAGGACAACGCCGACACCCGGCTGACCCCCATTGGCCGGGAATACGGCCTGGTGCAGGAGGATCGGTGGGCCAAGTACCAGCACACCCAGAGCCTGCTGGAGGCGGAACGCCGCCGTTTGCAGCAGAGCCACCTGCGGACCGCCGAGCTCCAGGCTGCCATGGAGGCCGCAGGGCTGGCCCCTGCCGCAGAGGGGGGCATTGCCCAGGAGCTGCTGCGGCGGCCGGAGATCCACTATGACCTGGTGGCCGGGCTTATTGGCTGGGGCCAGGGCATCACCCCCATGCTGGCAGAGCGGCTGGAGACCGAGATCAAGTACGCCGGGTACATTGCCCGGCAGGACCGGATGATCCGGGAGGTGGCCCGGCACGAAAAGACCCTGATCCCGGAAGATTTTGAATACGCTGCCCTGACGGGCCTGACCCTGGAAGCCCGGGAAAAGCTGGCCCGTATCCGGCCCAAGAACCTGGGCCAGGCCAGCCGCATTCCCGGGGTGTCTCCCTCGGACGTGGCCCAGCTGAGCATCGCCCTGGCAGCCCACGCCTGACCCAGAACAACAGAAAGGAACCATTGCTATGATCGACAAACAGCGGCTGGAGGCCAAGTGTTCCACGTGGAACATCTCCCTTACCGGCACCCAGCTGGACCAGCTGGATGCCTTTGCACAGATTTTGGTGGACTACAACCAAAAGGTGAACCTGACAGCCATTACCGACCCGGAGGGCATTGAGGACAAGCACTTTTTGGACAGCCTGCTTTTTGCCAGCCAGCCGGAAGTGGCAGGCCGCATGGTGGACGTGGGGGCCGGGGCAGGCTTCCCGGGCATCGTCACCAAGATCTTCAAGCCGGAGCTGGAGCTGACCCTCATGGAGCCCACCGGCAAGCGTGTGGAGTTTTTGAAGTACGCCTGTGGGGAGCTGGGCCTTACCGGGGTGGAGTTTGCCAAGGAGCGTGCAGAGGAAGCCGCTCGCAAGGCCTGGCGTGAGCAGTTCGACCTGGCCTCTGCCCGGGCGGTGGCGGCCCTGCCCATGCTGGCAGAATACTGCCTGCCCCTGGTAAAGGTGGGGGGCAACTTTTTGGCCATGAAGGGAGCATCCGGGGAGGAGGAGCTGGCGGCCGCCCGGGGTGCCATCAAAAAGCTGGGCGGCGAGTACCGGGAGACCCGGCAGCTGCACCTGCCCGGCGGCGACACCCGGACCCTGATCCTCTGCAAAAAGATTTCGCAAACCCCGACAGCCTACCCCAGAAATGGCGGTAAGATCGCAAAAAGCCCCCTGAAATGATCCCATTTTCATAAGAAGATGCAAGACCCTGCCGAACGAAACTTCTGGCAGGGTCTTTGTTTGTGTGGTACACTGGCTTTGGGGTGAGTTTTCCACATTTCCCCGGAAAAGAGTGGAAAAATCCACCGGAAATCTGGAAAGAGGAGGCGTCCTTTGTAATGTTTGAACGGAAAAAGCCCGGCGGAAAGCTCTGTGTATTGCCCATCGACCAGATCCAGCCCTCGCCCTTTCAGGCCCGCAAGACCTTTGAGGAGCAGGAGCTGGCAGGGCTGGCCCAGAGCATCCGGCAAAACGGGCTGCTGCAGCCGGTGACGGTCCGCAGGACCTCGGAGGGCTACCAGCTGGTGGCAGGGGAGCGGCGGCTCCGGGCCTGCAAGCTGGCCAAGATGACCACCATCCCGGCCATCGTGTACAGCTATGCAGATGCGGAAACTGCGGCCCTGGGTCTGCTGGAAAATTTGCAGCGGCAGGACCTGGACCCCTTTGAGCAGGCCCAGGGCCTGCGGGACCTGCTGGTGCTGTGGGACTGCACCCAGGCCCAGGCTGCCCAGCGGCTGGGCATGGCCCAGCCCACCCTGGCCAACAAGCTGCGGCTGCTGCAGCTGACAGGGGACCAGCGGCAGTTCGTCCGGGACAACGGCCTGACGGAGCGTCACGCCCGGGCGGTGCTGCGTCTGCCGGAAAACCGCCGCAGCGAGGCCCTGATCCACATTGCCAAGGGGCGGCTCAACGCCCGGCAGACGGACCTGTACATCCAGCAGCTGCTGAACCAAAGCGGCAAGGGCCGCCGCCGGGTGTCCATGGTAAAGGACGTGCGGATCTTTGTGAACACCATCGACCACGCCATCCGGCTCATGACCGACAATGGGGTGCCTGCCACCGCCCACCGGGAGGAGAAGGACGGCTACATTGAGTACACCGTCCGGATCCCCACTGCTGCCGCCGAAAAGGGCTGATGTTCCATGTGGAACAGGGGCCGGGGAGGGCAAATTTGCTTCAAAACTGCCCATCAGCCTGGCAAAACCGGAACTTTTGCACCGCAAAATGTCAAAAAACCGCCGAAAAAGCCGGTAAACGGTTCAAAAACCCACCGGAGTGTGCTATACTAGGGGCTGAGATGTCTGTGCGACGGGAAACGAGCAGGCACAACTGCGAATGTTCCATGTGGAACACCCCATTTTTCCCGGAAGGAAGAAACACCTGTGGCAAAAATTGTAGCAATCGCAAACCAGAAGGGCGGCGTAGGCAAGACTACCACCGCCGTCAACCTGTCCTCCTGCGTGTCGGCTTTGGGCAAAAAAGTGCTCATCGTGGACCTGGACCCCCAGGGCAACACCACCACCGGCTACGGCATCCCCAAGCGCAGCGTGGAGTGCGGCACCTATGAGGTGCTCATTGGCCGGGCCACTGCCGCCCAGGCCATCCGCAAGACCGAGTTCCGCACCGATGTCATCGGCTCCAACACCCGTCTGGCAGGAGCCAGCCTGGAGATGATCGACCTGCCGGGCCGGGAAAGCCGCCTGCGGAAGGCCCTGGCCACGGTGCAGCAGGACTACGACTATATCTTTATCGACTGTCCGCCCAGCCTGGACCTGCTGACCCTCAACGGCCTCAGTGCCTGTGACAGCGTGCTGATCCCGGTGCAGTGCGAGTATTACGCCCTGGAGGGCTTGTCGGAGCTTATCAGCACCCTCAAGACCATCCGCAAAAAGTACAACCCCTACCTGGATATCGAGGGCGTGGTGTTCACCATGTTCTCCCTGCGGTACAATCTGACGGTGCAGGTGGTGGAGCAGGTGCAGAAGTACTTTGGCTCCAAGGTGTATAAAACCACGATCCCCCGTTCGATTCGCATTTCGGAGGCCCCCAGCTACGGGCAGCCCATCAATTTTTACGAGCCCAAGGGCAAGGGCAGCGAAGCCTACATGGATCTGGCCATCGAATTTGTAAAAAACAACCGCCCCCATCCGCCTAAAAAGGCCCGGAGCCGGGGCAAAAGTGTGCCGGAGTCGGTTCCGGCCAAGAGCGCACTGGAAGACTAACATACGGGGGGAACAGAGAGAAGAATGGCAAAAGGAAAAGGAGGACTGGGCCGGGGGCTGGAAAGTCTGTTTGAGGACGCCGCACCCAGCCTGGGGGCCGATACCGGGGTGCAGACTTTGCCCCTGCGGGAGATCGAGCCGGACCCGGACCAGCCCCGTAAGACCTTTGACGAGGAGGCCTTAGGGGAGCTGGCTGCCAGCATTGCGGAGCACGGCTTGCTGCAGCCCATTGCGGTGCGGCCCCAGGGACTGGGCGGCTACAGCATCGTAGCCGGAGAACGCCGCTGGCGTGCCTGCCGCATGGCAGGCCTCACCGAGGTGCCGGTGGTGGTCAAGGACGTTACCGACGAGCAGGCCATGGAGCTGGCGTTGGTGGAAAATCTTCAGCGTGAGGACCTGGACCCGGTGGAAGAAGCCGCCGGCATCCGGGAGCTGATGGACCGCTGTGAGCTGACCCAGGAGCAGGCCGCCCGGAAGCTGGGCAAAAGCCGCAGTGCCCTGGCCAACAGCCTGCGGCTGCTGAACCTGCCGGAATCGGTGCTGGAGCTGCTGAAAAGCGGATTTTTGGAGATGGGCCACGCCAAGGTGATCCTGGGCCTGCCCACCCCGGAGCTGCAGGAGCAGGCCGCCCGGCTGGTGGCCGACAACCAGCTGAACGTGCGCCAGACCGAGGCCTTGTGCAAAAAGCTGGCAAAGCCGGACCGGGCACCCCAGGAGCCCCAGAGCCGGGGCACCCTGCCGGTGGAGGTGGAAGAAAGCCTCAAGCAGGTGCTGGGCAGCGAGGTCCATGTGGCCTACCACGGGGGCAAAGGCAAGCTGACGGTGCATTTTTACTCCGACGAGCAGCTGCGGAGCTTTGCCAACCTGCTGGGGCAGTACCAGCTGGAAGATTAACCAAGCGATCCAAGGCGGTAACACCGCCTTTGAGCGGCAGCGGTAGGCCCTGTGGCCCTGCTGAGAACCATATAGAGCAAATAGAGCAAGGAGTGTCAATCATGCTTGATATCAAATTTGTCCGTGAGAACCCGGACGCTGTCAAGGAAAACATCAAGAAAAAGTTCCAGGACGCCAAGCTCCCCCTGGTGGACGAGGTCATCGAAAAGGATGCCCAGTACCGTGCCGCCCTGAAGGAAGTGGAGAACCTGAAGGCTGCCCGTAACAAGCTCAGCAAGGCCAACGGCCCTCTGTTCGGCCAGCTGAAGAAGTGCACCGACGAGGCCCAGAAGGCCCAGCTGCAGGCTCAGATCGACGCCAACAACGCCGCCGTGAAGGCCGACGCCGACAAGATGGCTGAGCTGGAGAAGGAGGAGGAGGCACTGTCTGCCCGGATCCAGGAGATCATGTACTCCATCCCCCAGATGATCGACCCCAGCGTGCCCATCGGCCCCGATGACAGCTGCAACGTGGAGGCTCAGCGTTTTGGCGAGCCCGTGGTGCCGGATTTCCCCATCCCGTACCACACCGAGATCATGGAGAGCTTTGACGGCATCGACATGGACGCTGCAGGCCGTGTGGCCGGCAACGGCTTCTACTACCTGCTGGGCAACATTGCTCGCCTGCACGAGGCTGTGCTGGCCTACGCCCGCGACTTTATGATCAACAAGGGCTTTACCTATGTGATCCCTCCCTTTATGATGCACGGCAACGTGGTGCAGGGCGTCATGTCCTTCCCGGAGATGGACGCCATGATGTACAAGATCGAGGGCGAGGACCTGTACCTGATCGGCACCAGCGAGCACACCATGATCGGCCGCTTCATCGACCAGACGCTGGACGAGGACACCCTGCCCCTGACCCTGACCTCTTACAGCCCCTGCTTCCGCAAGGAGAAGGGCGCTCACGGCATCGAGGAGCGCGGCATCTACCGCATCCACCAGTTCGAGAAGCAGGAGATGATCGTGGTCTGCCGCCCCGAGGAGAGCGCAGACTGGTACGAGAAGCTGTGGCAGATGTCTGTGGAGCTGTTCCGCAGCATGGAGATCCCGGTGCGTCAGCTGAACTGCTGCTCCGGTGACCTGGCTGACCTGAAGGTCAAGAGCTGTGACATCGAGGCCTGGAGCCCCCGTCAGCAGAAGTACTTTGAGGTCTGCTCCTGCTCCAACCTGGGGGATGCTCAGGCTCGCCGCCTGCACATCCGCATCAAGGGCAAGGACGGCAAGACCTACCTGGCCCACACCCTGAACAACACCTGCGTGGCTCCTCCCCGGATGCTCATTGCCTTCCTGGAGAACCACCTGCAGGCTGACGGCAGCGTCACCATCCCCGAAGTGCTGCAGCCCTACATGGGCGGCCTGAAGGTCATGGTGCCCACCAACAAAAAGAACTAAGGCCTCTTTGCACCGGCTTTTCCACACCGGGGCAGAAAAAGGTTGAAAAAAGCACCGTTTTCGCAAGGAAACGGTGCTTTTTGCGTCTGGGCCCGGCAGTTTCCGCCCAATTTGTGCAAAGGGCATGAAAAGGGGAGAAAAACTTTTCTGCCCTGAAGTGCCCCGGACCCTCCAAAGCCCTTGCGGCCAAGGGGGCGCATCTGGTATGCTGGAAGTGGTAAGAACTCCCCCTGGAACTTTAGGAAAGAGAGGATGATCCCTATGAAAAAACGGTTACGCTGGGCTCTGGTGCTGCTGGCAGGTCTGCTGCTGCTGATACTGACCGCCTGTAACGACGAGACCGATGTTCCCATCACCTCCGACGCCCAGGCCCGGGAGGCAGTATTCCAGGTGGTCAACCAGCTGCGGAAAGAAAAAGGCTGGGCACCGCTGGAAAAGCTGCAGGAGTCCACGGAATGGGAACAGTATTTTATGGGCCTCTTCCTGGAGGCAGGTACCCCGGAGCTTGTGATGGAAAAAGATTCACCCATGTGGAACAACTTTATAACCTGGTTCAAGGGGGCCAGTGGGCTTCGGGGCTATCATTTGAGCAGAAGCGTGGGCCACGGCACAAGCGGAACACGCTTGTACCTGGATACGGAGCTGCCGCCCTCGACCCTGAAGATGAAGCAGCGGCTCTACGAATGCAGCGAATACGGCATGGGAGTGCTGGGTGCGGAAGAGGATACCCATATCGGCCTGGATGCAGCCTTTATTGACGGCAAGCTGTATGCAGTGTACTGCACCTACTGCCCCTACCCCGGACAGTAAGGGCAAGCCACTGACCCCTGGACCCCCCAAAGGATAAAAAGACCCAGACACCGGGCCGCTGCACAGGATGTGTGCAGCGGCCCTTTTGCCGGGCAGGGGGCACTGGACACCGCCGCCCCGGGAAAAACAAAAAACTGCAAAATTTTTTGAAAATATGTGTTGACAAAAGGGGCATCTCTGGATATAATAATAAAGCACCGTTCAAGTGCAAACTAAATATGTGGCGGTATAGCTCAGTTGGCTAGAGCATTCGGTTCATACCCGAAGTGTCACCGGTTCAAATCCAGTTACCGCTACCACGTTACAGAGTTTCGCTAAGATAAGGGGGACGGTCGTTCGCAGTAGTGGACGATGAAAGTCGGAGGTTTTAGCGAAGCTCTGTATTTGTCAGGCCCGTTGGTCAAGCGGTTAAGACACGGCCCTTTCACGGCTGTAACATGGGTTCGATTCCCGTACGGGTCATGAATAAAATCCCTGATCTTAGGATCAGGGATTTTTTCATGCAACCCGTACGAGGAATCGAAGGAACACGGCCACCCGCAGGCGGCAAAAAAGAGCCCGGTGGGCTCTTTT
Source organism: uncultured Faecalibacterium sp. (assembly GCA_934518555.1). Lineage (GTDB taxonomy): Bacteria > Bacillota > Clostridia > Oscillospirales > Ruminococcaceae > Faecalibacterium. The sequence goes on along the minus strand of CAKSXW010000039.1, from coordinate 7,318 downwards.
TTAGTGTCACGGGTTGCGGCACCCAGCGTCTGCAACGGCCCTTGGAGGGGCCGTGCATCCTGCTGGCCGCTGCCCCAACAACTCCTCCCTGTTTCTGCCGCAGGCAGCGGTCGTCGTTGTTGCAGGTCCCAACGGCTAGGAATGTCTACCGTGGTTGCTGCCGCTTTCCGTTACGACTCCTCCCGGTGAAAATGCGTTTGGAGCGGCCCGCAGGCTGCGACAAACGCAACTGAATATAAAATAGTTTCCGCTAAAAATGGTCAGAGCGAAGCGGAGACCATTCCAAATCGTCCCATGCATAAGAGGCCGCTGCACAAAATGCTGTGCAACGGCCTCTTGCTTTACGTTTTTACTTATTCCGCTCCTGAATATAAGTCCAGATATCCTCCGGCACCGCCGCCAGGGCGTCGGCCCCGGCTGCCGTCAGCTCGGCCCGGCCCCGGAAGCCCCACAGGGCCCCCATGGCCGGCAGCCCGGCGTTGTGGCCCGTCAGGATATCCACGTCGCTGTCTCCCACAAAAAGGGTGGCGGCAGGGTCGGCCCCCAGCTGGTCCATGAGAGCGTAAAGCCCGGCAGGGTCCGGCTTTACCGGCACCCTGGGGCGGCTGCCTCGCACAGCGTCGAACCGCCCGGTGCCAAAGTAGTGGCAGATGATGTCTCCACAAAAGGTGTCGGCCTTGTTGGAGAACACGGCGCACTGGATGCCGTTGGCCCGGAGGGTGTCCAGCAGCTCCGGGATGCCGGGGTAGGGGGCGGTCTTGTCCTCCTTGTGGGCGGCGTACCGGGCCGAGAACTGGGCCAGGGTGTCGGCCAGCTCCTCCGGGCTCCGGCAGTTCTCCGGGGAGAACCGCTCCACCAGCTTGGGGATGCCGTTGCCCACCATCCGCTTGAACTGTTCCACCGAGAAGGTGGGCCAGCCCTTTTGGCGGCATACCCAGTTCCCGGCGTCGGCCAGGTCGTCGATGGTGTTCAGCAGGGTGCCGTCCAGGTCAAATAAAACCGTTTTGATCAAAATAAAAGACTCCTTTGCAGTTCAGAATGGCAAAAAATCCAGCTCCTCCACCGCCACGCTGCGGACAGTGTGCCGCAGCCCTCCGGGAAAGGTCAGGGTCAGGTTGGCCCGGCAGGCTGCTGCCGCCCAGGGAGATTGCCGCACCGTCAGGCACAGGTCCGGGTGCAGGGCGCAGAGCTGGTGCAGGTGGAAGCCGTGCTGGCGGCAGAGGGTCAGACGGCCCTGGTGCAGCCACACCCCCTCCCGGCAGTAGCCCACCCCTGCCGCTGCCAGCAAGGCCCCAAAAAAGCCGGTGGGCACCAGCAAAGGCAGGGTCAGAGCCGGCAGGGTGGTGCAGGACACCGCTGTCAGCAGCAGGCACAGCCCAAAGGGCAGGCCTGCAGACAAAAAGAATATCTTGCTCCGGTGGGTCCGGTCCGGGATGGCTGCCGGGGGCAGCACCGCCTCTGGCAGCAGCTCCTGCAGCAGAGGGGTGCCCTCCTTCCACACAAAAAAGGGCAGCTCCGGGGCGCAGGCCCCGGCAGTAACGAACACCGGGCAGGCCTTCAGGGCCCAGGTGGCCGGGGACCGCCGCAGGTCCACGCTGTTCAGCTGGCTGCGGCACAGCCGGGTCTCGTATTGATGCACCAGGCCGCCCCGGCTGCCCAGCTGGGTGTCGGTGCGCCAGACCCGGTAGCAGGCCACCTGGGCGGCACTGCGGGCCAGGCTGATGCACAGCAGCACCCCCACCAATACCAGGAACCAGGCGGTGCCCACCGGCAGCCATCGGGCCGCCAGGGCAGCCAGCTGGCTCAGCTGGGCAAAGGCCAGGGTCTGGGCGTCCGGGGCGTAGGGGCGGCTCTGGCGCAGGGCCAGGGCCAGCAGGGCCAGGGTAGATAGGCCGTTGGCCCCCAGCACCGCAAACACCAGCTTTTCGCCGCCCCGGGGCCGATGGATCACCGGATGTTCCAGGGGCATCAGGCGGTCTGCCAGCTCCTGGGCGTCCTCCCGGCCCAGGATCAGGGTCAGGGGCCTTTTTTGCCCGGCAGGGTACAGGGCAATGCGGCTGGCCCCGGCCATCCGGTACAGCAGGGGGCGGTCAATGGTCAAGGCCGCCAGGGTCTCGGCCCGGAGGGTGCGGTCCAGCCGGATGCCCAGCCGCCACCGCACCAGCAGGTCTCCCCGGGGGTCCATCTGCCAGCCGCTGCTGTGGAGCACCGCCCAGCTCAGGGCCGTAAGCAGGCCAAACAGCACCGTGCCCTGCCACAAGGCGGCACGCAGGGCCTGCCAGTTCCGGGCAAACAGCACCTGCACCAAGGGCAGCAGGTACACCAGTATGGTCTTACGCAGCAGGTGCAGGGCCGCAAAGGGGTGGAACCGCTTTTCCGTCATACTGCACCCTCCGACAGGATCACCGCCAGGGCGTCCGCCTGCACCGAGGGCACCCCCGGCAGCACCAAAACGCCTCCGGGGCTCCGGACCACCAGGATGCTGGCCCCGGCCAGCCACAGCAGAGGGGTCCGCAGCAGCAGCACCCCGGTAACGGCCCGTCGGGGCACCTGCCGCAGTACCGGAAAGGCCACTCCCAGCTGTACCCGCAGGTGGCCGGGGGTCAGGGCAGCGGTAAAGCTGCAGCTCCGGGCCCACAGGGCAAATACCAGCCCGGCCCACAGCAGGCAGAACCCCAGCCCCTGGGCCCACCCCTGCCAGAACCAGAAAGGGGCAAACAAGGCCCCCGGCACAGCGGCCCACAGGCACAGCACCTTCCGGGCCTTAGGTGGGATCACCAGGGCCGTGTGCAGCAGCTCCTGTTCGGTCATTTGCCTGTGAGGCCCCAGGCCTCCGTCAGCAGGTGGAGGGTGTCGTCCTGGGTCAGGCACAGCAGCCGGTCCCAGGGCAGCAGGGGGGTGTTGCCGTGGGGGATGATGAACTCCGTATCCCGGGTGATGCTTACCAGAATGGCGTTGCCGGGGATGGGGATATCCTTGATGGCCTGGCCGGCAAAGGCAAAGTTCTCCGGCAGCAGGATCTCGTTGAGGCTGGCGGTGCCGCCCCCCAGGGACAGCAGCTGCCGGATGGTGTCGGTCTCGATCTCCCGTTCCAGGATATGGCTCAGGTTGTCGGTGCCGCAGACCACCGTGTCCACCCCCAGGGTGTGGAGCAGCTCCCGGTTTTTGGGGTTGGAGGCCCGGGCCACGGTGCGGTCCACCCCAAACTCCCGTTTGGCGATCTGGCAGGCCACCAGGTTGTCCTCGTCGGTGCCGGTAACCGCCACAAAGGCGTCGCAGCTGGCCACGTCGGCGGTCCGCAAGGTGTCAAAATTGATGGCGTCGCCGCAGATCACCGGGATGTCCAGGCTGTCGGCCAGGGAGCGGCACAAGGCCTCCTGGGGCTCAATGATGGTCACCTTGTGGCGGTGGGCCAGCAGGCTCTGGGCCAGATACAGGCCCACTTTGCCGCCGCCTGCAATACAAACTTTCATATCATTACCTCATTCTACAAAGCGGAATATCAAAAGGGGCAGGATCACTTGGCCAGGGCCCGGAACACCGATTGCTCCGTCAGCACCGTGGGGCAGATGGTCTCCAGCTCATAGGCCTTGTGGTACAGCACCTGCAGGTGGGGGTCCGATACCCGGCAGATGACCTTTTCCCGGCGGAACAGGCTCTTGGCCAGCTGGGCCGCCATCAGGTTCATGGAGTCGTCCTCGCTGACAGCCGCCACGGCGTCGCAGTTCTCCACGCCGCCCCGGCGCAGCACGTCAGGGTCCGTAGGGTCTCCCACCAGGGCAGTGCCCCCAAAGGTATAATCGTCAAAGGCCTCCAGCCGCTTCAGCTGTTCCGGGTCCCGCTCAATGAGGGAGATGTCGTGGCCGATGTGCTCCAGGTCCCGGATGAGAGAAGCACCCACCTGGTCGCAGCCGATCACCAAAATATTCATAAAGGCTCACCTCGTTTTTTAATAAGCCCCGGCCCACCGGAGCAGGGGGTTGGAATACCTACAGTATAGCACATTTCCCCAGGCAGAGAAAGACAGCCTCTGCCGCAAAATTTTTTGCATTCCCCGTGCGTCCCGGGTCATAGTATGGTATACTGGAGGGGAATCGAAATATCCGTGCCTGCAGGCACGATCCTAGGAGGGATCTCTTACGTTTTTGGAAATTATCAAAGCGATCTTAATGGGCCTGGTGGAAGGCATCACCGAGTGGCTGCCCATTTCGTCTACGGGCCACATGATCCTGCTGGAGCAGGTGGTGCGGTTCAACGCCAGCGATGCCTTTATGTCCATGTTCCGGGTGGTGATCCAGCTGGGTGCCATCCTGGCCGTGGTGGTGCTGTTCTGGAATAAGCTGTGGCCCTTTGGGCTGCGGCAGGGCCGTGTGATCTCCAAGCCCAGTGTGTGGAGCCTGTGGTTCAAGGTGGTGGCTGCCACCCTGCCGGTGCTGCTCATCAGCCCCCTGGACGACTGGATGGAGGACCACTTTTACAACTACATCACCGTAGCCGCTATGCTGATTTTGTACGGCGTGCTGTTTTTGGTGGTGGAGAGCCGCCGCACTTCTCCCCGGGTGACCCGGCTGGACCAGATCTCCTACAAGGAGGCGGTGCTCATCGGCCTGTGGCAGTGCCTGGCCATTATCCCCGGCACCTCCCGTTCCGGTGCCACCATCGTAGGCGGCCTGCTGCTGGGGCTGTCCCGGGCCTGCGTGGCAGAGTTCACCTTCTACCTGGCCATCCCGGTCATGGCCGGAGCCTCCCTGCTGAAGGTGGTAAAGTTTGCAGTTTCCGGCGCTGCCATGTCCGGCACCGAGGTGGCTGTGCTGGTGGTGGGGTGCCTGGTGGCCTTTGTGGTGAGCCTGGCTGCCATCCGCTTCCTGATGGATTACGTAAAGCGGCATAACTTCAAGTTCTTTGGCGTGTACCGCATCGTCCTGGGCCTGGTGGTGCTGGCAGTGGCTGCCGTGACCGCCCTGGCCTGAGGGGGCAGACCCTGAAAACTTCTTTGCCGCTCCGGTCCTGGACCGGGGCGGTTTTTGCCGGAAATTGGAACAAGTGCGAAAATATTTTTCAAAAATCCTGTGGAATATCCCAGGGCCAAAGAATTGAAGCATCGGCAGGCTTTGTGGTATAATTATCGTAGAAAACCGGGGCCTGCTGCCCAGGGCATGAAAAAAATGCCCGGCGGCAGCGGTCCCATAGCCGTCCCGGATCAGGGGCAGAAAGGGGGTCCAGGATGCAGGAGGACAAAAAGGGCATGGACGACGCCCGGGAGAAAGAAGACCGGCTGCTGCGGTCCATCGTAGAGATGTATGTGTACGAGGACTGCGACTTTTTTATGTGCCTGGACGCCCGGCATGGCAGCTACCAGATGTTCAGCGGCAAGGCAGGCACCATTATGCCGCCCCGGAACTGCCCGGACTACGAGAAGGAACTGGAAGGCTATATAAAGCGGCATATCCAGCCGGAGGACCAGGCCGAAGCCTGGGCCAAAATGAGGCTGGCCTATGTGCAGGAATATCTGGAAAAGGCCCCCCGGCTCACCTTTACCTACGGCATGAAGGATGCCCAGGGCCAGTACCGCCGCAAGCAGATCGACTACCGCTATTATGACCGGCAGCGGCAGCTGATCCTGGTGTGCCGCCGGGACATCACCCAGGAATACCAGGCCCAGCAGGCCCAGCAGCAGGCCCTGGAGGCGGCCTGGCTCCAGGCCAGCACCGACCCCCTGACAAAGCTGTGGAACCTGGAGGCGGCCCGGCAGCGGATCAACGACGCCCTGGCCCAGCAGCCTTTGTATGCAGTGCTGTTCCTGGACCTGGACGACTTCAAGCAGGTCAACGACAGCCATGGGCACCTGGCAGGGGACCAGGCTCTGCGCCAGGTGGCCCAGGCGTTGCGGTCCACCACCAGCCCCGGGGATATCCTGGGCCGTGTGGGCGGCGATGAGTTCGTGGTAGGGGCCGCCGTCCGGCAGGAAGAAGAAGCCCGGGCCCTGGCAGACCGGATCTGGCAGGCCCTCCATGGGCTGGCAGTGCCCCAGGCCCAGGGGCTCCGGCTCTCCGGCAGCATCGGCATGGCCCTGGCCCCCCGGGACGGCACCGAGTATTACGCCTTGGTAAAGGCGGCAGACGCCCGGCTGTACCAGGCCAAGGCCCGGGGCAAAGATCAGGTAAACTTTTAAAAGGGACGGCGGCTGCCGTCCCTTTTCTCTGCCGCCGGGTTGTGCTATACTGGAACAAACAGATCACCATGCCCGGCCGCTGCCGGGGGGGTCACTAAGGGAGGAAAACCACATGGAAGCATCCAACGTTTATTATACCGATTTCCGCTGTCCCGTGGGCACCAGCCTGCTGGAAAAGCTCCGCCGCCTGTGCCTGGCGGCAGGCATCCGGCAGCTGGACATGGATGGCAAGTTCGTGGCCATCAAAATGCATTTTGGAGAGCTGGGCAACCTGGCCTTTCTGCGGCCCAACTACGCCAAGGTGGTGGCCGACCTGTGCAAGGAGCAGGGAGGGATGCCCTTTTTGACCGACTGCAACACCCTGTACCCCGGCAGCCGCAAAAATGCCCTGGAGCACCTGACCTGCGCCCAGCTCAACGGCTTCTGGCCCATGACCACCGGCTGCCAGGTGATCATCGGTGACGGCCTCCGGGGCACCGACGAGGTGGAGGTTCCGGTGCCCGGCGGCGAATACTGCAAGACCGCCAAGATCGGCCGGGCCATTATGGACGCCGACGTGTTCATCAGCCTGACCCACTTTAAGGGCCACGAGTCCACCGGCTTTGGGGGTGCCATCAAGAACATCGGCATGGGCTGCGGCTCCCGGGCCGGCAAGATGGAGCAGCACGCCGCCGGCAAGCCTGCAGTGCAGGAGAGCCTGTGCCGGGGCTGCCACCGCTGCGCCAAGGAGTGCGGCTCCGACGCCATTACTTATAATCAGGAGAACAAGGCTGTCATCGACTACGACAAGTGCAAGGGCTGCGGCCGCTGCATCGGTGCCTGCAGCTTTGACGCCGTGTATTCCCCCAACGACTGCGCCAACGAGGAGCTGGACCGGAAGATGGCTGAGTACGCCGCTGCCGTCTGCCATGGCCGCCCCTGCTTCCATGTGGCACTGGTGCAGGACATCAGCCCCAACTGTGACTGCCACGGGGAGAACGACGCCCCCATCCTGCCGGATATCGGGATGTTTGCCTCCTTTGACCCGGTGGCCCTGGACCAGGCCTGTGCCGACGCCTGCCTGGCAGCAGCCCCCCTGCCCAACAGCCAGCTCAGCGGCAACCTGGCAAAGCCCGGCTGGAACTGCTACCACGACAACTTCAAGGA
>CAKSXW010000038.1 GCA_934518555.1 uncultured Faecalibacterium sp. | reverse complement strand
GATCTGCAGCTTAATGTAGCCAGTAACTTTCTGTGCCATAATAAATGCACCTCCAAAAATCTGTGGTGAGTTGCGGCGCAGTGTCTCTGCGCCTCCCACGAGCATGTGCACGCTGCACACGCTCTATAAGAACCGCACTGCGGTCTTACCTTGGTAAACGGATCTGTGCCGATTGGTTACGGCAGCTCGACCTGACCGATCTCCACTTCTGCGGGGGTCTCACGGCCGAACATATTGACCTTGAGCTTCACTTTGAAGTTCTCGGTATCAATGGCCTCCACCAGGCCCATAAAGCCTTCCAGAGGACCAGCGGTGATCTGCACGGTATCGCCGACGTTGAAATCAACGGTCAGCGGTGCAGCCTTCTCCACGCCCATCTTCTCCACTTCTTCAGCAGAGAGGGGAACGGGCTTGGATGCCGGGCCGACAAAACCGGTACAGCCGCGCGTATTACGCACCACATACCAGGTATCGTCGTTCATCACCATTTTGACCAGAACGTAGCCGGGGAACAGCTTGTGCTCCACCATCTTCTGCTTGCCGTTCTTGTCGATCTCAGGAACCATCTCGACGGGAACCTTGATGTCGCAGATCAGATCCTGCAGGTGACGGTTCTCCACCATGGTCTGCAGGTCGTTGGCGACCTTGTTCTCGTAACCGGAATAGGTATGCACAACATACCAAAGAGCCTCAGTGGACTCATCTACCAGCTTGGTTGATTCTTCCATTTTGGTTGACCCTCCGTTTCAAGATGATTCTCAGGCGCCGATGATCAGGCCCAGCACACCACCAAAGATGGTGTCCAGCAGGATCATCACGACTGCTGCGATGGCGACAGTAACAAGCACAACGACGGTGTTGGTCTTAACGTCCTGCTTAGAGGGCCAGACCACCTTCTTCAGCTCGCTCTTGGTGTCGCGGAAGAACTTTGCGACCTTGCCGCAGAAGTTCTTGACAGCAGTTTTAGCTCTGGCCACAAAGCCCGGCTTTTTCTCGGTTTTGTCTGCCATAGTTGCGTCCGCCTTTCTCTTACTTGGTTTCGCGATGAACGGTGTGCTTCTTGCAGAAACGGCAGTACTTCTTCATCTCGAGACGATCGGGGTTGTTCTTCTTGTTCTTCGTGGTGTTGTAGTTGCGCTGCTTGCACTCGGTGCAGGCCAGAGTGATTTTAACGGTCATTTGTTGACACCTCCATTATAACGGTTGTTTTGAACCTCCCTCGGGTTGCGGGAGCACCTGTAAAACAGGCGCACTTAATAACCCCGCAAAAGAGGTGATATCATTGTACCACGGCATTTTCCATCCGTCAAGCCGAATTTTTCGATTTTTAGAAAGTTTTTTTGCGGCAGGCTCCGGTCTGGGTTTTTTGCAATTTGCTTGCATCGGGCGCATAGATATTGTATAATAAGGCGAAACGGCAATTTTACCGGTTTGAGCTCGCCCCGCTTGTGGGCTTTATAAATAGGAGAGATTGATCATGCAGTCTGAAAAAATGTGTGTGGTTCTGCTGTTTGGCGGTATGTCCAGCGAACATGAAGTCAGCCGTGTGTCGGTGGGCAACTTTGTGCAGCACATCGACCGTTCCAAGTACGAGGTGCTGACGGTGGGCATCACCAAGGAGGGCCGCTGGCTCTACACCGAGGCTACGGCGGCGCAGATGGCCGACGGCAGCTGGGAGGAGATGGCAGGCAATATGCCCTGCGTCATCAGCCCGGACCGGGCAGACCACGGCATGATCCTGTTCACCCCCGAGGGCCATGTGGAGAAGATCCACGTGGATGTGGTGATCCCGGTGCTCCACGGCCTGTGGGGCGAGGATGGCACGGTGCAGGGTCTGCTGGAACTGGCAGGCATTGCCTATGTGGGCTGCGGTGTGCTGGCCAGTGCAGTGTGCATGGACAAGGGGGTAGCCAACGCCCTGTTTGATGCCAACAACATCCCCCACACCAAGTGGCTGGCTGCCACTCGCTGGGAGATCGAGGCTGACCTGGAAGGGGTCTGCGACGGCGTGGAGGCAAAGCTGGGCTGGCCGGTGTTCGTCAAGCCTGCCAATGCAGGCTCCAGCGTGGGCATCTCCAAGGTCACCAGCCGGGAACAGCTGAAGCAGGCCATTGCCCTGGCTCTGGACAACGACCGCAAGGTGGTGTTCGAGGCCTTTGTGGACGGCCAGGAAGTGGAATGCGCCGTCATCGGCTCTGACCCTGCAGTGGCTACCCGGCCCGGCGAGATCCTGGCCGGTGCCGAGTTCTACACCTATGATGATAAGTATAAGAACGGCGTCAGCCAGACCGTGATCCCGGCCCACCTGCCGGAGGCCAAGCTGGACGAGGTAAAGACCTACGCAGCCCTGGCCTACACCGCCCTGGGCTGTGAGGGCCTGGCCCGGTGCGATTTCTTTGTGGAAAAGGGCACCGGCAAGGTGATGATCAACGAGATCAACACCTTCCCCGGCTTTACCTCCATCAGTATGTACCCCAAGCTCATGGAGCACGAGGGCCTGCCGGTGCCGGCCCTCATCGACCGCCTCATCGCCCTGGCCCTGGAAAGGACGGAAAAGCAGCATGGATAATCGCCCCATCGGCGTGTTCGACAGCGGCCTGGGGGGCCTGACCGGCGTGCGTGAGCTGCGGAAGCGGCTGCCCCACGAGGAGATCATCTACTTTGGTGATACCGGCCGGGTGCCCTACGGCAGCCGCAGCCCGGAGACCATCCGGCAGTACGCCCGGCAGGACATCGCCTTCCTGCTGTCCAAGGACGTCAAGTGCATCATGGCGGCCTGCGGTACTGTGTCCAGTACCTACCCTGCCGCCGAGGCGGCAAAGCTCCCGGTGCCTTACCTGGGGGTGGTGGACGCCGCTGCCCGGGAGGCTGCCTTTGCCACCCGGAACCGCCGCATCGGTGTCATCGGCACCGCCGCCACCATCCGCTCCCGCAGCTATGAAAAGCTGCTGCGGCAGCTGGTGCCCGGGGTGGAGATCGTTGCCCAGGCCTGCCCCTTGTTCGTGCCCCTGGTAGAGGCCGGATATGTGGACCACAGTCAGGAAGAAAAGCAGCAGGTGACCCGGCTGGTCATTGCCCAGTACTTGACCCAGGTACGGGAGGCCGGGGTGGACACCCTGATCCTGGGCTGCACCCACTATCCTCTGCTAAAAACCATGATCGGCCAGTTCATGGGCTCCGGGGTGACCCTGGTGGACCCGGCCAAGACGGCGGCCCATCATCTGGAACGGATGCTGGCAGAACGAGGCCTGCGAGCCGCACCGGAGCAGGAGGGCCAGGCACATTTTTACGTAAGCGATGTGCCCGATGGCTTTGTGCAGACGGCAGACCTGTTCCTGGGCGAGTACAAGGGCGGCCCGGTGGACCAGATCGCCATTGACAAATATTGATAAGGAAAAACAACGTGAGCAAACCGCTGAAAGAGGACTATATCATCCGCATCAAAAGCCGTATCGAACAGCGTCTGGATGAACCGGCTGCGGAGGAAGAAAAAGAGGAGTTTGTGGAGCTGATGACCCGGGGCAGCTTTGTGCTGAAGGGCGGCAGCTACTACATCACCTACCGGGAGACCGAGACCACCGGCTACGAGGGCTGCACCACCACCCTGAAGATCGCCGCCGACGGCAGCCGTGTGGCCATGCTGCGGTTTGGCAAGGGCGGTGGGGCCGGCACCCAGCTGCTGATCGAAAAAGGCCGCCGGAACCTGTGCCACTACGAGACCGGCTACGGCTCCATGACTCTGGGCGTCACCGCCGACGAGATCCATTGCCAACTGACGGAAAAAGGCGGTGTGGTCCGGTTTGGGTACCTGTTGGATGCCAACAGTGCCGACCTGGTAAGCCGCAACCGCCTGGAAGTGACCGTGACCCACGTGAATTGACAGACCATTGAGATCGTGAAAGGAATCTGACCCATGACTGAAATTGAAATGAAGCAGAAAATGGCTGAATTTGAAGAAGCCAAGAAAACCAACCCCCGTCAGGCGGCGCTGGATCAGGCCCGTGCCTTTCTGACGGCAGCGGCCTGGGCGGCTCAGGCAGACTGCGCCATGCCGATGGCCAGCGACCTGCCCGACCATGTGCCGGAGTTCATTGTGGAGATCCCGGCTGACAACAAGAACGGCGACATCGCTTCCAACATCGCTATGGCCGGTGCCCGTGTCTGGCACATGGCCCCTCGCAAGATCGCAGAGACGCTGGTGAAGTATCTGCCCGAGCTGGAGAACTCTGTGTTTGAAAAGGTGGAAATCGCCGGCCCCGGCTTCATCAACTTTTTCCTGTCTCGCAAGTTCTGGGCGGATGTGGTGCTGAGCGCCTGTGCCAATAAGGAGTACGGCCGTACCGACCACGGCAAGGGTGCCAAGTACAATGTGGAGTTCGTTTCTGCCAACCCCACCGGCCCCATGCACATGGGCAATGCCCGTGGCGGTGCCATGGGCGACTGCCTGGCCGCTGTGCTGGACTGGTCCGGCTATGACGTGACCCGGGAGTTCTACATCAACGATGCAGGCAACCAGATCCAGAAGTTCGGCAAGAGCCTGGCTGTGCGCTACCTGCAGCAGTTCTGCGGCGAGGAGGCTTACCCCCTGCCCAAGGAGTGCTACCAGGGCGGCGATATCAAGGTGCTGGCCGGGGAGTTTGCCCAGCTGAACGGTGACAAGTACGTGGCCGCTTGCCAGGGGATGGAGGAGGAAGCTCTGTTTGAGAGCGAAGCCTTTGCCGCCCTGAAGGACGCCCTGGTGGCCTACGCCCTGCCTAAGAACATTGCCGCCCTGAAGCGGGACCTGGGCAAGTACCGCATCGACTATGATGTCTGGTTCCACGAGAGCACCCTCCACGAGTCCGGCGCCGTGCTGGCTGTGGTGGACAAGCTGCTGGAGCTGGGTGCCTGCTATAAGGCTGAGGACGGTGCCATCATGTACCGCAGTGCCCAGTACGCTGCCAAGTACGGCACCGTCAACAAGAAAAAGACCGAGGACGGCACCGAGGAGGAGGCCAAGGACGAGGTGCTGGTCCGTGCCAACGGCATCCCCACCTACTTTGCCGCCGATATCGCCTACCACTACAATAAGCTGGCTACCCGTGGCTTTGCCAAGGCCATCGACGTGTGGGGCGCAGACCACCACGGTCATGTGGCCCGTATGAAGGGTGCCATGGACGCCATCGGCCTCCACGGCGAGGACCTGGATGTGGTGCTGATGCAGATGGTCAACCTGATGCGTGACGGCCAGCCTGTGCGGATGTCCAAGCGTACCGGCAATGCCATCACCCTGACGGACCTGCTGGAGGAGGTGCCCATCGACAGCGCACGCTTCCTGTTCAATATGCACGACGCCGGCAGCGGCATCGACTTTGACCTGGACCAGGCCGTCAAGTCCGACAACGACAACCCGGTGTACTATGTGCAGTATGCCCACGCTCGTATCTGTTCCATCCTGAAGAAGATGGAGAGCGAGGGGGTGGAGTTTGCCGGTGCCGAGCACATCGACGCCACCCTGCTGACGGAGCCCAGCGAGATGGACCTGATCCGGATGCTGGCTGCCTTCCCCCAGGAGATCGTCATGGCTGCCGAGAAGTACGACCCCAGCCGCATCAACCGTTTTGTCATCGACCTGGCCAGTGCCTTCCACCGCTTCTACGGCAACTGCCGCATCCAGGGTGCAGACCCTGCTGTGCAGCAGGCCCGTCTGGCTCTGTGCATCGGCGTGAAGAACGCCATCTTCAACGTGCTGACCATGTTTAAGATCAACGTGCCCGAGAAGATGTAACATAAAACCACAGGGGCTGTTGCACAGCATTTGGCGCAACAGCCCCTTTTTACGGTGTATGGAGAAAAAGCCTTCCCCCAGCCGGAGGGAAGGTGGATGCGAACACAGTGAGCAGACGGATGAGGGTGCAGACAAGCAGCAGCCATCGAGAAATCCCCTCCCGTGAAAAGGCAATTCTGGAAAATCCGCAGATTTTCCAGAATTGCGAAATAAAAAATAATTTTTCCGCTGAATATGCCCAGAGTGAAACGGAGGGCATTCCAAATTGTCTACCCCAAAACAGATACAAGGAGAACCCATGGAACCTTTGAAGATCGGCAATATCACCCTGCCCCATCGGGCCGTGTTTGGCCCCATGGCAGGTTTTACAGACGCTGCCTGCCGTCGGCTGATGGCAGAGCATGGGGCAGGCTTTACCGTCAGCGAGATGGTGTCCAGCCGGGCCCTGGTGTACGGGGACCACAAGACCGTCAGCCTGCTGAAGGCAGAGCCCAATGGGGCACCCTACGGGGTGCAGATCTTTGGCGAGGTGCCGGAGATCATGGGAGAGGCCACCGCCGCCATCCAGCAGTACGACTTTGACTTTGTGGATATTAACATGGGCTGCCCGGCCCCGAAGATCGTCTCCGGCGGTGCCGGCAGCAAGCTGATGCTGGACCCGGACCGCTGCGGCCGCATCGTGGAGCAGGTGGTGGCCCACAGCCAGCGTCCGGTCACGGTAAAAATGCGAAAGGGCTGGGACGCCGACCATGTGACCGCTGTGGAGTGCGCCAAAGCCTGCCAGCAGGCCGGAGCGGTGCTGGTGGCAGTCCATGCCCGTACCCGGGAGCAGATGTATACCCCGGGCATCGACCTGGACATCATTGCCCGGGTGAAGGATGCTGTCAAGATCCCGGTGCTGGGCAACGGCGACATCCACTCGGCAGAGGATGCTTTGCACATGATGCAGGCCACCGGCTGCGACGGCGTTATGATCGCCCGGGGAGCCCTGGGGGACCCCTGGCTTTTTGAGCAGGTGAATGCAGCCCTGGAGGGCCTGCCTGCCCCCAAGGCCCCCAACCTGCAGGCCCGGATGAACGCTTTGCGGCGGCAGGTGGAGGAGATGGTGGAGCAAAAGGGCGAGTTTGTGGCCATGCCTCAGGCCCGTGCTCAGGCTATCCATTATATGAAGGGCCTGAAGGGGGCAGCCAACCTGCGTCGGTACTGCTGCACCCTGAGCCATCTGGAGGACCTGGAGGAGCTGATCACCGCCGTGTTTGCGGAGCAGCGCAAGGCTGGCCTGGACCCCGACGATGAACGGGAAGTGCCCTTCCCATAAAACAGGGCGAGGCTGCTGCCCCTTTTTGCAAAAAAGCGAAAGATCACCCCTCCGGCTGGGTCAGCTCGTCCAGGTTCTGGGTGTAGCAGGGCAGGCAGTGGGCCATGAACCAATCTGCCTCCGGGCAGTGCATGGCCTGAAGGGCTGCCTGCTGCTGGGCCAGGGCGGCGTCAAACTCGTGGTTGCCGGCTCGCTGCTCCTCCATGCACTTGATCAGCGCACTGAGCCGGTCGGCGGCCTTCAGCAGCCGGGTCTCCTCCGGGGTCAGCAGTTCTCCGGAAATAAAGGGGAAGATCTCCTGGCTCAGCTCCGGCGGCAGCAGCCCGGCCATGCTCCGGACGCTCTCTCGTTCCAGGGCTTTGTAGGCGTCCCGGAGGGCCGGGTTCCGGTATTTTACCGGGGTGGGCATATCCCCGGTAATGATCTCCGGGGCGTCGTGGTACAGTGCCGCCACCGCCACGGTTTTGGGGCGGCAGGGGGTGCCGGTGTACTGCCGGGCGATCAGGCAGAGGGTGTGGGCCAGCAGGGCCGTGTCACAGGTGTGCTCGCTGAGGGATTCGGCCCGGGTGGAGTGCATCAGGCTCCAACGGGTGATATACTTCATACGGGCCAGCAGGGCGTTGAAGGGGTACAGCATCACAAAGACCTCCCAGGTGTTTTTCTTCACCATACCTGCCCGGCGGCCCCTTGTCAAGCCCCTGGGGAAAAGAACCGTCCTTTTTTTGAGGGCCGGGGCGTGGTATACTAGGGGCATCCAACAAAATCTATTTCCATCCTCCGGTGGGGGAGAAAGAAGGTTCCATGGAACGATCGGATCGGACCCGGCTGCTGCAGCCGGCACAACAAAAGGACCAGTTCTGGCGTGCAGTGGCCCTGTGCGCCCTGGCGGCGGCAGTGTTCTTTCTGCCCTTTTATATCCTGGATGGTGGCTTTTTCCACTACGCCGGGGACTTTAACAGCCAGCAGATCAGCTTTTATCGGTATATGAACGGCTTTTTTAAAGGGGCCGGTTACCCGGACAGTCCCCTGGCCGGGGCACCCCACAACACCTTTTCCTGGGCCACAGACCTGGGCAGCGGTGTGATGAATGCCTATTCCTTTTACCTTTACGGTTCGCCTTTTTTCTGGTTCTCGCTGCTGTTCCCCCAGAGCTGGGTGCCCTATCTGATGGTGCCGCTGCTGGTGCTGAAGTTTGCGGTGGCTGGCGGCGGTGCCTACCTGTATCTGCGCCGCTATGTAAAAAAACTGGATTATGCGGTACTGGGTGCCTGCCTGTACGCCCTTTCCGGCTTTGCAGTATATAACGTGTTCTTCAACCACTTTGTGGATGTGGTGGCCCTGTTCCCCTACCTGCTGTGGGCCCTGGATGAGGCCATGTACCGCCGCCGTCACGGGCTGTTTGCCTTTTGGGTGGCGGTGAACCTGCTGAACAACTACTTCTTTTTTGTGGGGCAGGCGGTGTTCCTGGTCATCTACTTTGTGTGCAAGCTCAGTACGGGGGAGTATCGGCTCACGGTGCGGCGGTTTGTGCACCTGGCCTTCGAGACCCTGCTGGGGGTGGCCATGGGCTGCCTGCTGCTGGTGCCGGCAGTGCTGAGCTTGCTGCAGAACCCTCGCACCATCGACCTTTCCTCCGGGTGGGGCTTTTTGACCTACAGCAAGGTGCAGCAGTACCTGGCCATCCTGTTGAGCTGGGTGATGCCGCCGGATTCCCCCTACCTTACCTCTATCTGGTCAGAGGGGGTCATCAAGTGGACCAGCATGACAGCCTATCTGCCCCTGTGCAGCCTGGCAGGTGCGTTGGCCTACTGGCGGTCCCGGCGTGGGGACAGCAAAAAGCGCATCGTGGCCACCTGCGCCGTGTTTGCCCTGGTGCCCATCCTGAACAGTGCCTTTTATGCCCTAAACTCCAGCTACTATGCTCGCTGGTATTATATGCCGGTGCTGATCCTCAGTGCCATGACCGTCAACGCCCTGGAGGACCACAACACCGACCTGGACGCCCCGGCCCGGGGCCTCAGCTGGGTGATGCTGGCCACTCTGGCCTTTGCCCTGGTACCGGTCAAGGACCAGGACAGCGGCAGTTGGAGCCTGGGAGTGCTGAAGAACCCGGGCCAGTATTTTGCAGTGCTGGGCTTTGGCCTGGTGGGGCTGCTGCTGTATCGGTATGTGTGCCAGCAGTGGAGGGCAGACGGCCGCTTTGCCCAGCGGATGACGGCGGCGGTGCTGGCCTTTGCAGTGGTGTTCAGCATGGTGCACATCGGCATTGGCAAGTTTGGCCAGTGGTACACCGACAACGATTTAGTGGAGCAGGACAACAACGCCCTGCTGCTGAAGCAGGACCTGCCAGAGGGCAGCTACCGGGTGGATACCTATAAGCTCCACGACAACATCGGGGTGTGGCTGGACAAAAGCTGCCTGCAGTATTTTGGCAGCACCGCCGCTCCCAGCATCCTGAGCTTTTACCCGGCTTTGGGGGTCAAACGGGATGTCCGCAGTGAGCCGGAGCTGTCCAACTACGCCCTGCGAGGGCTGCTGAGCGTGGAATACCTCCTTACCACCCCGGAGCATCAGGCTGCCTTTGAAAGCGAGGCAGACGAAGGCTGGGCCTATGAGGGAGAAGTGGACGGCTTTGCGCTGTACCGCAACAAAAATTACGTGCCCATGGGCTTTACCTATGATTACTATGTCACCCAGCAGATCTACCAGCAGCTGAACAAGACCCATCGTTCCAACCTGCTGATGCGGGCTCTGGTGCTGCAGGAGGAGGATATCCCAGCCTGCGCCGACCTGCTGGATCCGCTGCCGGACCAGCTGCTGGATACCCTGGATTACCAGGGCTACACCCAGGACTGCGCCGACCGCCGGGCCCATGCCTGCTCGGTGTTCCAGATGAACAATTCCGGCTTCCACGCCCAGATCACCCTGGACAAAGAGAACCTGGTGTTCTTCTCAGTGCCCTACGACGACGGCTTTACCGCCTATGTCAACGGGGAGGCGGCTCCCATCCTGGAGGTGGACCAGGGCCTCATGGCAGTGCGGTGCCCGGCTGGGGAAAACACCATCGACTTTGTATACCAGGCCGCCGGGCTGGACTTGAGTCGCCCGGTGACCATGGCAGCCATTCCGGTGTGGCTGGCCTACACCGCCTGGTTCGTCTGGCGCAAGCGTCGGACGGCCAAAGTGTGACTTTGAAAAGGCCCCCTCAAAAAAATTTTAAATTGCCCCTTGACTTTATGAGGATAAAGTGTATAATGCAGATAAACCGATGAGGCGGAAGAGAACCTGCACAGCGCATCTCCAGTGAGCCCGGACAGTGAAAACGGGCGGCAGCGGGGCAGAGTTTCGTGGGCCGCCGAGGGCCGGGCAAACGGGGTAGACCCCTAGTAGCTTGGGACGGAAGCCTCCGTTACAGGGCAGGGGAGTGTTGGCTCTCCGTGAGAGGCTCTGCACGCAAACGCAGAGCAAGCAAGGTGGCACCGCAGAATCGTATTGTACCGATCCTGTCCTTGTGGATAACACACAGGGACAGGGTCGTTTTTCGTTAAGACCCGTCCCGCAAAGGGAGCGGGTCTTTTAATTATTTATAATTTTTTGGGCCGCCCGCTCCGGGAAAGGAGTACCTACTATGAAAAACCTGAACATGATCTCTCGCCGCAGCTTCCTGAAGGCCGCCCTGGCCGCCTCTGCTGCCTCTGCCCTGGCACTTACCGGCTGCGGCAGCTCCGCCGGGAGCACCGCCTCCAGCGCAGCGGTCTCCTCCGCTGCCGCCTCCGGCAGTGCCGCTGCCACGGGCAAGACCTTTAAGGTGGGCATCGTCAACTACGTGGATCATGCCTCTCTGAACCAGATCGTGGCCTCGGTGGAAAGCCGGTTGGATGCCCTGGGCCAGGAGAGGGGGGTCACCTTTGACTACGCCGATTACTACGCCAATGCCCAGGCAGACCAGACCAACCTGAACCAGATCGGTGCCGACCTGGTGGCCGACGGGGTGGACGCCATTGTGGCAGTGGCCACCCCCACCGCCGCCACCATGCTGGCTGCCGTGGAGGATACGGAGATCCCGGTGATCTACTCCGCCGTCACCGACCCTGCCGCTGCCGGGTTTGAGGGGGACGAGAACATGACCGGCACCTCCGACGCCCTGAACACCGATGCTATCATGAACCTGATCCTGGCGGTGAACCCGGACATCGACACCATTGGCCTGCTGTACGACCTGAGCCAGGATTCCTCCACCCAGGCCATTGCCGATGCCAAGGCCTTCTGCGACCAAAAGGGCATCCGCTACATTGAAAAGAACGGCACCACCACCGCCGAGGTGCAGATGGCCGCCGAAGCACTCATTGCTGCCGGGGTCAAGGCAGTGTTTACCCCCACCGACAACACCATCATGACCGCAGAGCTGTCCATCTACGAAGCCTTTGCCGAGGCCGGAGTGCAGCACTACACCGGAGCTGACAGCTTTGCCCTGAACGGTGCTTTTGTGGGCTACGGCGTGGACTACGTCCAGCTGGGGGAGGCCACCGCCGACATGGTGGCCCAGATCCTTTGCGACGGCAAGAGTGCCGCTGAGATGCCCTGCCAGACCTTTGACAACGGCATCGTTACCATCAACACCGAGACGGCCCAGGCTCTGGGTCTGGACCTGGCAGCAGTGAAGGAGGCCTTCAAGCCCTACTGCACCGAGATGGTGGAAGTGACCACCGCCCAGGACTTCTCTTAAAAAGGACCCTCTCAGCCAAAACCTGACGGTTTTGCCAGCTCCCCCGAAGGGGGAGCTTTTCGGCATCTTCCGGTAAGTAGAGCAAAACCTCCCCCCTCGGGGGAGGTGGCATCGCATAGCGATGACGGAGAGGGTTCGTTCCCCACCGCAGGGATGTTTCCATAGAAAACCAGTGCGGCAGCAGCTGCTTTCCTTTATGCCCCCTCCCGTGAAAATGAATACCGGACAATTCGTCCATTCAAAAAATTAAAAGGAGTACACACCATGCTGGCGAGTATCTTTTCCCTCAACGTCATCCAGACTGCTCTGGAGCTGGGCTGCATTTATGCCCTGGTGACCCTGGCGTTGTTCTTGAGCTATTCCATCCTGAACATTGCAGACCTGTCCACCGACGGCTGCTTTACCCTGGGCTGCGCTGTGGCCTGCCAGGTGGCTTTGACTGGTCACCCGGTGCTGGCCCTGGTGGCTGCCATGGGGGCAGGGGTGTGCTCCGGTTTTATCACGGCCTTTCTGCAGACCCGGCTGGGGGTGGAAAGCATCATGGCTGGCATCATCGTCAACACGGGCCTGTACACCATCAATCTGGCAGTCATGGGCTTTTCCTCCACCATGTCCCTGGTCAAGACCGACACTGTGTTTTCGCTGGCCAAAAGCTTCCTGAGCTTTTTGGGCAGCTGGTATAAGCTGGCGGTGGTGGCAGCCATCATCCTGCTGGCCGGAGCCGCCATGCTGGGCTTTTTGGGCACCCGGCTGGGCCTGTCCATCCGGGCCACTGGCGACAACACCGCCATGGTCCGGGCCTCCAGCATCAACCCGGCCTTTACCATCACCGTGGGGCTCTGCGTTTCCGGTGCTCTGTGCGCCCTTTCCGGCGGCTTGCTGGCCCAGTACCAGAAAAGCTGCGACATCAACGTGGGCACCGGTATGGTGACCATTGCCCTGGCCTCCCTTATCATCGGGGAGACCTTGGTGGGCAAGGGCACCATGAGCCGCCGCATCCTGGGCGTAGTGTTTGGCAGCTGCCTGTATCGGTTTATCGTGGCAGTGGCCCTGCGCTTCAACGTTCCGGCAGCAGCCATGAAGCTGGTGTCTGCCATCATCGTGGCAGTGGCTATCTCCATGCCGGCCATCCAGGCCCATTTTGCATTTGAAAAGCGCAAGCACGCCGCCCACAGCCGCCGGGCCGCCAAGGAGGGACAGTAAGATGGAAATGCTGCAACTGAACGACCTGCATAAGACCTTCAACCCCGGCACCGTCAACGAAAAGGTGGCTCTGGACGGGGTGAGCCTCCACCTGGAGGCCGGGGATTTTGCCACCATCGTAGGCTCCAACGGTGCCGGAAAATCCACCCTGTTCAACGCCATTACCGGCGGCTTTATTGCCGATGAGGGCAGCATCCTGCTGGGGGGCCGGGACATCACCTTTGAGCCGGAGCACCAGCGCAGCAAGGTCATTGGCCATCTGTTCCAGGACCCGTTGAAGGGCACGGCCCCCAACATGACCATTGAGGAGAACCTGGCTTTGGCCTATCTCCGGGCCGGCACCGCCCCCCACGCCATTTTTTCTCGCATCTCCCGGAAGGATAAGGAACTGTTCCGGGAAAAGCTGGCCCTGCTGGATATGGGGCTGGAAAACCGCATGAAGCAGCCGGTGGGCCTGCTGAGCGGCGGCCAGCGGCAGGCTCTGACCCTGCTGATGGCTACCCTGGTCACCCCCCAGCTGCTGCTGCTGGATGAGCACACCGCCGCCCTGGACCCTGCCACTGCCGAAAAGGTGCTGGCCCTGACCCAGAGTATTGTGGCAGAAAAAAAGATCACCTGCCTGATGGTCACCCACAATATGCACCAGGCCCTGGAGCTGGGCAACCGGACCCTGATGATGGATGCCGGGCGCATCGTGTTCGACGTGCAGGGGGACCAGCGCAGCCGCATGACCGTGGATGACCTGCTGGAAAAGTTCCGGGAGAATGCTGGCAAAAACCTGGACAACGACCGCATCCTGCTGAGCAAGGTGGAACAGTAAAAGACGGTCTTTCAAAAAGCAACGCAAAAAAGGTCCCCTCTGTGCACCGCACAGAGGGGACCTTTTTGGGTCAAAAATTACTGAACGTACTCCACAGTGTACTCAAAGCCGTACTCTTCCTGCAGCTTCTTCACAGCAGGCTCGCAGTCCTCGATGAAGCTGGGAGCGTAGACGGAAGCACCGTTGTGGTCCTTCTTGTAGTCCTCCACGATCTGCTGCAGCTTTGCCCAGCCCTCGTTGGCCTTGGCGTTGTCGATGCTGTCGGGGAAGTTGATGATGAACTCGCGGTGTTTGGGGATACGTGCTTTCATAATGAAATCTCCTTAGAATGTAGATTTTAAAGGTTGGTTTATCCAGAAACGAGGGCAAAGAACCCCTCGTATCTTGCAAAAAGGTCACAGCCCATAGACCCGGTAGGCGTTCTGGGTGGTGGTGCGGAACACTTCCTCCGGCGCAAGGCCTTTCCGCTGGGCGATGTACTGGCCCACATAGCGGATGAGGCTGCTGTCACAGCGGGTGCCTCGCACTGGCTCCGGGGCCATGTAGGGGCAGTCGGTCTCCAGCACTATAGCTTCCAGAGGCAAAGCCTCCAGGGCCTTGGCGGCACGCTTGGCACCCTGGAAGGTGCAGGCTCCCCCAAAGCCGATGAACAGCCCCTGCTCTGCCAGCCACACCGCATCCTCGGCACTGCCGGAATAGCAGTGGACGATGCCCTTGGGCCGGTATTTTTTCAGCAGGGCGTACACGTCGGCGTGGGCGTTGCGGTCGTGGACGATAATGGGCTTGTCCAGCTCCAGGGCCAGACGGATCTGAGCCTCAAAAAGGGCCAACTGGGCATCCTTGGGCACCGGCCAGTGGTAGTCCAGGCCGCATTCGCCTACGGCCACCACCTTGGGGTCCTCGTAGTAGGGGGCCAGGGCTCCCATCTCAGCGGCCCAGTCGCCGCCGTATACCGACACTGTGGGGGCCGGGCCCTCAGGGCCGCAGTCCTCCGGGGCCAGCAGGCTTTCCGGGTGGATGCCGATGGCTGCCACCATCCAGGGGTAGCGGTGGGCCAGCTCCAGCACCTGGGGGGCATCCCCAGAGTGGGTGGCTTGCTCGCACACCCCCACCACCCCTTTGCCCGGCAGACTGTCCAGCAGGGCCAGACGGTCGGCGTCAAAGGCGTGGGCGCAGTAGTGGGCGTGGGTGTCAAAGATGGGGCCAATCATAGGGTCTCCTTTTTGGCAGGGGCTTTGTTCACCAGCCAGATGCCCACACAAACGAACACCAGAGCCGCCAGATACTGCCAGCGGAACAGGGGCTCACCGTTGAGCACAGCACTCAGCAGCACATTGACCACCGGGTTCACAAAGCCAAAGATGGCAATGCGGCTGACGGGGTTGTTCTTCATCAGCAGGGCCCACAGCACATAACCGGCTCCACAGATAAAGGCCAGGTACAGCATCACCACCACAGCCAGGGCGCTTTGCACCTCCAGCCGGCCTCCCAGGACGGTGCCCAGCACAAACAGTGCCAGGCCCCCCACAAACAGGTTCACAAAGCAGACGGCAAAGCTGTCGGCTTTCCGGGTCACAGCTTTGTTCCAGGGGCCGGACAGGGTAAACACCACCGTGGCAAACAGCATACAGAACACGCCCCAGGGGCTGCCGCTGCCGTGGTTGCCCAGGGTGCCGATGAGCACGCCGGCAAAACCCAGCGCACAGCCCAGGGTCTTGGCCGGGGTCATGCGGTCATTTTTGCCGTACAAAAAGTGGGCAAAGATGACCCCCAAAAAGCTCTGGGTGCTGTTGAGGATGCCTCCAAAGGCACCGGTGAGCAGGGCCACTGCCATGTAATAGAAGGCATACTGGAGGGTGGTCTGCCACAGGCCCAGAGCGCAGCACTCTGCCGCCACCTTTCCCCGGGGGAACCGGGGCAGGCGGCTTTGGAGCAGCACACTGCCCAGCAGCACCAGAAAGCTGCCCAGCATGAACCGCACCCCTGCAAAGCAGAAGATGGAGGCAGTGTTGCCGGAATCAATGGAAAACAGGCGGTAGCCCAGCTTGATAAAGGGGAAAGCGGAGCCCCACAGCACGTTGCAGAAAATGGCCAGCAGCACCGCACACACAGGGGTGCTGAAGATCTGGTCCAGCTTTTCTGCACGGGAAAGCGTCATTTTCTCCATGGCTTAGTGGATGCGGCTGCCCACAGGCACGTCGTCGCCATAGAAAGCGATGGAGCAGCCGCCGTCAGCGGTGTCGGCGGCAAAGATCATGCCCTCGCTGACATACTTGCCCTTCATCATGGGGCGAGGAGCCAGGTTGCACACGATGCCCAGCTTTTTGCCGATGAGGTCCTCCGGCTTGAACCACTTAGCAATGCCGGAGAGGATGCAGCGCTCCCGTTCGCCGTCAAACACGGTGAGGTGCAGCAGCTTCTTGCTCTCCTTCAGGTTCTCGCAGGCACGCACCTGGGCCACCCGCAGCTCTACCTTGCAGAAGCCGTCGAAGTCGATCTCCTCCTCGTGGGTAAAGTCCACATCACTCTCGGCAGCCGGGGCGGCAGCGGCCTTTTCAGCCTCAGCCTTGGCCTTGTTGGCAGCCTCGGCAGCAGCCTTGCGCTTCTCGTCCTCCTCCTTCAGGTGGGCGATCTCCTTGGCCACGTCGATACGGGGGAACAGGGCGTCGCCCTTGTGGACGGTGTAGGCGTCCTGAGCACCGTAAACGGTCTTGGTCAGGTCCAGAGCAGAGGCATCCAGACCCAGCTGATCCATCATCTTGGGGGCAGTGGTGGGCAGGTAGGCGTTCAGCAGGATGCCGGACACCCGGAGGGCCTCGCACAGGTGGTACAGCACGCTCTCCAGACGCTGCTTGTTGGCCTCGTCCTTGGCCAGGGCCCAGGGAGCAGTCTCGTCAATGTACTTGTTGGCACGCTGGATCAGGGCAAAGATCTCCATCAGGGCCTGGGGGATGGTCAGGTCGTCCATGTCGGCGGTGACCTTGGCGGTGAGCTCGTTGATCATGGTCTCCAGCTCAGTGTCAATGGCCTCGGTGCCTGCCACGTTGTGAACGGTGCCGCCAAAGTACTTTTCGCACATGGCCACGGTGCGGCTCAGCAGGTTGCCCAGGTCGTTGGCCAGGTCGCTGTTGATGCGGTTGATCAGAGCCTCGTTGGTGAACATACCGTCGTTGCCAAAGGGGATCTCACGCAGCAGGAAGTAGCGGATGGCGTCCACGCCGTAGCGGTCGCACAGGATCACAGGGTCCACCACGTTACCCACAGACTTGGACATCTTGCCGCCGTTCATCAGCAGCCAGCCGTGGCCGAACACACGCTTGGGCAGGGGCAGATCCAGGGCCATCAGCATGGCAGGCCACAGGATGGTGTGGAACCGCAGGATCTCCTTGCCCACCATGTGCAGGTCTGCAGGCCAGAACTTATCGTAGTCATGATAAATTTCGTTGCCGTAGCCCAGGGCAGAGATATAGTTGCTGAGGGCGTCCACCCACACATACATGGTGTGCTTGGGGTCAAAGGGTACCGGGATGCCCCACTTGACAGAGGTACGGGACACACAGGTGTCCTGGAGGCCCTGCTTGATAAAGGCGATCATCTCGTTTTTGCGGCTCTCGGGCTGGATGAACTGGGGGTTCTCCTCGTAGAGCTTCAGCAGACGGTCGGCGTACTTGCTGGTCTTGAAGAAGTAGGCTTCCTCGTGGGCGTCGTAGACCTCACGGCCGCAGTCGGGGCACTTGCCGTCCACCAGCTGGCTGTCGGTCCAAAAGCTCTCGCAGGGCTTGCAGTAGTGGCCGATGTACTCGCCCTTGTAGATATCCCCCTGCTCGTAGAGCTTGGTAAAGATCTTCTGGCAGCTTTCCATGTGGTAGTCGTCAGTGGTACGGATGAACCGGTCGTAGCTCACGTCCAGCAGCTTCCACAGATCCTTAACGGTGGCCACGATCTTGTCCACGTACTCCTTGGGGGTCACGCCGGCGTCGGCGGCCTTGTCCTGGATCTTCTGGCCGTGCTCGTCGGTGCCGGTCAGGAACATGACGTCGTAGCCCTGCATCCGCTTGAACCGGGCCAGAGCGTCGCAGGCCACGGTGGTGTAGCTGTGGCCGATGTGCAGCTTATCGCTGGGGTAGTAGATGGGGGTAGTGATGTAGAATGTGTTGTGTTCACGCATAAAAGGGTCCTCTTCCTTTCTTGATCTGGCGGTGCAGCGCAGAAAAAACGCCCCCGTCCTGCCGGAGCTTCCGGACAAGGACGAGAGCGTTGAACTTTCGTGGTACCACCTTGCTTCGCCTTGCCCTTACAGGCAAGGCCTTGTGCTGGCCAAAGCCAGCCCGGCGCGCTAACGGACGCCAAACCGTCACGGGCTAACTGTTCACCCATGCAGGCTCCGAGACCATTTTCCGCTTCGCGCAGCCTGCCCGCTTCCATCCCTCGGGCTTTCTGTCAGGCGCAGACGAATCGTACTCTTCTCTTCTCAGCCGATTTATCGCAATTTGCATTGTTACGTCTATGATACGCAAAAAAGCCGGGTTTGTCAATAAAAATCTTACACCTCGTAGTCCAGGCACACCCGGGTCTTGGTGTAGGGGCGCACTTTGCCGTCGGCCACGGCCACATGGGCCGGGTGTACGGCGTAGCCCTTCAGGGCCTCAAAGCTCTCCAGGGTGGTGTCCAGCATCACATCGGCGTTGGACGTGGGCAGGCCGTTGATGTTCACATGGACCTCCAGCAGGCCGGGCACCTGGCCCACCAGGCCTTCCAGCCCCTCCTTGATGCCGGCCTTGACGGCGGCCTTTTCCGCAGCGGACAGCTCGTCCTTCAGCTGCCACAGAATGATATGCTTGACCATAACAAAATACCTCCTGCGTTTTTTCTCATTGTAGCAGGATGAGAAAGGGAGCGCAAGAGGCGGAAGCTATTTTTTATCCTTGTCGTCCCGGCTGCCGTGGTAGCACAGGTTGGAGATGACAAAACCGATGCAGGCCAGATATGCCGCTACCAGCAGAATGAT
>CAKSXW010000037.1 GCA_934518555.1 uncultured Faecalibacterium sp. | reverse complement strand
CCCTTCATTCTGACACAGGTCATGTCCAATCTGGCTACCCTGACCATCTTCATCCCACTGGTCACTTCCGCCTGTATTCGCATGGGCGTAGATCCCCGTGCTGCCGTGGTCGGCGTGATCACAGCCAGTTGTGTGTCCATCATGACCCCCATGGCAGCACCCTGCCAGATCATGATCATCGAGCCGGGTGGATACACCTTAAAGGATTATCTCAAGTGTGGTACCCCGCTGGCGCTCATCCTCATTGTCGTGTCCGTGTTTTTCCTGCCGACACTTTATCCTTTTGCCTGATCCTATTTTCCCACCGCAGCAGCATCCGCAAACGGCATATCGCAACTATGCCGTTCTGTTCGGCACTATTTTTGAAAACCGCAATAAAAGCAGCAGAGGTTTTTGAGCATCTCATCATTCTGTCAAGAGGGCTGGTACCGTCCAGCCCTCTCTCTTTTTACCAAAGTTTCCCTTGTGTTTTCTTGCAAGCTGACGAATACGGCATTACCCCGGCCGAATACCGCACACAGCACCGGACCGTGGTGCGTTAAAGATCCTGGCAAGGGGCTGGTATCGTCTGCCATTTTTGTATCTTCGCAGATGCCCCTCTCCCCCTCAGCCCCCTTTGCAATAAAGACGCAGAACCGTGAATCAAATTCATTTGACAAATCAATTCTTGTAACTTATACTGGAGAACATCACGGAACATAAAAGGAAGGACTCGTCATGCTGACTCTGGACAAGATCTACCACGCCGCCTTTGTGCTGAAGGACGTGGCCCGCAAAACCGACCTCATCGAGGCCCCCAAACTCTCCACCGACTGCCAGCTCTACCTTAAGACTGAAAACCTGCAGGCTACCGGCAGTTTTAAGGTCCGAGGTGCTTACTATAAGATCAGCCAGCTCTCTGCCGAGGAGAGCTCCAAGGGCGTTATCGCCTGCTCCGCAGGCAACCATGCCCAGGGCGTGGCCCTGGCTGCCACTCGCCGGGGCATCAAGAGCATCGTCTGTATGCCGGACGGTGCCCCCCTTATGAAGGTAGAAAACACCAAGAACCTGGGGGCCCAGGTGTGCCTGGTGCCCGGCACCTACGACGAGGCCCACGACAAGGCGGTGGAGCTGCAGGAGGAGACCGGCATGACCTTTATCCACCCCTACGATGACGAGCAGGTCATTGCAGGTCAGGGCACCATTGGCCTGGAGATCCTGGACCAGCTGCCGGACGTGGATGCGGTCGTGGTGCCGGTGGGCGGCGGCGGCCTGATCTCCGGCGTGGCCTTTGCCATCAAGAGCCTGCGGCCGGAGGTAAAGGTCTACGGCGTCCAGGCGGAGGGTGCCCCCAGCATGTACCGGAGCCTCCACGAGCACAAGTACCAGACTTTGAAGGCTGTTTCCACCTTTGCCGACGGCATCCAGGTCAAGACCCCCGGCGAACTGACCTATCAGCTCTGTGAGCAGTATGTGGACGACATTGTTACCGTCAGCGAGGACGAGACCGCTGCCGCCATCCTGTCTCTGATGGAAAACCAGAAGCTGGTGGCAGAGGGTGCCGGTGCGGTGCCGGTGGCGGCGGTGCTGTTCCACAAGCTGCCGGTGGAAGGCAAAAAGGTGGCCTGTGTGATCTCCGGCGGCAACATCGACGTGAACATCCTGAACCGAGTCATTACCCGGGGCCTGGTGATGAGCGGCCGCAAAGCCAACCTAACCATTGCCCTGGACGATCGTCCCGGCCAGCTGAAGCGTGTGGCCGAGGTGGTGGCCCGGTGCGGCAGCAATGTGGTATCGGTGCAGCACGACGGCTCCGACCCCAATATGCCTATCTCCAGCTGCTTCTTGAAGCTGACCCTGGAGACCCGTGACGCCGCCCAGATCGAGCAGATCCGCAGTGAGCTGACCCGGGAGGGGTTCCAGCTGGTGGCTGAACGGGTGTAAAGGGCCCTCTGACCAAAACCATCTATGAACCCAGGACCGGAGCGTTTGCAGACGTTTCGGTCCTGTTTTTTTTGGAGGCGGCCTCTCCCCTGCCCACAAAAACACAAAAGGGGAAGATCCGCAGATCTTCCCCTTTTTAAATTGATTCTTCGGGAAAGGTAAAATAAATAGTAAACAAAGAATACCGGGAAGGCGCAAAAAGCAACGCTTCCCGGTATTTTTCGTGAAATATTTTGCAGGTGCTTTCCGGCGCAAGCTCCACAAACTCCAAGTGGTTTTGGTTTCATCCAGTTTGTGGCAAAAACTCGCTTTTTTCTGTGCACTCTGCTTCAAAAGCCATCCGCAAGTTCGGTCAAAGCGGCAATTGACAAATTTATTTTTGCACCCCGGCCTCACACTGCTCGATAAACTGCTTGGCCACCCGGGGACTGCGGCCTCCGGCACGGAGGGCAAAAGCCTCGGCCTTTACCAGCAGCTGATCCATGGGCATCTGGATATGGTGCTGCCGGGCCAGCTCCTCCAGGATGGTCTCGAACCGGGCCTTTTCCGGCCGCTGGAAGGTCACCGTCAGGCCAAACCGGGCCGAAAGGCTCATCAGCTCCTGTCGGGTATCGGCTTCGTGGATGTCGTCCCCGGTGCGGTCCGACAAGGTCTCCTTGATCAGGTGGCGGCGGTTGGAGGTGGCATACACCGCAATGTTCCGGGCCCGGCCCCCTACGCTGCCCTCCAGGATGGCCTTCAGGGCGGCAAAGTTGTCGTCGTTGGCGGTAAAGCTCAGGTCATCTATAAATAGGATAAACTTCAGAGGGTTGGCTGCCAGCTTGTCCATCAGGTCCGGGATCTGGTACAGCTGGTTCTTCTTTACCTCCACCAGCCGCAGACCCTGGGGGGCAAACTCGTTGGCAATGGCCTTTACCGCACTGGATTTTCCGGTACCGGCATCGCCATACAGCAGCACATTGTTGGCAGGCATCCCGGCCAGCAGGGCCCGGGTGTTGGCAATGATCTTTTCCCGTTCCTTTTCATACCCCGGCAGCTCGCTGAGCCGCTGGGGGTCCGGGTACTTTACCGGCACCAGGCTGCCGTTTTCCACGGTAAATACATGGTGCTTGGCAAACATCCCGTAGCCCTTTGTGCCCACCTGGCTCATGCGCTGGGCATAGGCTGCCGGCAGGTCCACCGGGGAGGTCTCCCACCGGGGCAAAAAGGCCAGCTCCGGCTGCTGGCTCTGCTCCGTGTAGGCGGCCCGGAGCAGCTCCTCTAAGGTCAGGCCGCAGAGCTGCTGCAAAAAGTCCAGCTCTCCCTCCAGGGCTGCCTGTAGCACCGGGGCCAGGGCCCCGGCGGCAGCCTGCCGCACACAGACCGTCTCGGCCTCCAGCACGGCGGTGCTCAGGTACTGGCTCCAATCTGTGGTGCGCTCAAACAGTGCCGCTTCAAACTGGGCCACGGCGTCACACACCGGACCCATGCCCCGGCCCCCGGCCTCCATGCGGTCGGTGAGGTCCAGCAATTTAGCCAGCACCGGGTCCTCCAGCAGTGTACGGAAGATCACCAGCCCGTGGAGCCGGGCGTTCCATTCTTTCAGTTTCATAGTCCCATCCCTCTGCCCTGTTTTTTGTTTCTCTTATGTTGTGCAAAAAAGAGCGTGTCACGGTGACACACAGGCAATCAAAGTATACAGCGGTTTGGGTAGGGTTGCAAGAGTACACGCAGGCGTGTTCAATTTTCTTCACCTTTCAGGTGATTCAAGTTACAAATTGTCGATTGACAATAGCCCGGTTTATAGTATAATTTACATCAACAAATGCGTGGATGGGAAAAAGTACCACACGATCCCCCCTGTTCAGAGAGCTGCCGTTTGGTGCAAGGCAGTCAGTGTTTCGTGCGAGAAATCCTCCCGGAGCAGCCTGCCCAACGGGTGTTAGACCCTTGTAAGCAGCGCCGGCAGCCGCCGTTATGAGGCAGGGCTTTGTTGGAAGCCCGTGAGAGGGTGTGCATGGCGCACCAACGAGAGTGGTACCGCAGAGAGCTTGATGTTACAAGGTCTTTGTCTCTTGAAGGAAGCAGGGGACAAGGGCTTTTTCTTTTTCAAAAGCTCCCCCAGGGCAATGGATAAATGTGGAATTGGAACAGGAGAAACACACCATGCAGTTGAACGGTTCTCAGATCTTTGTGGAGGTCCTTTGCGAGCAAGGGGTGGATACCATTTTTGGGTACCCCGGCGGCGCAGTGCTGAACCTTTATGATGAGCTGTACAAAAACGCCCACCGCATCACCCACGTGCTCACCGCTCACGAGCAGGGAGCCTCCCATGCGGCAGACGGCTACGCCCGGGCCACCGGCCGCACCGGCGTGGTGCTGGCCACCAGCGGCCCGGGTGCCACCAACCTGGTCACCGGCATCGCCACCGCTTATATGGACTCGGTGCCTCTGGTGGCCTTTACCGGCAACGTAGCCACCCCGGGCATCGGCAAGGACAGCTTTCAGGAAGCCTATATTGAGGGCATCACCATGCCCATCACCAAACATAACTTTACGGTGCGCCGGGTGGAAGACCTGGCCGACACCATGCGTGCCGCCTTCCGCATTGCCCAGAGCGGCCGCAAGGGCCCGGTGCTGGTGGACATCCCCAAGGATGTGACCGCAGCCCTCTGCGAGTTCACCCCCAAGCACCCGGAACCCATCCGCACCGTTACCACCTTTGATGCCCAGCAGGTCCAGTGGGCCGCCGACCTGATCAACGCCGCCCAGCGGCCTCTGGTCTACTTTGGCGGCGGCGTCCGCAGTGCTGCCAGCTGCCAGCCGCTGCGGGATCTGCTGCACAAGGCCCAGATCCCTGCCACCTACACCCTGATGGCCGCCGGCGTGGTGCCCTACGGGGACCCCATGAACCTGGGCATGGTGGGAATGCACGGCTGCTACACCTCCAACCGGGCCGTGGCGGACTGTGATGTGCTGATCGCCGTAGGCACCCGTTTTTCTGACCGGGTGGCCCTGAACCCCAAGACCTTTGCCAAAAACGCCACCATCATCCAGATCGACATCGACCCCAGCGAGCTGGGCAAGAACGTGGAGGTGGACCTGTCCATCGTGGGAGACGCCGCCTATGTGCTGAACGCTATGCTGCCCCAGATCAAGGAGACCACCCACCCCGATTGGATGAAGATGATCCGGGAGTGGCAGGCCCAGGATTACCACCCGGTGTCGGACCCCACCCGGCTGATGCCCCATCAGGTCATCGGCGAGGTATGCAACCAATGCGGCCCCGAGGCGGTGTACGTGACCGACGTGGGCCAACACCAGATGTGGGCGGCCCAGTACCTGCGCCACGCCAAGAGTCGGGGCTTTATCACCAGCGGCGGCCTGGGCACCATGGGCTTTGGCTACGGTGCCGCCATTGGCGCCCAGATGGCCCTGGGCCGGGACCAGCGGGTGGTAATGTTTACCGGTGACGGCTCCTTCCACATGAACCTCAACGAAGCCTGCACCGCCGTCAGCTACGAGCTGCCCATCATCACGGTGATCTTCAACAATTCGGTGCTGGGCATGGTCCGTCAGTGGCAGACCACCTTCTACGGCAAACGCTACAGCCAGACCGACCCCCACCGCCACACGGATTTTGTCAAGCTGGCAGAGGGCTTTGGCCTGAAGGGCTACCGCTGCACCAACCTGCCGGAGTTCCAGGCAGCCTTTGCCGACGCCCTGCAGCAAAAGGGCCCCACCTGGATCGAGTGCATCATCGACAAGGACGAAAAGGTCCTGCCTATGATCCCCGGCGGCGGCGATATCCACGACATCATCATGGAATAAGGGGGAACAACGGAATGGAAACCAACAAACGCAGGGTCATCAGCCTGCTGGTGGACAACCAGAGCGGCGTTCTGGCCCGGGTGTCCAACCTGTTTTGCCGCCGAGGCTTCAACATCGACACCCTTACCGTTTCAGCCACCAACGACCCCACGGTGAGCCGCATCACCGTGACCATCACCAGTGACGAAAAGGCCCTGAACCAGCTGCTGCTCCAGACCGAGCGGCTGGAAGTGACCCGGCAGGTCTTTGTGCTGGACAGCGAAAAATCTCTGGAACGGGAGCTGCTGCTGCTGAAGGTGGCCTCCGACGTCCACAACCGCACCGAGCTGCGAGAGATCGCCAGCATCTACAAGGCCAAGATCATTGATCTTTCCCCCGACAGCATGGTGTTTGAGCTGCTGGGCAAGCCGGACAAGATCGACGCCTTTTTAAAGATGTTTGCCGACTACACCATCCTGGAGCAGTGCCGCACCGGCGTCACCGCCCTGGAGCGTGGTGGGATGCATCAGCATATGCAAAAGCCGCCCCAGGAGGTCCGCAGTGCTCAGCTGCCCCTGCCGGGGACCCACTGCCCGGAACGGGCGTAAGAATAAACCCTTCTCTGCGGAACTGAGAAGGGCCCAACCAATGTTTTTCCGCTCTGGGTGAGCGAAAGATAGAACAGCATATACACGACCGGACGATAAACCAACTCGTAAAAGTAAAAGGAGAATAACGACCATGGCTATCAAGAAATACTACGATTCCGACTGCAACCTGGGTGTTCTGGACGGCAAGACCGTTGCCGTTATCGGCTTCGGCAGCCAGGGCCACGCCCATTCCGAGAACCTGGCCGAAAGCGGCGTCAACGTGGTGGTGGGCCTGCGGAAGGGTTCCGCTCACTGGGCAAAGGCCTCTGAGTTTGCTGCCACCCATGAGAACTTCAAGGTCATGGAAGTGGAAGAAGCTGCCAAGGCTGGCGACGTTGTCATGATGCTGGTGCCCGATGAGCTGTGCGCCGACATCTACAACACCCAGGTGGCCCCCTACATGACCGAGGGCAAGGCTCTGGCCTTTGCCCACGGCTTCAACATCCACTTCAAGACCATCACCGCTCCCAAGAACGTGGACGTGATCATGATCGCTCCCAAGGGCCCCGGCCACATCGTCCGCCGCCTGTACACCGAGGGCGAAGGCTGCCCCTCTCTGATCTGCGTGGAGCAGGATTACACCGGCAAGGCTAAGGACATCGCTCTGGCCTACGCTTCCGGCATCGGTGCAGGCCGTGCAGGCATCCTGCAGACCACCTTCAAGGAGGAGACCGAGACCGACCTGTTCGGTGAGCAGGCTGTGCTGTGCGGCGGCGTTTCTGAGCTGATCCACGCTGGTTTCGACACCCTGGTGGAGGCTGGCTACGAGCCCGAGATGGCCTACTTTGAGACCTGCCACGAGATGAAGCTCATCGTGGACCTGATCAACGAGGGCGGCTTCTCCAAGATGCGCTACTCCATCTCCAATACCGCTGAGTACGGCGATTACCGCACCGGCAAGCGCCTGATCACCGAGGAGACCCGTAAGGAGATGAAGAAGGTCCTTACCGAGATCCAGGACGGCACCTTCGCCTCCGAGTTCCTCACCGAGATGAGCCCCAAGGGCGGCCGCAAGGTCCACTTCCTGGCCAAGCGCCGCATGGAGGCCGAGCTGCCCATTGAAAAGGTGGGTGCCGAGCTCCGCAGCATGATGAGCTGGCTGAAGAAGTAAGAGGAAAACCCTCTCAGGCCGCCTTTCGGCGGCCAGCTCCCCCGAAAGGGGGAGCTTTTATTGAAAGCAGAAATCTTATCGATCCTCCGCAAAACCTCTCCCCTTCGGGAGAGGTGGCACGGCGCAGCCGTGACGGAGAGGGTCTTATCAGAAAAGAGGACAATACCATGAGAAGTGACAACGTGACCAAGGGCTCAGAGCGTGCCCCCAACCGGAGCCTGTTTTACGCCCTGGGCTACACCCCGGAGGAGCTGGAGCGGCCCCTCATCGGCGTGGTGAGTGCCTACAGCGAGATCGTGCCCGGCCACATGAATCTGGATAAGATCGCCGACGCCGTAAAGGCCGGTGTGGAAATGGCCGGAGGCACCCCCATCCTGATCCCTGCCATCGGCGTGTGCGACGGCATTGCCATGGGTCATGTGGGCATGAAGTACTCCCTGGCCTCCCGGGAGCTGATCTGCGACAGCGTGGAGACCATGCTCATGGCCCACCAGCTGGACGGCCTGGTGCTGGTGCCCAACTGTGACAAGATCGTGCCCGGCATGGTGATGGCAGCCGTCCGCATGGATGTGCCTGCCGTGGTGTGCTCCGGCGGTCCCATGCTGGCAGGCACCTACGGCGGCGAGGAAGTAAGCCTTTCCAAGATGTTTGAGGCTGTGGGTGCCTACAAAGCTGGCATGATCACCGACGCACAGCTGGAGGACTGCACCTGCAACTGCTGCCCCAGCTGCGGCAGCTGCTCCGGTATGTACACCGCCAACAGCATGAACTGCCTGTGCGAGGCCATCGGCATTGCCCTGCCCGGCAACGGCACCATCCCTGCCGTGTACTCCAAGCGTCTGCAGCTGGCCAAGCACGCTGGTATGGCCGTCATGGACCTGGTCCGCAAGGGCATCACCGCCCGGCAGATCATCAACGAGCGGTCCATCCGCAACGCCCTGACCTGTGATATGGCCCTGGGCTGCTCCACCAACACGGTGCTGCACCTGCTGGCCATTGCCTACGAGGCCGGTGTGCCCATCGACCTGGCCCTGTTCAACGAGATCAGCGCCAAGACCCCCAACCTGTGCCACCTGGCCCCGGCAGGCCCCACCCACATGCCGGACCTGTACGCCGCTGGCGGCATCCCTGCCGTTCAGGCAGAGCTGGCCAAAAAGGGCCTGCTGGACCTGGAGGTACCCACCGTTACCGGCAAGACCCTGGGGGAGAACATTCAGGGTGCCCATATCCTGAACGAAAAGGCCATCCGTCCCATCGAGAACCCCTACTCCGAGACCGGCGGCCTGCAGATCCTGTGGGGCAACATTGCCCCGGACGGCTGCGTTGTCAAGCGCAGTGCCGTGGCCCCGGAGATGCAGCAGCACTCCGGCCCGGCCCGGGTGTTCAACAGCGAGGAGGAGGCCATTGCCGCCATCTACGCTGGCAAGATCGTGCCCGGCGACGTGGTGGTGATCCGGTACGAGGGCCCCAAGGGCGGCCCCGGTATGCGTGAGATGCTGAACCCCACCTCTGCCCTGGCAGGCATGAAGCTGGACAAGACCGTGGCCCTGATCACCGACGGCCGCTTCTCCGGTGCAAGCCGGGGTGCTGCCATTGGCCATGTGAGCCCGGAGGCTGCCTCCGGCGGCCCCATCGGCCTGGTGGAGGAAGGAGACACCATTACCATCGACATCCCCAACGCCTCCATCACCCTGGAAGTGTCGGATGAGGTGCTGGCCCAGCGCAAGGCCGCTTATGTAGCCCCGGAGCCCAACATCAAGACCGGCTGGCTCAGCCGCTACGCCCGGATGGTCACCAGTGCCAACCTGGGTGCGGTGCTGAAGTAAGCCCAAGCAAGCAAAAAAGCTGCTGTATCGTTGATACAGCAGCTTTTTTGCAACAGGGTCCTCTTATCCAAACAAGCTCTTGGTGTTGTGGGAGTATACCGACAGGACTAATCCGACGCAGATATACAGCATCAGCACCGAGCTGCCTCCGGCAGAGTAAAAGGGCAGGGTGACGCCGATGACCGGCAGCACCCGCAGGTTCATGCCTACGTTCACGGCGATCTGGGCCATCAGGGCTCCCCCGATACCGGCGCAGATGTAGCTGCCCAGCAGGTCCTCGCTGCGGGCCCCGGTAACAAAGGTCTTGACCACCAGGGCAAACAGCACCCCCAGCACCACGCAGCAGCCCACAAAGCCTGTGGCGTTGCCGATCCAGCTGAGGATAAAGTCGTTGTGGGCGTTGGGCACGCTGTAGTATCGGCCGCCGAACAGCCCGTTGCCAAAAATGCCGCCGGAGCCAATGGCGATCTCCCCTCGCTGCTGCTGGTAGATGATGTTCTTCCACACCGTCTCACTGGGGGCCCAGCCGGTGGTGTTCTCCGGGTCAATGACCGCCAGGATCCGGTACCACTGGTAGCCCTTGCCGATCTTATCGCTGAAAAAGGCAAAGGCCACTGCCACAGCGGCACCGGCGGCAGCTCCGGCCCCCAGGATATACTTCCAGCTCAGGCCTGCCGCAAACATCATGCTGCAACCGATGATGCCGTAGATGATGGCTGTGCCGTCGTCGCCCTGCACATGGATGATGGCAATGGGCACCAGCAGATGCAGCAGCAGCTTTGCCAGCTCCTTGGGCTCATTGATGCGGCTGCGGACGTTGTTCAGGTGCATGGCAAAGGTGAGGATAAAGCTGATCTTTGCCAGCTCTGTGGGCTGGAAGGTAAAGCCCCCCAGCTTGTACCAGGAATAGTTGTCGGTGTCTCCAGCGTTGTAGCCGATGGTGAGTGGGCCGACCGAAACGTTGCGGATGAACAGGGTGGGCAGCACCAGGCCCCAGGTAAGGGCCACGTGGACCGGCCACACCTTTACCAGGCTCCGGTAGTCGATGCAGGACAGCAGCAGTGCCACGCAGATGCCAATGAGGGCGGCACCTGCCTGCACCACCGCCCGGCGGTAATCCCCGATGCCCAAAATCTGCCCGGTGGCTGCATCGGTGGCAAAACCGCCGCCCTGCTTGGTGGCCCAGGAGGCCAGGGCCACCACCGCCATGGCACTGCTGAAAATGCACAGCAGCAGGTAGATCTTATCGGTCCGCTTAAAATATTGTCGAATGCTTTCCAAGAAAGCACCACCTTTCGATAACAGTTGCCCCTGGAGCTTTTTTGCCCCCAGGCAATAAAACTCCAGTTTATCCTTATTATACACGCCCCACTCCGGCAATGCAAGAAACAGCCTGTGACAGCTTTGCAAAATCCCACCGGGAAACTTGACAAACACCCATGCTCCCCCTACAATGGAGCTAAGCATCGGTGGGGTTTGCCCCCTGTGTCGGCCGCCTATGGAGCGGCGGTCAGAGAGCAGCACCGATGCCGGGGACGGGGTGCCCAGACCATGGCACCCCCATGAGGGATGGAAAGAACATGATAACACAAAACCATACGATCAAACGGCTGGTCTGCGCCCTGTGTGCAGCAGCATTGCTGGCAGGGGCCCTGCCCACCGCCTGGGCCGCAGACACTGACACGGCAGCCCCGGTGCAGACCCTGACCGCTGCCCAGGTACAGCAGATGCAGCAGGCCGACCAGACCGTTACCGCCCTGACCGACAGCCCGGACTACGCCGCCCTGTCGGTGGAGGACCGGACCCAGGCGGCCCGGCAGCAGCTGGAGGATCTGGTGGACCGGGGGCTGGTGGAGCCTGGCTCCATCTACCTGGACCAGGAAAACGGCATGATGAGCTTTGCCTACACCTGCGGTGCCCTGGGCGGCATCCTGCTGCAGGACCCGGACCAGGAAAACACCGCCCTGGAGTTCCAGGCCCAGCCGGAGCTGGAACAGGCAGCAGAAAACGCCGCCTCCGGCAGTGCGGTGATCTACTACGCCTTTGACGACACAGTGAACAGCAGCCGCTACCCCAACTACGTCTATATGCAGACCTACTGGAACGGCATGGGCCTTGACACCAAGCTGGACACCAACGTTACCGTGTCGGACCTGCGGCACATGGACGATTTTGACCTGTGCATCCTGAGCACCCACGGGGCCTACTATACCTACGAGTATGGCAGACTGTGGAAGCGCACCGCCACCCAGCCGGTGCTGCTGCTGGCGGAAACTTCCAGCTTTTGGAACGATCTGCGCTACGGCATGGACCTGCTGACCCACCGGATCATCAAGGTCAACGGAGCCTACGCAGTAACTGGCGGCTTTTTCCAGGCTGCCTACCGCAGCGGTTCCCTCCGGGGCACCATGGTCCTGTCGGAGACCTGCGAGTTCTACGGCCGCAGCGGCAGCCTGGACACCTCCATCGCCGACGCTCTGCTGGCCGGCGGTGCCGACTGCGTGATGGGCTACATCAATAACGTCTACGCCGTGTACGCCCGGAGTATGCTGTGGGCCACGGTGAACCGCCTGCTCTGCGGTGACACCCTGGCCCAGGCCGTGGACTTCAGCCTGGACCGGTATGGGGCCGACGACCTGATCTGGTACAGCAGCCAGGGCCGCAACCGCCCCCACCCTGTGGCCTCCTACCCCATCCTCAGCGGCAACCGGGACGCTCGCCTGGAGGCTTTTTCCGCCGCCGGGCAGCAGGCCGCCTGATCTTACACAAAGCAAAACCTCCCCGTGCAGTAAAGCCGCACGGGGAGGTTTTTGTATGAGGTCGTTTTTATCGGCAGCAGCCCATTGCAGTGGGCCAGCCCTTCAAACGGAGGGAATTACTTTTTGATCTTGATGAGCTGGGCGTTCAGGCTCTCGATAAAGCCATCGGGCATGGTGGAGATCATGCCGGCCATGGCCTCGGGGGTCATCTTCTGCATCATGGCCCACATTCCCTCGCCGGGCTTGATGTCAAAGTTGCTGGCCAGCTTCACGGCCTTGGCGGCAATGGCAAAAGCCTCCTGGTTCTTGGCCAGTTCTTCCAGGCTGTCCTTGACGCTGTAGTAGCCCTCGGGGAACTCCATGGGAGCGGTCAGATCCATGCTGCCCATCTGCTTGAACCAGTTGGCCACGCCCTCCTGACGCTCGTTGAACTCCGGCAGGGTGTAGCAGGCAGGCTCCGTGTCCACCTTTTCCAGGGTGATGCTGTCCTTCACGGTGTCGGCCACAGCCATCAGCACGTTGAAGCCAGCCTCCAGAGCCACCTCGAACTTGAACACCCGGTGTGCCGTCTGGGTAGCCACAGTCTTGCCGTTGCAGTACAGGGTCACAGTGTCCTGGTTGGAGTACACCTTCACCTGGGTGGTCTCACCGGCACGCTGTGCGTGGCGGCGGCCAGCAATGTGGACCATGGGGTCCTTTGCCCAGTAGGCCTGGTAGACATAGAAGCTGTCCTTCCGGGTCTTACGGTCCATGGTCACCAGGCCCTTGTTGTTGCGGCCTGCCACACCGCCCTCGCTGCGGGCAGCACAGCCAAAGTCGAACATATTCCAGACGTGGCTTGCCCAGATCCAGGGGCGGTCCTCAAAGGCCTGAGCCATATACTCGTGGTACAAGGCCTGGTACTCCTCGGAGTAGTCCTTGCACTGGGGGGTATTGCTGTGCCAGTTGATGATGCCCTCGCAGCCGTACTCGGAGACACCCAGGCAGATATCCGGGTTCTCGGCGTGGAACTTATCCAGCCAGGGGCCGTTCTGCTCGATCTTGCCGCCGTACCAGCCAAAGTAGTGGTTGTAGCTCTCCACATCAGTAATGCGATGCATGGGGCCGGTGGTGGGAGTGTGAGAAACATGGGCAATGGTGGTCAGACGGGTGGGGTCCAGCTCCTTGCACAGCTTCTGCAGGTCGTGGTGGGTGTCCACCAGCTCCTGGCTGATGCCACCAATGAGGATCTCGTTGGAGATGCCCCAGAACAGGATGGAGGGGTGGTTGTAGTTCTGGATGATCAGCTCCTTCATCTCCTCCATCACGTGGGTGTGGGCGTCCTTGCCGGACTTGAACACACTGATAAAGGGGATCTCGGCCCAGACGGCAAAGCCCAGCTCGTCACAGGCGTCGTAGAAGTCCTGGCTGTGCTGGTAGTGGGCCAGACGGATGGTGTTGGCCCCCAGCTCCTTGATGATCTGAGCGTCCTGGTAGTGGTCCTCCACCGTCAGGGCGTTGCCCTTGTACAGCTTGTCCTGGTGACGGGAAACACCACGCAGGGGGGTAGCCTCGCCGTTGATGGAGAAGCCGCCGTCCGGGGTAACGGTGTAGCTGCGGACACCCACATTGGCGTAGACCTCGTCGTAGGCCTCATTGTTGCGCTGGAGACGGGCCACCACAGTGTACAGGTTGGGCTCGTCCATGCTCCACAGCTCAGCGTCCGGCACATAGATGGTCACAGCGGTGCTGTCCGCAGGCCGCACCGCAGAGGCCACCTCGCATCCGTAGGGGTCCTCGATGCTGTACATGACGGTAAAGCTGTCGTCAGGGTTGGTGACGAAGCTCTGGATCTCAAAGGTGGCACCGCCGTCGGTGGTGGGCTTGGGGGTCACCATGATGCCGGGGCCGCCGTAGTAGTCCAGGTCAAAGTGGGCGCCCGGCACGCTAATCAGGTTCACGCCCCGGTACAGGCCGCCGTAGAAGGTAAAGTCGGCGGAAGCAGGATACATGGAGGGGGTGTCCTCGTTGCTGACCTCAATGGTCAGTTCGTTGTCGCCCTCGCGGCACAGGTCGGTGATGTCTGCCCGGAAGATGGAGAAGCCGCCCTCGTGGGTGGTGGCAACGGTGCCGTTGACCTTTACGGTAGCATCCAGAGAGGCTGCCAGCACTTCCACGTAGACCCGGCCCCCAGCCAGAGGCTGCTCCGGCTTTTTAAAGGTACGGCTGTACACGCCGGTGGTCCGCAGATAGCTGCCGTTGCCGTCCATGCCGTCCACCGCATTCCAGGTGTGGGGCAGGGTGACAGCCTGGGCAGCACGCTCCCCCTTGGGGAAGGTCAGGGTCCAGTTCTCGTTCAGGGAAATGATCTTTCGCATGATAGATTCTCCTGTCTTATTTCTTGTTTTGTTTCTATCGTTTAGGGGTTCGGGTATCTTCTTTTACTGATGCTATTTTAGCATGGAAAACCCTGGAACCGATAGAACATTTTTGTGTCGGAATCGTAGATTTTTTTACTTTTTCCGGTGTTCCCGGCGGTATCGGGTGGGGGTCATGCCGAAGGTACGCTTGAAAATTTTGGCAAAGTAATTTACGTCCAATATGCCCATTTCCTCTGCCACCTCCGAGATGGACCGGTCGGTGGAACTAAGGAGCTGGGCGGCACGCTTGACCCGTTGGGTATTGATATAATCAATGAGAGTGGTGCCGGTCTCCTGTTTGAACAAGGAGGAAAGGTAGGAGGGGCTGATGTGGCACAAAGCCGCAAGGCTTTTCAGGGTGTGGGGCTCCGACAGGTTCAGGTTGATGTGGTTGATGACCTTCTGCACCGTGGGAGA
Organism: uncultured Faecalibacterium sp.; assembly: GCA_934518555.1. GTDB lineage: Bacteria > Bacillota > Clostridia > Oscillospirales > Ruminococcaceae > Faecalibacterium. The sequence goes on along the minus strand of CAKSXW010000037.1, from coordinate 3,981 downwards.
GTAGCCCTTCAGGGAGTAGCGGCGCACATAGGCGCAGTAATCCCGGACCATCTGCTGGGCCATGGCCTGGATGTCCTCTATGGTGGTCAGGGTCTCAATGCGCCGGGCATAGCTGGAGGAGATCTTGTCCACATAAAAAGGGTGCACGGCGTTCTGCTCAATGGCCTTCCGCAGCAGGGTGTTCATAATGATGAACTGGCTCTTTTCCCGGTAGAGGGTGCCAATGAACCGATCCCCCAGGGAAAAGCGGCTGTACTGGCGGATGCAGAGCATGGCGGCGGTGTCGTCTCCCCGGGCCACTGCCTCCAGCATCTCGTTTTCCACCTGGTACCGCTGCTCGATCATGGCAACGGGGATGTCCCGTTCAAAGCTGGGCTCCGTAAAGTACCGGACATCCGGCTGGAACATAAAGGGCAGAAATTCCTTCACCGCCTGGGTCCGCAGGTCCTCCTGGCCCATCATCACCGACGCCACCGCATAGATGGCTGCCACAAAATCGTCGCCGGAAAGCATATGGACCCCGTTGTAGTATTCCTGCACTGCCTCGTCCCCTGTGGGGCCCAGGTTCTTTTGCACCCACTGCCGGGAATCTTCGCTGCGAGGGCCATCGGTCCAGGGGCCGATCATAAACACGGTATCCCTTTCGTCCGGCACACGGAACAGGGCAAACTTCAGCTCAAAGGTGCCCTCGGCGATCAGCAGCACCTGCTCCGGGGTGTGCTTCAGCAGGGTATAGCCAAACTCCTGCCAGTCAAACTCCGGGTCCAGGGCCTTTCGCAGGCCATAGTCAAAATGCTCCAGCCCCTCAAAGGGTGGGGTGACCCGGCAGGCAGGGATATTGTAAACGGCAGCCAACTTGCTAAGGACCTGTAATGGATCAACGTGCATGGTCATGCTCCTTTCCCGTGGGGCGGTTTCTATGATCCCCGTATACCGCCATGGTTCAGAGAGAACAAGCACCCTACCGGGGAACAGAGGCCGTTCCGGCAGAGTGCTGGTTCTTTGCGAGGTTGGAAAAGAATTCTATTGGAGAAGAAGATGACTTATTCTTTGCCCTCACGGCGTGCAGCCAGGGTAGCAACATTCTGCTCCACCCGTGCCTTGCTCAGGGGGTAGAGGAACACCAGGATCAGAGCCAGGGCCACAAAGCCGGCAAAGGGTGCCAGGCAGGCCAGGTTGAAGATTTTGCTGGTGACAGCAGGGTCGAAGGCGGTAGCCTCCGAGTAGCCGATGAGGGTCAGCAGGCCGCCGATGAGGCCGGAGGAAATGGCCTGGCCCAGCTTACGGGCGAAGGAGTAGACCGAGTAGACGGTGCCGTCCTCCCGGACGCCGGTGCGGACCTCGGTGTCGTCGATGACGTCGGTGATCATGGCCCACACCACGGTGTTGAAGTAGCCCATGCTGACGGTAGCCACAGCGGCAAAGGCCACAAAGACGAAGGGGTTAGCCGGACGCAGGATGAAGCACAGCAGGTAGGCAACTGCGCCCACGATGGCACCGGCAGTAGCCAGCTCCTTTTTGCCGAACTTCTGAGAGAGCTTAACAGCGGTGGGGGCGCAGATCAGCAGGGTGCCTGCCATGCCCACCAGGCTGGCCAGAGACTGTGCAGCGGCACTGCCGTAGTAGTTGGGGTACACATAGCTGCTCATGCCGCTCATGGTCAGCTGAGACAGCAGCAGCATCAGGGCAGCGGCGATGATGCCCATGAGGGAGCGGTTGGTGGCAATGCTCTTGACCAGGGTGCCGAAGTCCAGCTTCTCGGTCTTAGTGGTCAGCTGCACACGCTCCTCCACCATCTTGAAGCACAGCAGGTAGCAGAGGATGGCGCAAACGGAGAACACACCGGCAATGATGGTCATGCGAGAGCCGGAAAGCATGGTCTTGCCGTCCACGGTAACGTAGGCGATCATGGGGGTGCCTACGCCGATGACCAGGCTGGCCAGGCTGGAGCCGATGGTACGCCAGGTGGACAGCTCGGCACGGTCCTTGGGTTCCGGAGAAACCGCAGAAGCCATAGAGCCGTAGGGGATGTTGATGGAGGTGTAGAAGATGGAGCCCCACAGGATGTAGGTAACTGCCAGCCAGGCCACCTTGAAGCCGTAAGGCATCCCAGCCAGACCGGCCTGGAAGATCAGGAAGGAGGCAATGGCCACCGGGCCGCACATCCGCTTCAGCCAGGGGCGGAACTTGCCGTCCTTGGTGGGCTTGCAGCGGTCCACGATCTGGCCCATGGTAATATCGGTAAAGGCGTCCACGATACGGGCTGCCATCATGACGATGCCCACCACACCGGCGGAAACGCCCATGACGTCGGTGTAGAACTTCATCAGGAACAGGGACGAGAGGATGAAGGTGAAGTCGTTGCCGAAGTCACCGAACATGTAGCCCAGCTTGTCCTTCATGCCAAAAGGACGCAGGGCATTCTTGCTTTCAGATGCCATAAAGATCTCCTTTTCTTCTTTGCATTCGCTCTGCCCCGCAGGCCGTGCGGAGCCCAAGTCAGTATGTGTTTGTCATGCTTTTATCATACTGATTTTGCCCAAGATGAGTTAGAAGATTTTCAAGGTAAAAACGGTCATTTTTGCGATTTTGCACGATTCCTGATTTTCAGTGTCCAAAAACACCGTGCTTGTTCCACAACAAAAAATCGCAACTTTTTCCTTATTACAATAAGAACATTCTACCTTTTCAGGGTGGTTTCTGGTATACTGGTGCCAACAAACCCCATCAAAAGGAGGATCTTATGAAGAAAAATGTACTGAACACCGACCTTACCGGCAAGGTAGCGGTGGTCACCGGTGCCAGCGGCACCCTGTGCTCCATTTTTGCCAAGGCCTTGGCCCGGGCCGGTGCCAAGGTGGCGCTGCTGGGCCGCAACATGGAAAAGCTGAAGGAGCTGGCCGACGAGATCGAGGCCGAGGGCGGCGTGGCCAAGGGTTACACCTGCAACGTGATGAACAAGGCCAACTGCCTGCAGGTGGCCGAGGATGTGATGGCAGACCTGGGCCCCTGCGATATCCTGGTGAACGGTGCCGGCGGCAACAACCCCCGGGCCAACACCGACAAAGAGTATTTTGAGCTGGGAGACCTGGACAGCGACACCGTCACCTTCTTTGACCTGGACGAAAGCGGCGTGGAGATGGTGTTCAACCTGAACTTCATCGGCACCCTGCTGCCCACCCAGGCCTTTGCCCGTCAGATGGTGGGCCGGGAAGGCTGCAACATCCTGAACATCTCCAGCATGAACGCCTACCTGCCCCTGACCAAGATCCCTGCCTACTCCGGCTCCAAGGCCGCCGTTACAAACTTTACCCAGTGGCTGGCGGTCCACTTCAGCAAGGTGGGCATCCGGGTCAACGCCATTGCCCCGGGCTTTTTTGCCAGCGAGCAGAACGCCCGGCTGCTGTTCCACGAGGACGGCACCCCCACAGACCGCACCAAAAAGATCCTGGCCGCCACCCCCATGGGCCACTTTGGCGACAGCGAAAAGGACCTGGTGGGTGCCCTGCTGTTTTTGCTGAACAACGATGCTGCCGGCTTTATCACCGGCATCTGCCTGCCGGTGGACGGCGGCTTCTCCGCCTAGTCCGGCGTGTAAGACCTACATAAAAAAGCCAGACCCCTGCCATGTGCAGGGGTCTGGCTTTTTGTTTGTCAGCAGGTGGGGAACGGGTGGGACTGAAGCCCCTGATTCTCTGCCACGAGAAAAACCAAACCGGAGGACTCTTGCAACATTCTCCCAGCATCCCCGGTAGACATTCCTAGCCGCTGGGACCCGCAGGCTAAGCAACAGCCCACCGGGCTGATTGCTTAGCCTGCCGACTGGCGTCGTCAGAGCCGCCTTGTTCGAGTTCCTGATTCTCCACACAAGAAAAACGCCCAAACCGATCGGTTTGGGCGTTCATGGTGGAGCATTGTCCACAGCACTCGAACCCAACACTTCCTCACGGGTGACCGTCTTGGCATCGTCCGTGAAGTTGA
>CAKSXW010000036.1 GCA_934518555.1 uncultured Faecalibacterium sp. | reverse complement strand
GCATTACATATTGTATCAAAAATTCGGGCGTTTGTATAGGCTTTTTTGAGAAACTCCGAACTTTCTTTCCATTTTGTGACCTGAAATGTGGTCTGTGCAACTGCAAAAAGGGGTTTTTGGGGGTCCGAGGGGCCTTTCCATGCCATCAGCTCCTCCAAATTCGCAAAAACGAACACCTCCCCCCGGGTGTGTCCCACGATGCCCTGGACCTCCGGGTGGGTCTTATCCCCTGCCACCAGCAGCACGGCCCCCTCTTTTTCAGCCTGGGCGGCAATGCGCTGGATCTTCTGCACAAAGGGGCAGGTGGCGTCGTGGTAGGCAACGCCCCGGTCCTCCAGTTCCTCGTAAACACTGCGGGGCACCCCGTGGCTGCGGATGACCACCTCATAGCCCTGGGGCACCTGGTCCACGGTGTCCACCACCGCCGCCCCCCGGGCCTGCATATCTGCCACCGCCTGGGGGTTGTGGATCAGCGGCCCAAGAGTAGCCACCCGGCGGCCCTGCCGCAGCAGCCCGTAGGTCAGCTCCACTGCCCGGTTGACTCCAAAGCAGAACCCTGCCGTTTTGGCAACCTTGATCTCCATGTTTTTCTCCTTTTATGCCGCCTCGTGTCCGAGGAGAAGGCTCCCGGCACAGGGGGGCGGTACCTCAATGTTCCAGGGCCTCCCAAGCCTCCAGCAGAGCCTGCTTGTTGGCCCGGAGCTTTTTGGTGTCCCGGCGGCTCTCCATGGCAAACTGGGCTGCCGGCATGGGCTCGCCGTAGATCACCCGTACCTTGCAGAACAGCCGCATCTGGCCGTCGGGGGTGTCGTAAAGGATCCGGCAGGGCACCACGTCCACCCCGGCCTCTGCTGCAATGACGAACAGGCCGCTTTTGGGGGGCAGCAGCTTGCCTTCCTTTTCCCGGGTGCCTTCCGGGAAGATCAGCAGGGTCCGGCCCTCCTTGCAGGCCTCCACCGTCTGGGCAATGACTGCCATCTCGTCCTTGGTGCCCCGGACGCAGACGCCGCCGCAGCAGCGGAAGAACCAGCTCAGCAGGGCGTTGATCTCAAACAGCTCCTTTTTGGCAAACACCACCATCCGCCTGCCCCACCGGGTAATGACGATGAACACCGGGTCGATGGCCGAAACGTGGGTGGGGGCGATGATGCAGCCTTTGGTCTGGACCTTTTTCAGGTTTTCCCGGCCTTCCACCCGGATGCGGAACCCCAGGTGCCACAACAGCCATGCCAGGGGCACCAAGATATAATACAATACCATTTTATCTTCCTGTCCTGTTTGTTTTATCCGCCGATCTTTTCTGCAATGATCTTTTTCATGGCCGCCAGGCTCTGTTCAAAATCCAGGTCCGAGGTATCCAGCAGCACGGCATCCTCAGCCTGCTTCAGGGGGGCGGCAGCCCGGTGAGTGTCCTGGTAATCTCGCTGCTTCACGTCTGCCAGCACCTCCTGGTAGGGGGTGTCCATGCCCTTTTGCTGGTATTCCTTCCAGCGTCGGGTGGCCCGGGCCTCCGGGCTGGCGGTGAGAAAGATCTTTACGGTGGCATCCGGCAGCACCACAGTGCCGATGTCCCGGCCGTCCATCAGCACATCCTGCTTTTTGGCCATGTTCCGCTGCAGGTCCAGCAGAAACGCCCGGACCGCAGGGTTCGCCCCTACCGCAGAGGCAGCCATGCCGGCGGCCTCGGTGCGGATGGCGGTGCTCACATCCTCTTCCATTAAATAAATGTGCTGCTCTCCGGCAATGGAGGCCAGCCGCAGCTGGATCTCCGGCAGCAGGGCATTGACAGCTTCGTTGTCCTTGGGGTCCTTGCCGGACCGCAGGGCATAGAGGCCAATGGCCCGGTACATGGCTCCGGTGTCCACATAGGTGTAGCCCAGCTCCGACGCCAGACGGCGTGCCAGAGTAGATTTGCCTGCACCTGCAGGCCCGTCGATCGCAACAGATACCATTTTATATCTTCTCCTTTTTTGAACTGAACGATTTAAAATGGCCTCCGCTCACGCTCTGGCCATCTTCAGCAGAAAATTATTTTAATATTTTTGTGTTTGTCGCACTCTGCGGAGCGCTCCAAACACATTTTCACCGGATGGGGTCGTAACGGAGAACTGCATTGCTGGCCCCTCACAAGTTATTCGCAAACGCCTGTGCGGTGCAGAAGGCGATCTGCAGGTTGTAGCCTCCGGTGTAGGCGTCCACGTCCAGCACCTCCCCTGCAAAATACAGGCCCAGGGCCTTTTTGCTCTGCATGGTCTTGGGGTCCACCTCCCGTACCGACACGCCGCCGCTGGTGATCACCGCATGGGCCAGGTCGCCCCGGGCGTCGATGGACACACGCCAGTGCTTGATGAGCCCCACCAGCTGCCGTTTTTGCTCCCGGGTGATCTGGTTGGCCTTGGTGGCCGGGTCGATGCCCCACCGTTCCACCATCACCGGCTGCATACTGGAGGGCAGCAGCTTTACCAAGGCACCCTGGGCGGCGTGGTTGGCCAGCAGCCCAAAATCCCGGGTGATGCGGTCGTAAAGCTGCTCCTCACTGAGGGCCGGCTTCAGGTCGATCTCCGCATGGTAGCGGTGCTTTTTCATGTCCCCCAGGTGGCTGGAGGCACTGAGGGTCAGGGGGCCGCTGATGCCAAAATGGGTAAACAGCATCTCGCCTTGCTCGTCAAAAATAGCCTTGTCGTCCTCAAACAGGGTGAGGGTGACGTTTTTCAGGGCCAGACCCATCATCTTTTTGCAGTCGGCGTCCCGGCTCACCAGGCTCACCAGACTGGGCACCGGCTCCACCAGGGTGTGGCCGACCTGCTGGGCCAGCTTGTAGCCGTCTCCCGTAGAGCCGGTGGTGGGGTAGCTGACGCCGCCGGTGGCCACCAGCACTGCATCGGCTCGGTACTCCCGGCCGGAGGTGCCACGCACCCCCACACAGCGGAGGGTGGGGCCAGCCTTTTTCTTTTTGGGGTGGCGAGGGTTCTCCGGGGCTGCAGCCACCGGTTCCTCTGCCGGGGCGATCTCCTCCAGCAGCAGCTTTTTGGCTCCGTCATGGACCAGCTCTGCATCCTGGGCGTACCGCAGCAGAGCCTGCCGGATCTCCTCCGCCTTGTCCGACACCGGGAACACCCGGCGGCCTCGCTCCACCTTCAGCTCCACCCCCAGGCTCTCAAACAGTGCCATGGTCTTTGCCGGGGGGAAGGCCCCCAGGGACGAGAACAAGAACCGGGGGTTGGTGCGGACGTGGCGCAAAAACTCCTCCGGAGTGCAGTCGTTGGTCACGTTGCAGCGGCCTTTGCCGGTGACCAGGATCTTCTGCCCGGGCTTGTCGGTATGCTCCAGCACCGTCACCTGATGCCCCTGCCGGAGGGCTGCTCCTGCCGCCATGAGCCCTGCTGCGCCTGCTCCCACGATCAACACTTTTGCCATCTGTTTTCCTCCTGAAACCCCTATCTATTCTAGTATATCATACCAGAATCAGCCCCCAAAAGCAACGGACTGAGGCCTGGTTCTTTCTGCCAGGGCGGTCACAGCAGCTGGGCCAGGATGCTGTTTTGCACAATGAGGCCTGCCGGGGTCAGGGCCAGGGTGGTGCCGTCAAAGGTGGCATAGCCTGCCTTCACGCACTGCTGGATAAAAGCCTCCTGGGCCGGGGAGAACTCTTTGCCGTACCGCTGCTTGTACTGGGGCAGGGACAGGCCCTTCCGCAGCCGCAGCTGCAAAATGAGATAATCCTCTGCGCCGCAGCTGCCGTCCATCACTGGGGCGGCCTTGTCCTGGAGGAAAGCCGCCGTGTCCGGGGGATAATAGAACCGCCGGTCCCCCATGCAGGAGTGGGCCGCCGGGCCCAGGCCCAGGTAATCGCCGCAGTCCCAGTAGATCAGGTTGTGTCTGCCCTCATAGCCGGGCTTTGCAAAATTGGAGATCTCGTACTGGCGGTAGCCGTGGTGTTCCAGCTGCTCCACAGCATAAAGGTACTGGTCTGCTGCCTCGTCTCCGGAGGGCAGGCCCTGGGGCGGCTGGCGGCCAAAGGCCGAGTCCGGCTCGATCTTCAGCAGGTAGGCAGAGATATGGGTGGCTCCGCCCCCTTCAATAAGCTCCAGGGTCTCGTCAAATTCCGCCTGGGTGTAGTGGGGCAGGGCCAGCATGATATCGCCGCTGATGTTCTCAAACCCAGCCTGCCGGGCTGCTGCAAAGGCTGCCCGGGCCTGCCGGGCGGTGTGGGGGCGGCCCAGGGTCCGCAGCTGGGTATCCCGGGCCGACTGGACCCCAAAGGAGATCCTGTTCACCCCGGCTGCCCGGAAACCTGCCAGGCTCTCCGGGGTCACGGTCTCGGGGTTGGCCTCCAGGGTGATCTCCGCCCCTGCCGCCGGGGCCGCAGCCTGGATCAGCCGCTGGACCTGGGCCGGGGTCAGCAGACTGGGGGTGCCGCCGCCAAAATACAGGGTATCCGGCTGCAAAGGGCCCTCTGGGGCAAACCGATGCAGCTCCCGCAGCAGGGCCTCCACATAGACCTCCGGCACCCCACGCTCCCCGGGGTGGGAGTAGAAGTCGCAGTACCGGCATTTGGAAAAGCAATAGGGAATGTGCAGATAAAGTCCAAGAGACATACAATATCACAGCCTTTTTCATGAAACGTTCATTTCTATGCAGTATACTATATTCCGTAGACCGGAGCAAGGGCGGCAGCGTCCTGGGGCTCCGGCGGAACGAGAATGGAGGAACTTCCACGATGGATTACAACAACTACAATCGCGGCTACACCGAGCCTGCCATGACCTCGGCAGACTATATGACCCGGACCTACCGCTGGATGGCCTGCGGCCTGCTGGTGACCTTTGCCGCTGCCTTTATCACGGCTACCACGCCGCTGTTCTATGTGGTCAACTCCCTGTATCTGCTGTTCACCATTGCCGAGCTGGCTCTGGTGTTCGTGCTGAGTGCCCGGGTACAGAATATGTCGGTGGGGGCAGCCCGGGGCGTGTTCCTGGGGTATGCCCTGCTGAACGGCATGGTGCTGAGCTACTACTTCCTGGCCTTCTCTGTGGGCACCCTGGTGCTGGCCTTTTTGGCCACTTCCCTGTACTTTGGCCTTATGGCTGTGTACGGCACCACCACCCACAAGGACCTTTCCGGCTGGGGCCCCAAACTGATGATGGCTCTGGTGGCTTTGATCGTTACCGGCTTTGTGGGGATGCTCTTTGGCATGGGCTTTGGGGGCACGGTGCTGTACAGCGGCATCGGCCTGGTGGTGTTTATGCTGCTGACCGCCTACGACACCCAGAAGCTGCAGCAGATGTACTCCTACTACGCCGGTGACAGCGAGCTGGCAGAAAAGGCTTCCATTTATGGTGCCCTGACCCTGTACCTGGACTTTATCAACATCTTCCTGTATGTGGTACGTCTGCTGGGGCTCAACAGCCGCAGCCGCAACAACTGATCTTTTTGCACCGCAAGGGGCTTTCCGGAAGGAAAGCCCCTTTTTGTATGCATAAAACCCACGGCTCCCTCCCACACTAACCCCGGAAGAAAACCGGGTCCTGAAAACGGACAGATAGGAGTAAGGGAAGATGGAGCAGATCAAAAAGTTTTTGCAGGGCAAGGGTTTCACACTGGTGCTGCTGGCCTGTCTGCTGGCTGCAGCTGCCGCCGGGGTATGGGCTGTCCAGGCCCTCCGGGCCCAGCTGCAGCACAGCCTCACGGACCGCCCCGGGGCAGACAGCACCGGGCAGACCACCCTGGAGCCGGAGCCTGCCCCCGGCCTGGATACGGAGGAGGACGAGCTATGGTTAGAGATTCCAGAACCTGCCCAGGAGGCAGCCCACAGTGCCGCCGATGTGCCCCAACAGCCGGACAGCTGGAGCGGCTCCTCTGGTGGGGCATCTGGCTCTGGTTCGGTGTCCGAACCCTCTGCCTTGCACACCGGCTCCGAACCTGCCGCCAGCTCAGCCGAGCCTGCCTCCACGCAGCCTTTTTCTGGCAGGGTGTTGAACGCCTACAGCGGCGATGAGCTGGTGTACAGCAAGACCCTGGGAGACTGGCGCACCCACAACGGGGTGGACTACGCCGGGCAGCAGGGGGATGCCGTAACCAGCCCCGTTTCCGGCAAGGTGACTCAGGCCGCCGCCGACAGCCGCTGGGGCGGCGTGGTGGAGCTGGAGGACCCCTCCGGCCGGGTGTGGCGTGTGTGCGGCGTCAGCAGCCCTGCCGTAGCTGCCGGGGACACCGTCACTGCCGGCCAGACCCTGGGGGTAGTGGGCACCATCGGCTGCGAGTGCGCCGAGGACAGCCACATCCATGTGGAGGTAAAGCAAGGCGAAAAATATCTCGACCCGGCAAGGCTGCCGGAATAAGCTGACCATAAAAGGGGCTGCAACTGCGGCTCCTTTTTTTGCGGTGTCAGGCGGTACGGCGCATTTGCAGCAGCCAGAGGACCAGCGCCGAAAGCACCCCGGCTGCCAGCAGTACATCTGCCGGGTGTGCGGCCCAGTGCTGGAAGGCACTGCCATAGGCTGCCTGCCCCATGGGCTGGGTCAGGCAGGCCAACACGGAGAGACAGGCGGTGGTCTTACCCAGCTGCGCCTGTGGCACTAACACTTGCAGCTGTGCAAAGAACCACACATTGAACAGCGCCGCCACGGCCATAAACATGGCTCCCAGCACCAGAATGCTGCCGAACTGGAGTGTGGGGACCCGAAGGGCAAGACCCAGTGCGGCACACACGCCGCTGAGCGCCAGCAAAAGACGTGTGCCGCTGCGGATGGGATGCCGGACAAAGACGGTCCCGGCCAGCACACCGCCTAAAATGCCGCCTGCGCTCAGCACCGCCTGCACAAGGCCAAGGGAGGCATCACTTTTCTGCAGGGTCTGCACCACCAGCACCGGGACACCCACGGTGAGGGCAGGGACCTCCAGCAGGTTTACAGCCGCCATGGCGGCAGCCAACTGCAGCACCGCAGCCTGCCCGGCGAGAAACCGTGCACTTTCCCACAGGTCGGTCCACAGAGAACGGACGGAGAGCTTTGTGTCCCGTGGGACATCCTGTGGAATGTGCAGGCAGAACTCCATCCCGGCAGAAAGTGCAAAGCAGCTGCCGCAGAGCGCCAGCAGGCCCCGGATGCCAAAGTGCTCCAGCAGAACAGCACCCAGCAGGGGGCCGAGAAGCTCGTCCACGGTATCCACCAGCTGGATGACTGCGTTGCCACGCAGCAGCTGGGTGCCCTTCAGCAGCAAGGGCAGACAGGCACGTACCACGGGCTGGTAAAGCCCCTGAATGGCGTACAGACTGCCCAGCACGGTCAGGATCAGCGGAAGCAATGGCAGATGCGGCAGCCCGGCAGCGGCTGCCGCCGAAATACCGGCGGTCACCAGATCCAGCAGCGCCATCAGGTGGGCTTTACGGCAGCGGTCTGCCAGTGCGCCGCCGGTCAGCATTCCGGCCAGAGCAGGCAGCATGGCCAGCGCAGTGATGCCGCCGTACAGCGCAGCAGAACCGGTCTGCCGCAGCAGATACAGCGGTAGCGCAAACCGCAGGGCGGCATTGCCGAACAGGGAGACGATCTGCCCGAGGACGATGAGGAAAAAAGTGTTCATGGAACCCTCCTTTTTAGATACAGACCATCGGTCTGTAAAAGTGCACAAAAAAGGGCAGAACGTTCCGCCCGGAAAAATTCACTCTTTGGCCGGTGTGCACAGCTGCACCAGCTGCTCGGCCTGTGCATCCGTCAAAAGGTCCAGCCCAAGCCCATGGGTCATTTGCTGAAACACCAGGTTCCTGGCCCGCTGCTGGGCTGGCGTGGTGGGGCGTGTCTGGGGAGAAAGCCAGATGTCTGCCAGCACGAACAGCGCTTCAGCCAGCGCATTGGCATCGGCGGCGTGGATGGAGCCGTCTGCCATGCCCTGCCGGATCATGGGGGCAATACACTCCGGAGCAAGATGCGCTTCAATGTTGGTCAGCTCCATCGCAAGGAACTGTGGGTTGCTGCACAGGTGCGGCAAAGTCTGTGCGATCTGCTGCTGCCGCTGCCCGGCAAAGGAGGCTGCAAACACCGCCTGCAGCTTCTGCAGCCCGGTCAGGGTGGGGTCGTCCCGGATATGGCGCAGCGGCTCCCACATCTGGTCGCCCAAACGGTCCCCCACGCACTGTGCGATCTCCTCCTTGGAGCGGAAGTGATGGTACACCGCCCCTTTGGAGAGCTTTGTGGCGTCAATAATGTCCTGTAGGGTAGTATTCTGGTAGCCCTTCTGGGTGAAGAGCAGGGCGGCAGCGTCCAAGATCTTTTCCACAGTCTGTTCTGGGTATTTGTTGCGCGGCATGGCAGATGCTCCTTCTTTACAAACTGGCGGTCCGTAAAAAGGATACAGCAGCCCGGCGGCCTTGTCAAGAGGGTGTGAAGCCGAAGATTCATTCATTTCCTGCGGTACTGCAAGGCGGCCAATCCCTGGACCCTGCCAGCCTTTTCTCCTGAAGTAAACCCGGCACCCGGGGGACTGCCTTTGAAAGGGGTCCCCCGGGTGCCTTTTTTGAGGGGGCCTACTTGCGCTGGGAGCAGCCCACTGCTATACTTTATAGGTAAGAGCAGGGGCGTTCCCCTGCCAAGAAGGAGTGATTCAAGATGTCTGTTATGGAACTTCTCGCCAGCCGCCGCACCTACCGCCGCTTTGCCCAAAAACCGGTGCCCCAGGATGTGATCCAGGACCTGGTGGAGGCTGCACGGCTGTCCTCCTGCGGAGCCAACCGCCAGGCGGTGCGGCTGGTGGTGGTCCAGAGCCCGGAGCTGGTGGCAAAGGTCCAGCCCCTGGTAAAGTGGGCTGGCTACCTGCCCCCGGAGCAGGGCACCCCCAAGGCCCAGGAGCTGCCCACCCTGTACGTCGCAGTGGTGCAGGACACCTCCATTCCCGGGGACCTGGCCACTGACACCGGCATCCTGATGGCCAACATGACCCTGGCCGCCTGGGATAAAGGCGTGGGCAGCTGCATTATGGGAGCCATCAACAAGCCTGCCCTCACAGAGCTGCTGGGCATTACCGAGCCGGAAAAGCTGGCCTTTATGGTGGCCTTCGGCTACCCCACCCACGCTGCCCGGGTGGTGCCCATGACCCCGGAGACTGGGGTAAAATACTACCTGGATGAAAACCGGGACTACTGTGTGCCCAAACGCAGCAGCGACGAGATCGCCCGCTGGCTGTAACGCCCTGGCAAAAAGCCGGATTTTTGTGCATATATTCAACTTTTCAGTGAGTTTTTGCACATTCTCAGGAAAATAATTTTTATTTCACGAATTATTATGCACAACTATTGACTTTTCATTTTGTTCAAACTATACTAAGTGCATTGACCGGAACATCGATGATTCGCATCCTTCCGGCGGTTGTAAGATTATTCAGTGCATAGAGGAGTGTTTGAATATGAAAAAGATCTCTCGTCGCAGCTTCCTGGCTGCTGCCGCCGTTTCTGCTGCTGCCCTGGCCCTGACCGCCTGCGGTGGTGCTTCTTCCAGCGTGGCTTCTTCTGTGGCCAGCAGCGCAGCTGCTTCCAGCGCTGCCGCCAGTTCTGCTGCCGGCAGCCTGACCACCGTGGTGGCCGGCAAGCTGACCATGGCCACCAACGCCACCTTCCCTCCCTACGAGATGACCACCGACTCCGGTGAGTTCGAGGGCATCGACATCGACACCGCCAAGGCCATTGCTGAAAAGCTGGGCCTGGAGCTGCAGGTGGACGACATGGACTTTGACGCCGCACTGCTCAGCGTGCAGCAGGGCAAGGCCGATATCGTCATGGCTGGCGTTACCGTCACCGACGAGCGCAAGGCTGTGATGGACTTCTCCGACAGCTATGCCACCGGCATCCAGTCCATCATCGTGCCCAACGATTCCGATATTGCTTCCCCTGACGACCTGGCTGGCAAGAAGATCGGCACCCAGCGCGGCACCACCGGCTACATCTACTGCTCCGATGATTTCGGCGATGAGAATGTGGTCGCTTATGACAATGGTCTGACCGCTGTGCAGGCCCTGAACAACGGCCAGGTGGACGCTGTGGTCATCGACAACGCCCCTGCTAAGGAATATGTGGCCGCCAACCCCGGCCTGAAGGTGCTGGACACCAGCTACGCCGAGGAGGATTACGCCATCGGCCTGGCCAAGGGCTCTGCCCTGGAGGATGCCATCAACGCTGCTCTGGAGGAGCTGAAGGCTGACGGCACCCTGCAGTCCATCGTGGACAAGTACATCACTGCAGAGTAAGCAGCTGCCACCAGCGCAACACCGGGAGGCGGCCCCTTTGGGGGCTCCTCCCTTTTTTCGGGAACATGGAGTTCCCTTCACCCACCAACAAGATCCCACAGACAGAAAGCGAGGATGTGAATGGCTGCTCAATACGAACTGCTCAAAGAGCTGCTGAACAGCGGCACGAGCCTGACCTTCGGGCAGGAGGTCTTTTACAAATTTTATCAGGCCTTTCTCCTGAAGGACCGCTGGCTCCAGTACATTGATGGTGTAGGCACCACCCTGCTGGTCACCGCCATTGCACTGGCCCTGGGCGTAGTGCTGGGCAGTGTAGTGGCCATGGTCCGTGTGACCCACGACCAGCAGCGTCCCGGCCACAAAAACCCGGTACTGGGCTTCTTCAACGCAGTGTGCGAGGTGTATGCCACCATCATCCGGGGCACCCCTATGATGGTGCAGCTGCTGATCATGAGCATGGTCATCTTTTCCAACAGCCGCAACTTTACCATGGTAGGTGCCCTGACCCTGGGCATCAACTCCGGTGCCTATGTGTCCGAGATCATCCGGGGCGGCCTGATGGCTGTGGACCCGGGCCAAATGGAGGCCGGCCGCAGCCTGGGCCTGAACTACATGACCACCATGGTGATGATCATTATCCCCCAGGCCATCCGTGCGGTGCTGCCTGCCCTGGGCAACGAGTTCATCGTGCTGCTGAAGGATACCTCCCTGATCACGGTCATTGGCGGCAAGGAGCTGCTGTATGCCGCACAGGGCATTATGAACCGCACCTACGACGCCATGTTCCCCCTGCTGGGCGTTGCAGCCATCTACCTGGTACTGGTGATGCTGCTGACCCGGCTGCTGGGCAAGTTTGAGAGGAGGCTGGCACAAAGTGACCGCTAACACCCACGAAAAGATCCTGGAAGTCCGTGGCCTGACCAAGACCTACGGCGGCGTGAAGAAACGGGGTGCCAAAAAGGCAGACCCCACCCTGGAAGTGCTGAAGGGCATTGACATCGACATCTACCGGGGCGATGTGGTGTGCCTGATCGGCCCCTCCGGCTGCGGCAAGTCCACCTTTCTGCGGTGCCTGAACCGCTTGGAGATCCCCACCTCCGGCTCCATCAAGTTTGAAGGGGTGGAGGTGGACGATGCCCACATCGACGCTGTGCGCCAGAAGATGGGCATGGTGTTCCAGCACTTTAACCTGTTCCCCCACCTGACGGTGAAAAAGAACCTGGAATTGGCCCCCAGCCTGCTGAAGCTGAAGGACAAAGAGGCCATCTCGGCCCGGGCCGACGAGCTGCTGGCCCGTGTGGGCCTGGCCGACAAGGCCAACGCCTACCCCAAGAGCCTGTCCGGCGGCCAGCAGCAGCGCATCGCCATTGCCCGTGCCCTGGCCATGGACCCGGATGTGATCCTGTTCGACGAGCCCACCAGTGCCCTGGACCCGGAGATGGTAGGTGAGGTGCTGGAGCTGATGAAGGAGCTGGCCCATACCGGCATCACCATGCTGGTGGTGACCCACGAGATGGGCTTTGCCCGGGAGGTGTCCAACCGGGTCATCTTCATCGACAACGGCCAGATCCAGGAGGACGAGCCTCCCCAGGAGCTGTTCTCCAACCCCAAGCACCCCCGTCTGAAGGCATTCTTGTCCAAGATGCTCTGATCTGCAAAAAAAAGGAACCGCTGCACGCCGCAGCGGTTCCTTTTTTGCTTTTGTATGGGCAGGTCACAGGGTCTGGTCCGGGTCCTGGGCCTGCTGCTGGCTGGTGTACAGCAGCATCAGGTGGTTGGCACTTTCCTCCAGCTGGCTCTTGGCCTGGCGGAGAGCACTTTCCTCGGTCTCGTTCATCTTTTCCGGCTTATCCTTCCGCAGGCAGCGGCGCAGGGTCGCCACATCCGCCTTTACTCGGTTCTTTTCTTCCTTGTCCAGTTCCTTTTTGCACTTGGACAGGGCCTCCTCCACCTTATAGGCCAGCACCTCTGCCTGGTTGTGGAGCTCCAGCCGCTCCTTGCGGCGGCTGTCCTCGGCCTCGTAGGCCGCTGCATCTGCCATGGCACGCTGGATCTCGTTTTCCGAAAGGTTGGTGCTGCCGGTAATGGTGATGTTCTGCTCCCGTCCGGTGCCCAGGTCTTTTGCAGACACCTTTACCACGCCGTTGACGTCGATATCAAAGGTGACCTCGATCTGGGGCTTGGAGGAAAAACCGCCTCGGATGCCGTTGAGCTTGAACTTGCCCAGGCTCTTGTTGTCCCGGGCAAAATGCCGCTCGCCCTGGAGCACATTGATCTCCACGCTGGTCTGCATGGGCCGGGCGGTGGTAAAGATCTGGCTCTTCCGGGTGGGGATCATGCTGTTCCGGGTGATCAGCGGCGTGGCCACACCGCCCAGGGTCTCAATGGACAGGGTCAGAGGGGTCACATCCATCAGCACCAGGCCCTGGGCTGCCGCACCGGTGGCCCCTGCCAGCTTGCCGCCTCCCTGCAGCAGGCCGCCCTGGACGGCGGCACCCATGGCCACGCACTCGTCGGGGTTCAGGCTGTGGCTGGGCTCCTTGCCCAGCAGCTCCCGTACCTGCCGCTCCACCGCAGGCATCCGGGTGCTGCCGCCTACCAGCAGCACCTTGCCCAGCTGGCTGGCAGAGATGCCTGCATCTCGCAAGGCCGTCTCCACCGGGGCCACGGTCCGGGCCAGCAGGTCCCCGGTCATCATCTCGAACTGGGGCCGGGAGATGGACAGGTCCAGGTGATGGGGCCCATCCTTGCCCACTGCGATAAAGGGCAGGTTCAGCTGGGCCGAGGGTGCACTGGACAGCTCCTTTTTGGCTTTCTCGGCCTCCTCTTTCAGGCGGCCCATGGCTGCCGGGTCCTTGGTCAGGTCGATGCGGTCAGACTTTTTGAACTCTGCCACGGCATACTCCACGATGCGCTGGTCAAAGTCATCGCCACCCAGCCGGGTGTCGCCGCCGGTGGCCAGCACCGTAAAGGTGCCGTCCTCGATCTCGATGATGGACACGTCAAAGGTGCCGCCCCCCAGGTCATAGACCAGGATCTTCTGGGGTGCCTCGTTGTCCAGACCGTAGGCCACAGCGGCGGCGGTGGGCTCGTTGATGATCCGCAGCACGTTGAGGCCGGCAATGCGTCCGGCGTCCTGGGTGGCCTTGCGCTGGCTGTCGTCAAAGTAGGCAGGCACCGTGATCACCGCCTCGGTCACCGGCTCCCCCAGGTAGCTCTCGGCGTCCCGGCGGATCTTGGCCAGGATCATGGCGCTGATCTCCTGAGGGGTCAGGTCCTTGCCATCGATGTGCACCCGGCGGTCACTGCCCATGGCACGTTTGATGCTGGTAACGGTGCGGCCGGAGTTGGTGGCGATCTGCCGCTTGGCAGCACCGCCCACCAGACGCTCGCCGTCCTTGGTAAAGGCTACCACGCTGGGGGTGGTGCGCTCCCCCTCTGCGTTGGTGATGACCACAGGCTTGCCGCCTTCCACCACCGCCACACAGGAATTGGTGGTGCCCAGATCAATGCCGATGACTTTGCTCATACTGCTGTTCCTCTCTTGGCAGCCTTTGCCGCCTACGCATTTTTTGTCCGTTCTTATCTTAGCGGATCCCTGTGACGTTTCTTTAGTCCAATTGTAAAGAATCTATGTTGTAGGCTGTGTTTTTCCCCGGCTGCTCTGCCAGCTCCTGCAGCAGGCGGTCCGCCTCTGCCAGCCACTGGGCGGCATCCGGCTCCCCTTCCCGGGCCTGGATGGCAAAGCCCTGGGCGGCTTCCGCAGCCAGGGCCATGGCCTTTTTTACCGAGATATACCGGGTCTCGGTCTGGGCTAACCGCAGGCAGATCCGGGGGGTGTACTCGATGTCCGGCACCTGCTTGGCAGCCTGCCGGGCCTGGCGGTACTGCAGCAGTGCCTTGCCCTGCTCCCCCCGGGCGGCACAGTCATCTCCCAGGGCCAGCATGGCCAGCACCTCTCCGTGCTGGGCGGCGGTGTGCCACATCCGCCGGGCCTCGGTCTTGTTCTGCATCTCGCCCCGGCCCCGGTACAGGCAGTCTGCCAGCAGCGAAAGCCCCATGGCATTGCCCTTTTGGGCGGCCTGGTCGAACTGGTCTGCCGCCATCCGCCAGTCTCCGGCCCGGGCAGCCGCCTTGCCGGCCTCGATCTCCTCATCCCCCGGCTCCTCCGGGCCGTGGCCTGCATGGAGCAGGCCGTTGAGCAGGGCCCCATCCAGGGTAGCGGAATGGCTCCAGGGGTCAATGACCACCCCGTCGATGTCCGGGGAGGCCAGGGCCAGCTCCATGGCCTCCTGGAGGCTGTACTCTGCCATGGGCCGGGCCGCCGTGCTCCGGTCGGCACTGGCGGCGGTGTCGGAGGTGAACAGCGGCAGCCAGCTGCGGTTCTTGCCGTTCTGGATGGTCCACACCGCCAGGTCCCGGGCCTTTTCCGCCGGCACCGGGTGCTGGCTCCAGGGGGCCGGACCCGGGTGGACGCTGGCTGCGGTCTGCAAGGGCACCAGCACATGGGTCTCCAGCTCCAGGGCGTAGTTCAGTGCCCCCATCAGGGTCCAGAAGCTCTCCTCGTTCTGCCCCTGATATAACCCCTCCACTGCCTGCTCAATGGCCGGGCATCCCGTGCCGTTGGGGCTGTACTGGGGGGCGGTGCGAGGGGTGCGGCGGCTGCCCACCGGGCGGAACCGGACTCCGCCATCTGTTCTTTTTGCCATACGTGTTCACCATACTTCCCGAATTGATCAGTCCTAGTATAGCAGGAAAGTCCGGTTTTCACAATCATTTCCGGGGGCTGAGGGCCTGATTTGTCTGGCATTTCCCCTGGGGTTGCGCTATAATAAGGTGGATATTTTTTATAGAGAAAGGAAGGGATTGCCTTGCATCCCATGCTGCGCTACCTCAAGGGCTACCGACGGGAAAGTTTACTGGCTCCCCTGTTCAAGATGCTGGAGGCCAGCTTCGACCTGCTGGTGCCTCTGGTCATGGCCGATATCGTCAACGTAGGCATTGCCGCCCACGATTTGCACTACATTCTGGTGCGCTGCGGCATTTTGCTGCTGCTGGCCGCCATCGGCCTTACCTTCAGCCTGACGGCCCAATATTTTTCTGCCAAGGCCGCCGTGGGCTATTCCACAGCCCTGCGCCACGCCCTGTTTGCCCATATCCAGAGCCTGAGCTTTTCGGAGATGGACACCCTGGGCACCAGCACCCTGATCACTCGCATGACCAGCGATGTGAACCAGGTGCAAAGCGGCCTGAACCTGTTTTTGCGGCTGTTCCTCCGCAGCCCCTTTGTGGTGATCGGTGCCATGGTCATGGCCTTTACCGTCAACGTCCGGGCAGCCCTGATCTTTGTGGTGGCCATCCCCCTGCTGAGCGTAGTGGTGTTCAGCATTATGGTGGTCACCCGGCCCCTGTACAAGACCGTACAGGCCCGGCTGGACCGGGTGCTGGGCCTGACCCGGGAGAACCTGACCGGAGCCCGGGTGGTCCGGGCCTTTGGCAAGGAGCAGAGCGAGGTGGACCGGTTTGAGGACGCCAACGCCCTGCTGACCGGAATGCAGCTCCATGTGGGCCATCTTTCTGCCCTCATGAGCCCTTTGACCTATGTGATCATCAACCTGGCCATCGTGGCCTTGCTGTATGTAGGCAGCATCGAGATCAACCTGGGAGGCATGGCCTCCGGCGATGTCATTGCCCTGGTAAACTACATGAACCAGATCCTGGTGGAGCTGGTCAAGCTGGCCAACCTTATCGTGCAGATCAGCAAGGCCCTGGCCTGCGCCGGCCGGGTGCAGGCGGTGCTGGATACCAAGCCCGGCATGGCCTTCCCGGCTGAAGTTCTGGGGCAGGTCCCCTCTGACAAGGCCCACGACGCCGTGCGCTTTGACCAGGTGAGCCTGACCTACGCTGGGGCCGGAGCTCCCAGCCTGACGGACATCAGCTTTACCGCCAAAAAAGGCCAGACCATCGGGGTCATCGGCGGCACCGGCAGCGGCAAATCCAGCCTGGTGAACCTGATCCCCCGGTTCTACGACGCCACCCAGGGCACCGTGGAGGTCTTTGGCCGCCCGGTGCAGAGCTACCCCCGGGAGGCTCTGCGTGGCAAGGTGGCCGTGGTGCTGCAAAAGGCCCAGCTGTTTGGGGGCACCATCCGCTCCAACCTGCTGTGGGGCAACCCCCAGGCCACCGACGCCGACCTGTGGGCAGCCCTGGAGACTGCCCAGGCCGCTGAATTCGTAAAGGCCAAGCCCCTGGGGCTGGACGAGCCTGTGGAGCAGGGCGGCCGGAACCTGTCCGGCGGCCAGAAGCAGCGGCTCACCATTGCCCGGGCACTGGTAGGCAAGCCGGAGATCCTGATCCTGGACGACAGTGCCAGTGCCCTGGACTACGCCACCGACGCCGCCCTCCGCAAGGCTTTGGCAGCCCTGCCCGGGGACCTGACGGTGTTTATCGTAAGCCAGCGTGCCGCCAGCCTCCAGCACGCCCATCAGATCTTAGTGCTGGACGATGGGCACCTGGTGGGGGTAGGCACCCACCAGCAGCTGCGCCAGAGCTGCCCGGTGTACCAGGAGATCTACGAAAGCCAGTTCAAGAAAGGGGAGGCAGAAGCATGAGTGCAAAAGCAAAAAGCAAGCTGACCCCACAGCAGCGCAAGGCCACCCTGGACCGGGTGCTTTGCAAGATCCGGCCCTACGGCTTTTTTGTGGTGTGCAGCCTGGTGGTAGCCGCTGTGAGCGTGGCCGCCCAGCTATACATTCCCATCCTTTGCGGCCGGGCCATTGACCGGATGCTGGGCAAGGGCCAGGTCCACTTGGCCGCTGTGATGCCCATCCTGGGCCAGATCCTGGTAGTAGCCGCCGTGGCCGCCGCAGCCCAATGGCTGCTGAGCGTGTGTAACAACCGCATCACCTTTTCCGTCAGCCGGGACCTGCGGAACGAGGCCCTGCAAAAGATTCAGACCCTGCCCCTGGCCTACCTGGACAGCCACCCCTCCGGCGACATCGTCAGCCGCATGGTGGCAGACGTGGACACCTTTGCCGACGGCCTGCTCATGGGCTTTACCCAGCTGTTCTCCGGCCTTTTGACCATCCTGGGCACCCTGCTGTTCATGCTGGCCCAGAACGTGCCCATCACCCTGGTGGTGGTGTGCATCACCCCCCTGAGCCTGGTGGTGGCCAGCTTTTTGGCTAAGCGCAGCTACGGCTACTTCCAGAACCAGAGCAGCGTCCGGGGCCAGCAGACCGCCCTGGTCAACGAGATGATCGAGGGCCAGAAGGTGGTGCAGGCCTTTGGCCACGAGGCCCAGAGCCTGGCAGACTTTGACGATGTGAACCAGCGGCTGCAGACTGTGAGCCTGAAGGCCATCTTCTTTTCCAGCCTGACCAACCCTGCCACCCGGTTCGTCAACAACATCGTCTACGCCGGTGTGGGCCTGGTAGGTGCCTTGTACGCCGTAAAGGGCGGCATCACCATCGGCCAGCTCAGCGTATTTTTGAGCTACGCCAACCAGTACACTAAGCCCTTCAACGAGATCTCCGGCGTGGTCACCGAGCTGCAGAATGCCCTGGCCTGCGCCGCCCGGGTCTTTGAGCTACTGGACGCTGAGGACCAGGTGCCGGAGGCTGAAAACGCCGTGACCCTGCAGCCCGACGGCCATGTGGAGCTGCAGGATGTGTCCTTCCGGTACCTGCCGGACCGCCCCCTGATCGAGGGCCTGGACCTGGATGTAAAGCCCGGCCAGCGCATTGCCATCGTAGGCCCCACCGGCTGCGGCAAGACCACCCTCATCAACCTGCTGATGCGGTTCTACGATGTGGACAGCGGCAGCATCAAGGTCTCCGGCACCGACATCCGGGACACCACCCGGGCCTCTCTCCGGGGCAGCTACGGCATGGTGCTGCAGGATACCTGGCTGCGTGCCGGTACGGTACGGGAGAACATTGCCTACGGCAAGCCTGACGCCACCTTAGAGGAGGTGGTGGCTGCCGCCAAGGCCGCCCACGCCCACAGCTTTATCCGCCGCCTGCCGGAGGGCTACGACACCGTTATTGCGGAGGACGGCGGCAACATCAGCCAGGGCCAAAAGCAGCTGCTGTGCATCGCCCGGGTGATGCTGTGCCTGCCCCCCATGCTGATCCTGGACGAGGCCACCTCCTCCATCGACACCCGTACCGAGGTGCGGATCCAGAAGGCCTTTGCCCGTATGATGGAGGGCCGCACCAGCTTTATTGTGGCCCACCGCCTGTCCACCATCCGGGAGGCAGATGTGATCCTGGTGATGAAGGACGGCCACATTGTGGAACAGGGCAGCCACGAACAGCTGCTGGCCCAGGGAGGCTTTTACGCCACCCTCTACAACAGCCAGTTTGAGGGCGTGGCCACCTGAGCCTTTGCCGATCCCAAAAAGAGGCCGCTGCACAGTTGCAGCGGCCTCTTTTAGTATATGGTTCTGCCCCGGCAGCGGCATCAGCCCTTCAGGGGTACAAAGCCCACCAGGTCCTTGATGACCTCTCCGGCAATGATGAGCCCTGCCACCGAGGGCACAAAGGCATTGGAGCCCGGCACGGTGCGCCGTGCGGTGCACTTGCGCTGGGTGCCCGGGGGGCAGATGCAGTGGTACTTGCAGCTGATGGAGTCGTCCTCGATGGGGGTCATGGCAGGCTCTTTGGAATACACCACCTTCAGGTGCTTGATCTTGCGCTTGCGGCACTCGGTCCGCATGACCTTGGCCAGGGGGCACACCGAGGTCTTGTAGATATCGGTGACCTCAAAACGGGTGGGGTCCATCTTGTTTCCGGCTCCCATGGAGCAGATGATGGGGGTGCCTGCCTCCTGGCACTTCATCACCAGAGCCAGCTTGCCGGTAACGGTGTCGATGGCATCCACCACATAGTCGTACTGGGTAAAGTCAAAGTTATCCTGGGTGTCGGGGCCAAAAAAGCACTTATAGGCAGTGACCTTGATGTTGGGGTCGATATCCTGGATGCGCCGTGCGGCCACCTCCACCTTATACTGCCCCACAGTGCTGCGAGTGGCGATGATCTGGCGGTTCAGGTTGGTCAGGCAGACCTTGTCATCGTCGATGAGGTCCAAAGCCCCCACGCCGCTGCGTGCCAGGGCCTCCACCGTATAGCCGCCCACGCCGCCGATGCCAAACACTGCCACCCGGGCGTGGTGCAGCTTTTCCATAGCCTC
>CAKSXW010000035.1 GCA_934518555.1 uncultured Faecalibacterium sp. | reverse complement strand
AACGTAGTTATTCTAGCATAATCCGCCTGATTTTTTAAGTCTTTTTTATGAACGACTTGTATTTTTTCTTCAAAATCCCGGCGGATCAGGGCCGCTTGCACCTTTTGGCCCCCCGGCAGGGGGTATTCCCCCTGGTTTTCCGGGCAAAAAGCCCTGGGGGGCAGGGGCTGCCAGAGGGCTGCCGGGGCGGTCTGCTCCAGGGCCCCCTCCCGGGCCCGGAAGGTCACCTGGTCCGTCAGCTGCACGGCTCCGCTGCCCCGGGCCACCAGGTCCGTCAGCAGCCGGATGTACTTTTCCTCAGCGTCCCGTACCGGAGCCACCAGGCTGTGGAGGGCTGTTTCCAGCACCAGGGCGTCTGCGGCCTGCAGGGCTGCCAGGTCCCAGGCCGGGGCTTGGCCCGGCAGCTGGGCCGACGCCAGCAGGGCCTGGGCCTGACGGGCCAGGTACTCCTGGGCCCGGGCCGCCTTCTGGCAGAACCGGGCCAGGTTTTCCACCGCTGCGGTGTTGGTGCTTTCCAGGGCCGGCAGGGCGGCGTGGCGCACCCGGTTCCGGGCGTAGGCCTCCTGGGTGTTGGTCTCGTCGGTGACCCAGGGCTGCCCGGCGGCCCGGCACACCGCCTCGGTGTCCTGCCGGGTCAGCTCCAGCAAGGGCCGCAGGTAGGGCCCCCGACGGGGCCGGATGCCTCCGGCCCCCTGGAGCCCGGTGCCCCGGGCCAGCCGCAGCAGCAGGGTCTCTGCCTGGTCATTTGCAGTATGGGCCGTTGCCACAGCGTCTATCCCCTGCTGGCGCAGCTGCTCAAAGCAGGCGTAGCGCAGGCTCCGGGCCCACTCCTCGCTGGCCCGGGGCTGCCCCACCGCCGCTGCCAGCTCCTGGGCCTGGAACACCTGCAGCGGCACCTCCAGGCGGCCGCAGGCCTGCTGGACAAATTCCTGGTCTGCCTGGGCGGCACTGCCCCGCAGGCCGTGGTTCACATGGCAGGCCGAAAGCTGGTAGCCAAACTCCGGCTGCAGCTGCCGCAGCAACAGCAGCAGGGCCATGCTGTCGGCTCCTCCGGACACTGCCGCCGCCAGGTGCAGAGGCTGGCCGGGGGTCAGCAGCCCTTCCCGAAGGCAAAAATCCCGTACCCGGGCAAGAATTTTGGCATCCATCAACGTTTGAAGTCCACATCCATGAACCGGGTGTGGGCACCGTCCCAGCCCAGGGGCACCGTGCTGGTCTCACCGTGACGGTTCTTGGCCACGATGCACTCTGCGGTGTCGGCGTCTACCTCGGCGCCGTCGGGGTTCTGGCTGGCGTAGTAGGAGTCACGATACAAAAACAGAACGCAGTCGGCGTCCTGCTCGATGGAGCCGGAGTCTCGCAGGTCCGACAGCTGGGGCCGATGGCTGGAGTTGTTGCCCTGCTTTTCCACTGCACGGGACAGCTGGCTCAGAGCAATGATGGGCACGTTCAGCTCCTTGGCCATGATCTTCAGGTTCCGGGTGATGGAGCTGATCTCCTGCACACGGTTCTCGCTGCGCTGGCCGCTGGTCATCAGCTGTAGGTAGTCGATGACGATCAGGCCCACGTTGGGGCGGCTGGGGTCCTGGTTCACCCGGCGGATCTTGGCCTTCATCTCCGTAATGGTAATACCGGAGGTGTCGTCCATATAGATCGGTGCATCGTGGAGTTTTTCTGTGGCCAGGGCCAGGTATTCCCAGTCCTCGGCCCGCAAAGCGCCGGTGCGGAAGGCCTGGCTGTCAATGCCGGCCTCCGCAGAAAGGATGCGGTTGGTCAGCTGCTCCTTGGTCATTTCCAGGCTGAAGATGGCCACAGGCACCTTTTGCTGCATGGCCACCCGGGTGGCGATGTTCAAAGCAAAACTGGTTTTGCCCATACCGGGACGGGCTGCCAGGATGATCAGGTCGCCCCGGCCCAGGCCCGTCAGCACCGTATCCAGCAGCCGGAACCCGGTGGGGATGCCCTTGTACTTATCCGCATCCGGGCCGCTGATCTTCTGCAGATTGGTCAGGGTCTCCACCATGCTGGAAGAAAGGGGCGTCAAGGCGCTGGAATCCCGGCCGGAACGGATTTCGTAGATCCGCTGCTCGGCGTTTTCCAGCAGCAGGTCGGCGTCCGGCTCGTCTCCGGCGTCCTGGAGGATATCCTTGGCCACGTCCATCAGCTGGCGCACCAGATACTTTTCCTGCACGATCTGGGCGTAGGCCTTTACGTTGGAGATGCTGGGCACCGTTTCCGCCAGGCCTGTCAGGTACACCTTGGCCTCGTCGGCACTGGGGAACACCCCGTCGGAGATCACCGCATCCAGCAGGGTCACAAAGTCGATGGTCTGGTCGTTGGTGAACAGCCGCAGCATCTCGGACCAGATCTGGGCGTTCTGCCGGGTATAGAACATTTCCGGCTTGATGATCTCCACCAGATCCGTCAGGGTGTCGGGCTTCAGCAGCACCGCACCCAGCACGCTTTGCTCTGCCTGCATATTGAACGGCTGGTTGATGCCCACGCTTTCCAGATTCAGTTCATTGGAATAATGTCGTTCGTTTGGCATGGTCGTTTATCCTTTTGCAAGTTTGCTGAAAAGCCAAAAATGCGCCCCCTGCCATGAGGGGGCGCAAACGGCACACAGATCAGGCCTGTTCCACTTCCACCTGGATCTTGAAGGAGGCCACAACGCCAACGTACAGACGGACCTTGCCGTTGAACACGCCGGCATCCTTGATATCCTTGGTCTCCAGCTCGATCTTCTTTTTGTCGATGGGAGCACCTGCCAGCACTGCCAGGGCCTCGGCAACTTCCTTGCCGGTGACCTTGCCGTGCAGACGGCCGGAGGCACCGCCCTTGGCCTTGATGGTCACGGTCTTGCCTTCGATCTTGGCAGCCAGAGCCTTGGCAGCAGCCACGTTCTCAGCCTCGTGGAAGTCGGCAGCAGCCTCCTTGCCCCGGGCCATGTTCACAGCGCTGGCATCTGCCACAGCAGCCAGCTTACGGGGAAACAGATAGTTGCGAGCGTAGCCGTCGGAGACCTCGTGGATCTCGTCCTTTTTGCCAATGCCCTTGATATCCTGTTTGAGAATCACTTTCATGATGGTATCCCTCACTTCTCACCGGAAGCCCGGTGCAGTCTTATATGGATAGTATAGCGCATTTGTGGGATTTGAGCAAGAGGAAGCGGAGCAGCATTTCAAATGTCCTCCGCTGCACACCTACCCCCTCAGTCGCCTGCGGCGACAGCTCCCCCAAGGGGACGCCTTTTTTGCGGCGGCAAACCGGGCGTTTGCCTTCTTTATGCCAGCTCCTTGGCGGCCACATCCAGGGCCACCTCAATGACCTTATCCATATCGTAGTACTTGTACTCGCCCAGACGGCCGCCGAAGATGACCCCCGGCTGGGCATCTGCCAGCGCCTTGTACTGGGCGTACAGGGCACCGTTCTTTTCATCGTTGACGGGGTAGTAGGGCTCGTCTCCCTTGTTCCACTCGGCACTGTACTCCCGGCTGATGACGGTCTTGGGCTGGGTGCCGAACTCAAAGTGCTTGTGCTCAATGATCCGGGTGTAGGGGGTCTCGGCGTCGGTGTAGTTCACCACAGCGTTGCCCTGGTAGTTGTCGGTGTCCAGCACCTCCGTCTCAAACCGGACGCTGCGGTACTGCAAAGCCCCCAGGCGGTAGCCAAAGTAGGCATCCACCGGACCGGTGTACACCACCTTTTCCGCCAGGGCGTCCAGGGCAGCCTTATCGGCCAGGTAATCCACCTTCAGCCGCACCTCGGTGCCTTCCAGCATCTTTTCTACCATGGCGGTGTAGCCCCCGTTGGGGATGCCCTGATACAGGGCGTTGAAATAGTTGTCGTCGTAGGTGAACCGCACCGGCAGCCGCTTGATGATAAAGGCCGGCAGCTGGGTGCAGGGGCGGCCCCACTGCTTGCCGGTGTAGCCCTTGATGAGCTTTTCGTAGATATCGGTACCCACCAGGCTGATGGCCTGCTCCTCCAGGTTCTGGGGGTTCGTGATGCCGGCGGCAGCCTTCTGCTCCTCGATCTTGGCCTTAGCCTGGGCAGGGGTCACCACCCCCCACATCTTATTGAAGGTGTTCATGTTGAAGGGCAGGTTGTAGATCTCCCCGTGGTAGTTGGCCACCGGGCTGTTGGTGTAGCGGTTGAACTCTGCAAACTGGTTCACATACTGCCACACGGCCTTGTTGTTGGTGTGGAAGATGTGGGCACCGTAGCGGTGGACGTTGATGCCCTCCACGGCCTCGGTATAGATGTTGCCGGCAATGTGGTCCCGTTTGTCGATGACAAGGCAGCGTTTGCCTGCCTTTTTGGCCTCCTGGGCAAACACCGCACCGTACAGGCCGGCACCCACGATGAGATAATCGTATTGTTTCATGGCAAAAACCTCTTATGTTCGTTATTCTTCGGCTCCGCTCTTTTTCTGGGAGGCCCAGTAGTTGTCGATGGCCGTCTCGATGCGGGAACGGGCAGCCTCCGGGGTGATGTGCCGGAGCTGGGCCGCCGCCATGGTCTGGTGGCCGCCGCCCCCCAGAGACTCCATGATCACCTGCACGTTGACAGCCCCCAGGCTCCGGGCCGAGATATTCACGCCGTTGCCTGCCTGGACTGCCACAAAGCTGGCGTCCACCCCCTGGATCCGCAGCAGGTCGTTGGCAGCCTGTGCCACCGCCACCCGGGCCTCGGAGGGGATCTCAGCGCCGATGGAGATGGCGCAGCCCTTGTACATCCGGGCCTTTTCCACCAGATCCGCCTTGGTGTTGTACTCCACCATGGTCACGTCAAAGAGCTGGCGCACACGCTCGGTCTCGGCACCGTAGCGGCGCAGGGCCGCTGCAGCCTCAAAGGTCCGCACGCCTGTGTGGAGGGTAAAGTCCTGGGTGTCCAGCAAAATGCCCGATAGCAGGCCCTCGGCCTCCACCCGGTTGGGCTTGTCGTCCCGGTCCCCCACATACTGCAGCAGCTCGGTGACCAGCTCACTGGCAGAGGAGGAGTAGGGCTCGTGGCACACCAGGGCCGGGTTTTCGATAAAGCCCACGCCCTTGCGGTGGTGGTCGATGACCGCCACCTTGCCGCATTTTTCCAGGATCTCCTTGCTTTCCACCAGGCCCACCTGATATGTATCCACCACCACGCACAAGGTGCGCTTGGAGATGATGGGCAGGGCGTCCTTGGGGTCGATAAAATCATCCCGCTGGCCAGCCTTGCACAGGGCCTCGATAAGGCTGCCTGCCAGGGTGGCGTCCCGTTTTACGGCGATCACCGCCGGAACATCGCAGATCTTGCAGATCCGCAGTACGCCCTCGGCAGCACCAATGGCGTCCAGGTCGCTCATGCGGTGGCCCATAATGACCACGTGGTCTGCCTCTTTGATAAGCTTCACCAGCTGGTCGGCCACGATGCGGCTGCGGACCTTGCTGCGCTTTTCCACGCCGTGGCTCACACCGCCGTAGAAGGTAAAGCCGTCGGGGGTCATCTCGGCAGCCTGGTCACCGCCCCGGCCCTGGGCCATGTCCAGTGCCTGCACTGCCATATCCTGGGCCTCCCGGAGGGTCCGTGCCCCCCGGCCGATGCCAATGGACAGGGAAAGGTTCACGCTGGGGTCCAGAGCCCGGATCTTATCCAGCACGTCGTAGCCACGGCGGGCAAACTGCTCCAGCTGCCGCTCCTCCACCACTGCGATGTAGCGGCCGCTGGCCACCCGGCGCAGAAAGCCGCTGCCCCGGGCGATCATATCCTCCAGGATGCGGTTGATGCCCTCCAGCAGCCGGGCACGCTCGCTGTCCAGCATATCGCCGAACACGTCGTCGTAGCCGTCCACCAAAAACACCAGGTACCCCGGGCGGCTGGCCTTGTATTCTGCCGCCACCCGGCGCAGCTCTGTTTCCTCGTTGAGCACCAGCAACGTCATGCTCTCGGCTCCGCCGGGCACCGTGGAGCTGTGGATGCACCAGGTGCCGTCGGCCAAGGCCAGCACCTGGCCTGCAGGGGTGCGGCACTGCTGCAGGTCCAGCCCCGGCAGGCATTTCTGCACCCGGCTGGCCAACAGCTCTTCTCCCCCCAGGACCCGGGTGCGGAACCGCTCGTTGTACCACAGCACCGTCTCCCCAGACAGCAGGGCCGCAGGCTGAGACAGCTGCTCCAGGCTGTATTGGGTCTTGGACTTTTCAAAGCTGGTGCCGCACACCCACCGGGCCAGCCAGCGGCGCAGCCGGTAGCGGAACACTACCACGCACACACACCACAGCACCGCCAGGCCCAGCAGCACCGGCCACAGGGTGGGCCGCTGCACCAGCAGCACCAGCACCAGCAGGCCGCACAGCACTGCCAGACTTGCCGTCAGCATCTCTATGCTCCATCTTGGTTTTTGTTTCATGGGCTTTTCTGCCTCCCGGTCATTTGCTGTGCCGCCCGGCGGCCCCGGATCACACCTCCATCAGGATGGGCAGGATCATGGGGCTGCGCTTGGTGCGCCGGTAGATATAGCTGCTGAGAGCCTCCCGTACCCGGGTCTTGACACTGTTCCAATCCCGGACATGGTCGTCCATGCAGCGGTCCAGGGCATTTTCCACAATGCTCTGGGCACCGTCCATCAGGCTCTCGTTCTCACGCACATAGACAAAGCCCCGGCTCACCAGGTCCGGGCCAGCCAGCACCTTGCCGGTCTTGCTGTCCACGGTGGCCACAATGATCACCAGGCCGTCCTCCGACAGGTGCTTGCGGTCCCGCAGCACCACGTTGCCCACGTCGCCTACGCCCAGGCCGTCCACCATGACGGCTCCGGCGGTAACAGGCTCGCCCAGCTTCATCTCGTCCTTGCTGAGGATGATGTTGGAGCCGTTCTCAGCAATCAGGATGTTGCTGGTGGGGATGCCCAGGCTGGCTGCCGTAAGGGCGTGCTTTTTCAGCTGCTTATACTCCCCATGGACCGGCAGGAAGTACTGGGGCCGGGTGAGAGTGAGCATCAGCTTCTGCTCCTCCTGGCAGGCGTGGCCGGACACATGGACGTCGTACATACTCTCGTAAATGACCTCTGCACCCAGCAGCAGCAGACCGTTGACGATCTTGGTCACGCTCTTTTCGTTGCCGGGGATGGGGTTGGCAGAGATGATGATAAAGTCCCCGGGGCCCACCCGGACCTGACGGTGGCTGCAGGAAGCCATGCGGCTCAGTGCGCTGAGGGGCTCGCCCTGGCTGCCAGTGGTGATGAGCACCACCTGCTCCGGGGGATACTGGTTCAGCTCCTCCACCCCGATGAGGGTGCCCTCCGGGATGTGCATATAGCCCAGCTCCTGGGCCATGGCGGTGTTGTTGACCATGCTGCGGCCGCTGAAGGCCACCTTGCGGCCATCCTCCACGGCCAGGTCGATGATCTGCTGCACCCGGTAGATGTTGGAGGCAAAGGTGGCAATGATGATGCGCTTGTTCCGGGCCCGGGCAAACAGGCTGCGGACACCGGCGGCTACCTTCTGCTCCGTGGCGGTAAAGCCCGGCCGCTCGGCATTGGTGGAGTCGCTCAGCAGGGCCAGCACCCCACGCTGGCCGTACTCTGCCAGGGTGGACAGGTCGGTGACGCCGCAGGCCAGGGGGGTGTAGTCGATCTTAAAGTCGCCGGTCTGGATGATGGTGCCGGCAGGGCTGTCGATGGCAAAGGCCACGGCGTCCGGGATGGAGTGGTTCACATGGATGGGCTCCACGGTAAAGCAGCCCAGCTTGATCTTCTGCCGGGGGGTGATCTCCACAAACTTGGTCTTGCCTGCCAGGCCAAACTCCTCCAGCTTGTTGCGGATCAGGCCGCAGGTCAGCCGGGTGCCGTAGATGGGCAGGTCAAACTTCTGCAGCAGGTAGGGGATGCTGCCGATGTGGTCCTCGTGGCCGTGGGTGATCAGCAGGCCCTTGATGCGGTCCTTGTTCTGCACCACAAAGGAAAAATCCGGGATCACCATGTCCACGCCGTACATATCGCTGTCCGGGAACACCAGGCCGCAGTCCACGATGATCATGTCCCCGTTGCACTCGTAGACGGTCATATTCTTGCCCACTTCTCCCAGGCCGCCCAGGGGGTAGACATGGATGGGTGTTGCAGCCTCCTTGGGCTGCTGGGGCCGCCGGGGACGGCGGTTGTAGTAGGGCCGCCGGGTAGCACGGGGGCGTTTTTCCCCTGCTGCCGGGGCTGCGTTCTGGGTATTCTGCTTGCCGCGTACTGCGGCGGAAGTGGTTTCTTTCTCGTTCGTCTGAGCCATTCTGACCTCCAAAAATATCGGCAGCGCCAGCCGCTCCCCAAAAGGGCCGACTATGCGCTGCATGAGGAAGCACCTGGATGTTGGCATCGGCTTCCCTTGGATGCATCCGTATAGAATTTTCTGATCAGCGTGGTTTTTGCCCCTCGCTGTTGGTTCCGCAAGGATCACAGGGCCTTTTCCGTCCATCTGTTCGATGCGACAGCGGCCATTCCCCCGGCACCTTTGAGCGCACGCCTCTGGTGCGCCCCTATACGCATTTTGTTAGGTTAAGTATAGTATTTCGCACCGGTTTTGTCAATTCCAAGGTTTGGCAAAGGACCTGGGCTTTATGCATTGGGCCTTGACATCCCGGCAGAAATAGCGCTAAATAGAGGTACTATCTGACAGAAGGAGAACCCCATGAAGCAGGTTGAAGTGTACACCGATGGTGCCTGCAGCGGCAACCCCGGCCCCGGCGGCTGGGGGGCGGTGCTGCGGTATCGTTTCAACGGAAAAGTCTACGAAAAGGAGCTGAGCGGCGGTGACGCCAGCACCACCAACAACCGCATGGAGCTGACAGCCTTTATCGAGGCCCTGCGGCAGCTGAAGGAACCCTGTGAGGTGCGGCTGTGCTCCGACAGCCAGTATGTCATCAACGGGCTGGAAAAGGGCTGGGCCAAGGGCTGGCAGCGGCGAGGCTGGAAAAAGGCTGACGGCTCCCCTGCCCTGAACCCGGACCTGTGGGCCCAGGCTCTGGAACAGGAGGCCCGGCACAAGATCACCTACGTCTGGGTAAAGGGCCACGCAGGCCACCCGGAAAACGAACGCTGCGACCAGCTGGCCGTGGCACAAAGCAAAGCACATGGTGGGAGGCAAGGAACATGAGCGATCCCTTTTTGCCCGGCAACGGGTTTGACACCTACGAGAGCCAGGACAAGGTGCTGGTGAGCATGGACGGCAGCCGAGATTCTGGCGTAGCAGTGAGAATTTTGCAGCAGCAGGGCTTTGCAGTGGTAGGGGCCGTGGTGCGGCTGGACCCCCAGCAGGCCCCGGCAGCCGCCGCAGCCCGGCAGGCCGCCGAGGCCCTGGGCATCGAGTGTTTGCTGCTGAACGCCGAGGACCTGGCCCGGCAGCCTGAGGCTGTGGGCACCGACCCCCGGTTTGCGGCCCTGCTGGCCGCCGCCGACAAGCTGGGCATCCAGTACATCGCCAGCCCCCACCACGCCCGGGTGGAGCTGGGCTGCGACGGCGTCCACCAGGTGCTGCCCTCGGTGGACCCCCAGGCAGACCAGAGTGCCAGCCTGGCAGGCCTGCCCCAGGACACCCTGGCCCGGCTGCTGCTGCCCTTAGGGGAATTTGAGGCCGCCGACCTGGAGGAAATGGCCCGGGACTTCCAGTTGTAAGACCTGGAAAGCCCTCCGGAGGAGCCAAACAAAAAATGCACCGCTGCCTACGCAGCGGTGCATTTTGTTTCTATGGGCAAAGTCCAGAGGGAGCCTTAGTCGTTCTGGGGGTGCACGATATCACGCCAGTCCAGATCTCCACGCTCCAGGCCGTGGATCAGCACCTCAGCGGTGGCGATGTTGGTGGCCATGGGGATGTTGTGGACGTCGCACAGCCGCAGCAGGGTCATCTCGTTGGGCTCGCTGGGCTTGGCGTTGATGGGGTCCCGGAAAAACAGCAGCAGATCGATCTCATTGCAGGCAATGCGAGAGGCGATCTGCTGATCACCGCCCTGCACGCCAGCCAAAAACCGCTGCACCTGCAGACCCGTTGCCTCTGCGATCATCTTGCCTGTCGTACCGGTCGCTACCAATTTATGCTGGCTCAGGATCCGGCAATAGGCCGTACAAAACTGAACCATCAGCTCCTTTTTGGAGTCATGTGCGATCAGTGCAATCGTCATCTGTTATCTCTCCTCTGTCCTGTGACTGAAAATACCTTGTATAAAATAATAACACAAACCGAATCCTTTTACAACTGCTTTCTGTACAGAATATTCATTTTTGTTTTATGCACCCTTGCCAGCTGCCGGGCTCCGGGTCAGCCTGCCGCACCTTGGTCGGCAGTACTGGAGGCAGTACTGGCGGCACTGTCGGCAGCCTCCTCTGTGCTCTGGAGGGGGTTCACATAGGGGTCCACCTCCAGGGTGCCCTCCTTCATGGCAAAGTAGGCATTGGCGATATCCACCACCAGATCACCGGTACGGGCACCATAACCGCCGTACTCAATGGTGATGCCAATGGCGATCTCCGGGTCATCAGCAGGCAGGTAGGCCACCATCATGGCGTTGAGGTAGCGTTTGCCGGAGGGGTCTTTTTCGCTGCGCTGGGGGGTGCCGGTCTTACAGGCAATGGAGATGGGGTAGCTGGAGATCTTGCCGTTGATGGTGGCAGGCACCTGCTTCATGCCCTGGCGCACCAGCTCAAAGGTGTTGCCGCTGCCCTGGATCACGTCCATGACCTCCGGCTGGGTCTCACTGAGCACCTCCCCGGTGTTGGTGTCCAGAATGGCCTTGACAAAGTGGGTGCGGTAGCGCACCCCGTTGTTGGCCAGGGTGGCGGCGTAGGTGGCCAGCTGGATGGGGGTGACCACCGTGTTGCCCTGGCCGATGGCGGCCTGGACATCCAGGGAGGAGGTGTAGTTTTTGTCGGTCTTTTTGGTCAGACGTCCCACCGCCTCGTTTACCTCCACACCGGTGCGCTGGCCCAGGCCCAGCTTGTAGGCGTAGGCGTCGTAGACGTCACTGGTCAGGCGGCGGCCCACATCGTAGAAGAAGATGTTGCAGCTCCACTTGATGGCGGTGACCACGTCGATGTTGCCGCTGTGGCCGTGACGGGTGCACTTGGGGTGGTAGTCCTTATAATAATTGTATACGCCGTTGCAGTACACCGTGGAGTACTGGTTGATGAGGCCGCTGTCCAAAGCTGCCACCGCCACCGCCGGTTTAAAGGTGGAGCCCGGGGTATACAGGCCCTGGAGGCAGCGGTTGAACAGGGGCAGGTCGGGGTCGACACTGTACTCGCTGTACTGGGTGGCGTAAAGGTTCTGGTCGTAGCTGGGGTAGTTGGAGGCTGCCAGCACGCTGCCGTCCTTTACGTCAATGACCACCGCTGCACCGGCGGCAGCCTTCATGCTGCTGGTGGTGTACACCCGGTTGATCATGTCGATGTTGTCGGCCAGGGCCTTG
The DNA here is from genome assembly GCA_934518555.1 of uncultured Faecalibacterium sp. Lineage (GTDB taxonomy): Bacteria > Bacillota > Clostridia > Oscillospirales > Ruminococcaceae > Faecalibacterium. The sequence continues at coordinate 8,023 of CAKSXW010000035.1, read as the reverse complement.
TTCACCGCCCGTTGGAAATCGCTGTTGATGGTCAGCTGCACCGTGTGGCCCGGCTCCGGCACCGTGGTGAGCTGGGTGCTGACGATCACGCCGTCGGAGTTCCGGGTAATGGTCTCCACGCCGTCCTTGCCTCGCAGCTCGTCCTCATAGACCGACTCCAGCCCCGAGATGCCCAGCACGTCGTTCATGTTATAGCCTTTTTCCTTCAGGGGGTAGGTCACCTGGCCGTTTTCGTCAGTGACCTTCCATTTTTCAGCCGTGATCTTGCCCACACGGCCCAGCACTGCCGGGAGGATGTCCCCCTGCTCGTAGCTCCGGGTGCTGGTGGGCACGATCTCCACCCCGGGCAGGGAGAGGCTGTTCTCCTTGATGGTGGCCACCGTCACCTGGCTCACATTTTCTGCCATGATAAAGTTGTTCACGTTGGAAAATGCCTGCAGGTCCATCTCATAGTGGATGCCTGCCAGCACACGCTGCCACCGCAGGGGCTGCTGCTGCAGCTTGTTCTTTTCCACCAGCATCTCCATCACATCGTTGGCGGTGGCGTACTGCTGCAGGCCCAGGTTCTCCTTCATGGCGGCCAGCTGTTTTTGCTCGGAGCTGCTGTCCTCTGCCGCCGTAAAGGTATAGTTGCCCTGTTCGTCCGGCTGGCTGATCAGCAGGGTGTCGTTCCAGCTCTGGCCGTTTTGCTCAAACAGCTCCACCAGACGCTGCAGCAAGCTGTCCAGGTCCTGGCTGCCCATCTGCAGCTTGTTGAGCACCACGTTGTAGCTGGTGGTGGTGGTGGCAATGCGCTTGCCGGTGCTGTCCACGATGTCGCCCCGGGCTGCCGTCACCGTAAAGTTATAGTCGGTGGTGTTGGTGGCCCGGGCCGCAAAGGTGTCGCCGTTTACCAGCTGCAAAAAGATCAGCCGCAGCACGTACAGCCCCATGATCAGCGCAGCTGCGCCGATCAGCAGGGCCATGCGCCGGATGACAGTCTTGTGTTCGTTTTGGTTCATGGGTGTTTCCTCCGGCGGTCAGACTACGCCGTTGTCGATTTTGAACTCGTTGTATATCCGCCGCACCAGGCAAAACTCCAGCAGAGCCGCCGGGATGGTAAGCACTGCCGAGGGCAGCACGAACTCCAGATACCGCACCGCCGCCCCGGGGTAGCCGGGCATATAGTAGAAGAACAGCCAGTCTGTGGACAGCACCAGCAGCGCCGCTGCGGCGGCAATGACCGCAAAGTTGCCCGGGGCACTTTGCAGGTACACCTGCACCAGCACGCTGACGGCAAAGCAGAGCATCATAACCTCCAAAGCCAGCATCCCCACCGTGCGTCCGGCGGTGTAGTCCCACAGCAGGCCGCACAGGGCCCCGAACAGGGCCCCGGCAAACTCATCCTCCTGCACGGCCACTGCCAGGCAGAGGGCCAGCACCAGCAAAGGCTTTGCCTGCCCCAGCTGGAACAGCCCCGGGGTGGTCTGCAAGGCGGCACACACAAACAGGCCCAGCACATAGCAGCACCATTTTAAGATCTGGCTGCGGTTGCGCTTGCGGCGAGATTCCATACCTGTGCCTCCTTAGTATTCGGTGATGATAAACACGTGCTTAGCGGTACGGGGGTCCGCACCGGGCCGGATCACCGTCACCGAGGATTTTCCGCTTTGTTCCGGCACCACTTCCTGCACGGTGCCCACCAGCAGGTTGGCCGGGAACACGCCGCCCAGGCCGGTGGTGATGAGCTGGTCCCCCATACGGGTCTCTGTGGCCCGGTCCAGGTTGGTCAGCACACACAGGCCGTCGGCCGAGTAGCTGGCACTGCCGGTAAGGATGCCGTTTTCCCGGGTACGGGATACCACCCCGGCTGCGTTGAAGCTGGGGTGCAGGATGGTCATGACCTTGCAGCTGGTGGCATCGGCTTCCACCACCACTCCCTGCAGGTAGCCCCGGTCGCTGATGACAGCGTCCTGCACTGCCACCCCGTCTGCGGTGCCCTTGTCCAGGGTAAAGCCCCCGAACTCATCCAACGGGTCCCGGCCAATGACAAAGGCCGACACATAGGTGGCCTCGGTGTTGGTGTCCTGGATGCGAGCCAGGGCCTTGTAGGCCTCATTTTCTGCCTTTATCCGGTCGTAATCCACCATCTGCTGCCGCAGCTGGGCGTTTTCTTCCTGCAGCTGCTGGTTCTGCTCCATGACCTGGTCGATGTTGGTGTACTTTTCCCACACGGAGGCTGCACCGCCGCTGAGGGCAGCGGTGACCTTCTGGAGGGGGGTGAGCACCACGCTGAGCAGCTCCTGAGGGGCTGCGGTAAGCCGCCCGTTGGCACCGGCATAGGCCATGATGCCCACCAGGAACACCGCCACCACCACCAGGATCTTAAATTTCCAGGTATCAAAAAAATCTTTCAAGGGGTCGTCCTCCCGTTCGGCGTCTTTGCGCCGCTATGAAAAAAGTGCGGACAGCCCAGCCATCCGCACTACTCTCACATGTGACCGCCGTCGGTGTCCAGCACGTCGTGCAGCACATCCACGTGGTCCAGCACTGCACCGGCACCCTTGGCCACGCAATCCAGGGGGTCCTCCGCAATGTGCACGTCGATGCCGGTCTCACTCTGGATCAGTTGATCCAGGCCCCGCAGCAAGGCACCGCCGCCCGTCAGGGTAATGCCCCGGTCGATGATATCGGCACTCAGCTCCGGCGGAGTGCGCTCCAGGGTCTCCTTGATGGCACCGGTGATCTTGACCAGGCACTCCAGCAGAGCGTCACGCACGTCTTCCGAGTGGACCACGATGTTCTTGGGCAGGCCGTCCACCAGGTTGCGGCCCTTGATCTCCATGGTCAGCTCCGGGTCCAGGGTGTAGGCAGAGCCGATCTCGATCTTGATCTGCTCAGCAGTGCGCTCACCGATCAGCAGGTTGTACTTGCGCTTGATAAAGGCGATGATAGCCTGGTCGAACATATCGCCAGCCATCCGCACGCTGCGGGAGGCCACGATGCCGCCCAGGGAGATCACAGCGATCTCAGCGGTGCCGCCGCCGATATCCACGATCATGCTGCCGGTGGGCTCGCTGATGGGCAGGCCTGCACCGATGGCCGCAGCCATGGGCTCCTCGATCACCGACACCTGACGGGCACCGGCCTTCAGGGTAGCCTCACGCACGGCACGGCGCTCCACCTCGGTAACGCCGGAGGGGATGCAGATGACCACCCGGGGACGGGAGAACATACTGTTGCCGCAAGCCTTCTTCAAAAAGTTCTCCAGCATATTGGCGGTGATGTCAAAATCCGCAATGACGCCGTCCTTCAGGGGGCGCACTGCCACGATGCTGCCAGGGGTACGGCCAATGACCGCCTTGGCCTCTCCGCCTACGCAGCGCACCTCATCGGTCTTGGTATCCACCGCCACAACGGACGGCTCCCGCATGATGATGCCCTTGCCCTTCATATAGACCAGGGTATTGGCGGTACCCAGGTCAATGCCAACGTCCTTCGACAGAAAACCCATTGTAAAGTCTCTCCTTCATCGTTTCCAGTAACTCTATCCTAGAACGGGAGCAGCGGTTTTACGCCGCTCTTCGCAGAATAACACGCTTCTATTATAGCCCCAAGCCGGGGTTTTCTCAAGCGTTTCTATTGGTTTTTTTACATTTTTCCATTTTTGTCACACAAAACGCCCCAGCAGCCGGACTGTCCGGCTCACCGGCAGGCCCATAATGGTGTAGTAGTCCCCCTGGATGTGGTCCAGCCACAGGGCAGCCCGGCCCTGGATGGCATAGGCCCCGGCCTTATCGTAGGGGTCCCGGGTGGCGGTGTAGGCGGCGATCTCCTGTTCCGAAATGGGGAAAAAGGTCACCTGGCAGCTGTCCACAAAGCTCTCGGTGTGGCTGCCGCAACAGATGCAGACCCCGGTGTGGACGGCGTGGGTGGCACCGGACAGGGCCCGGAGCATCCGCTTGGCGTCCTCCGGGTCTGTGGGCTTGCCGAACACCTCACCTCCAACGTCCACCACGGTGTCGCAGCCGATGACCACGGCCTCCGGGTGCTGCCGGGCCACTGCCAGGCACTTGCCCCGGGCCAGCTGTTCCACCAGGTGGGCAGGGGTATCGGCGGTAACGGCGGCCTCGTCAAAATCGCTGACGCAGACCGTAAAATCCGTAGTGTACAGGGAAAGCAGCTCCCGTCTGCGGGGGCTGCCGGAAGCTAAGATCAAATGATTCATAAAACCCTCTCAGTCACCTGCGGTGACAGCTCTCCCGAAAGGGAGAGCTTTTTTCTCTATCAATCGGTTTACTCTTCTAAAACCTCCCCCTCTCGGGGGAGGTGGCAATGCGAAGCATTGACGGAGAGGGTTATTTTCCCGTGGAGCCAAAGCCCCCGGCACCCCGGGTGGTGTCCCCCAGGGTGTCTGCCTGCACAAAGGCTGCGGTGTACACCGGAGCGATGCACAGCTGAGCCACCCGTTCCCCGGGCTGGATGGTGTAGGCCTCCTGGCCCAGGTTCACCATGGGCACCTTCAGCTCCCCCCGGTAATCACTGTCCACCACGCCGACGCCGTTGGCCATGCACAGACCGTGCTTGATGGAAAGGCCGCTGCGTGCGTACACCAGGGCCACGCTGTGGGCACCGGGCAGCTCAATGGCCAGGCCCGTGGGCACCAGCACACGCTCCAGAGGAGCCACCGTCAGGGGGGCGTCCAGCACAGCGCACAGGTCGGCGGCGGCAGAGCCGGGGGTGGCGTAGGCCGGGGCCTTGGCCCGGGGGTCCAGGATCTTATAATTTACGGTAATGGGTTCCATAATATACCTCGTTTGATGGTTATTTTCAGGCCGCCGGAGCGGCAAAACCGGGGCAAGGGGCTTTAGTTTGTGCCCTTGAAGTACAGCCCCCGGGTAAAATCCCCCTCATAGGGGGCGTGGGTGCGGATCATTTCCAGCACGGCGGCAGCCTCGTCCCGGCTCTCCAGGGTAAAGTAGGCCACGCCGTAGTCCACCGCCAGGGCACCGGGCTTATCCCCCATGTAGATGGGCACCGGGTTATAGATGGTGCGTACCCCTAAGCCGCACCGCACCGGGAACTTTTTGGCCTTGCGGTCCGTCAGCTCCCCGGCTTTGCGGCAGTGGGCGCAGTCCTGGATGTTCTGCAGCGGACAGGCTCGGGTGAGCATCAGGGGCATGTGGCCGTAGATCATCACGCCGGTGGGCACCGGCTTGCCCTGCCGCTGGGGGGCAATGGCAGCAATGTCGCTGTCCTTTACCTCCGGCAGGATCAGCAGGCCGGAAAGGCCCTGGTCGGCGTAGAACTGGGCTGCCAGCTGGTTGGTGATGTTCAGCCCAAAGCCCCCGGACAAGGGCAGGCCCCGGCACAGCCGCAGGTGGGCGATGTTGCTGGCCTCGTAGCCAGCAAACCCGGCCTCCTGGGTGGCGGCGATGCGCCGGGCCGTATCCTGTTCCAGGGCCCCGAACATGGCCCGGGGCAGCTCCAGGATGGTCTTGCTGCGCCACTCCCGGGGCACCCGGTCGGCCTGGGCAATGGGCAGGATCAGGTATTCCACCCCACCCAGGGCCTGTTCCGGCACCTGGTCCCAGCTCTCGAACCGGGCCCGGAGGCTGCGGTGGGGCGGCAGGGTCCGCTGGGGCACCGGAGCCGCCTGGGCCTGGGTGGTGGGCCAGGGCCGCAGCACCTCACGCTTTTTCAGCAGGGCATCCAGGGCCTCCCGGCGCAGCTCGTTGATGGCACTGCCGGGCACGAACCAGGGGCCCCCGTCCATTTCCACCCGGATATCCGCCGCCTCAAAGGGGGTGCCGCCGGTCTTAGCCAGGCTCCGGCGCAGGCTCTCGGTGGGGTCGGTACGGGCAGGCTGGGGCTCAAAATCCCCGTAGGCAAAGGCCTTGTTGCCCTGGCCGTCGGTGACGGTGAGCTTTTCGCCCCCCTCCTCCAGCTCCAGCTTCATCTGCACCGGCACCCGGGACCGCTCCCGGCGGTACAGCTCCCGCAGCATGGGCAGGGTCTTTTTGGTCAGCTCAGCATCTGCCTCGCTGCGGACCCCGAACATAGTGCCGTCGATCTTGCCGTCCAGATACCCGGAGGTAAAGCCGGAGCGGCTGAAGGCATTCTTCAGCAGGTCCCGGTCGTAGGCCCGGCCCTCCCGGCCTGCCAGGCAGGCACTGACGGCGGCGGCCACATACTCCGGGGTCCGGAGGCGGCCCTCGATCTTTGCCGATGCTACGCCCAAAGCCTGGAGCTTGTCCAGCTTGTCGATGACAGAGTTGTCCTTCAGGGACAGATGATGGAGCCGCCCAGGCTTGCCCTCCGGCAGGCTGTTGGCCTCAAAGGGCAGGCGGCAGGGCCCGGCGCAGGAGCCCCGGTTGCCGCTGCGGCCTCCCAGGAAGGCGGACATATAGCACTGGCCGCTCATGCTCATGCACAAGGCCCCGTGGACGAAGCACTCGGTCTCGATGCCGCAGTGCTTGGTGATGTGCTCCACCTCCGGCAGGCTCAGCTCCCGGGCCAGCACCACCCGGGTAAAGCCCAGGTCCTTCAGCTCCAAAGCACCCTGCAGGGTGTGGACGCTCATCTGGGTGGAGCCGTGACGGGGCAGCTCCGGGGCGATCTGGCCGATGAGGGTGGCCACCGCCAGGTCCTGGCAGATGACTGCATCCGCACCGCTGGCCGCCACCGCCCGGATGGCCTGCTCCAGGGCCGGCAGCTCGGTGCCGTACACCGTGGTGTTCAGTGCCACGTGCACCGCCACCCCTCGGGCGTGGCAGAAGCGCACCGCCTCTTTCAGGCTGTCGGCGTCAAAGTTGCCGGCCCCGGTCCGGGCGTTGAAGCCGGAAAAGCCCAGATACACGGCATCGGCTCCGCTGAACACAGCGGCCCGGAGCATTTCTTCGCTGCCCACCGGGGCAAGGATCTCAATGTTTGACATAGTTCCCCCATTGTCTATTTATATAAGGTAGGCGTCAGCCTTCGTTCCCGGTATCCTCTGCCGTTTCCTGGGCAGCCTGCCGTTCTTCCCGACGGGTCTCCCGGCGGCGTTCCTTGGCCAGCTGCTCCCGCAGAGCCGCAGCCTCCCGACGCAGCACCTCGTTTTCTGCCTTGGCTTTGTCCTCTGCCAGCTTGGCCCGGGCTGCATCTGCAATGTAATCCTGGATCTGCCCACGCATATTCTCGGCACTGCCGGTGCTCTTGCGGTACTCGTCCAGGTAGTCCATGGCGCAGAACACCGCAGCCTTGGTCACCGACAGGTTCTCGTTGTCGTCCAGCAGCTTGGTGATGTCCTCATCCAGCTTTTTGGCCAGGCTCAGGATGTATTTTTCCGAATCGGTGGTTGCGATGGCGTAGCTGGTCCCTGCAATGTTCACCCGTACTTTGTTGACCATGTATCCATTCCCCTTTTATCTGTGATCTGCCCCCATGGGGGCAGTTTTTTCTGTTTTTTCCGGTTTTTCCGGTGCAGCGGGACCGTTCCCGGGAACCATTCCGCTGCCGGAGGACGGCTGCAGGGAGTTTCCCGGCCCATTTCTGGCCGAGTTACTCCCTGCAAAGGCCCCTGGGCCCCTGACTGCTCTTTCTATTATAATATAAATAAGCAGCAAGAAAAAGTGTATTTTTTGAATTTTCAGCATATTTATCAGAAAGTTGGTTGAAAAAATGGCAGTTACAGAAAAAATCCATTGATTTCTTGCATTTGCCAAGGGTTCATATTATAATAATTTTGTTGTGTGGGCGGTTTGGGCCATTGAGGGAAGGGCCGCTGCCGCCATGTTACTCAAAAAAGTTCAACAAGCATGCACTTATGCGGATAGGAGTACCGTTATGACATCGAAAGAATTTGGCAAAATTCTTCAGGACAAGCTGACCAGCGAGTACGGCGTGGATCTGAACGTTGCCTCCAACCAGCAGATCTACCGTTCTCTGGCCCTGATCTGCCGCCAGATGATGAGCGAGAACCACAAAAAGTTCCAGTCCAAGGCCATTGGCACCGGCACCAAGCAGGTGTACTACCTGTGCATGGAGTTCCTGATGGGCCGCA
>CAKSXW010000034.1 GCA_934518555.1 uncultured Faecalibacterium sp. | reverse complement strand
TAGAGCGCATCCTTGGTAAGGATGAGGTCTCCAGTTCGAATCTGGATAGCAGCTCCAAAGGCAAACACCTCGAAGTCTTATGGCTTCGGGGTGTTTTTTTGTTTGTATTTTTTCACAGATCCCTGCTGTTGCATCCCTCTTTTTGTAGATTTTACCAAAAAACAAAAAAGTATTTCTTTCGGAACGTCAATTGATGCCTCCTCTGAATTGTTATATAATTAACATAATAGGAAACGGCGATTTGCCGCATCATGGAATATTCCTGTTATGGAATGATTTGGAGGTAACTGCATTATGGCTCGTTTTACTCTGCCCCGTGATCTGTACCACGGCAAGGGCGCACTGGAGGCCCTGAAGTCTTTCACCGGCAAAAAGGCAATGATCTGCGTCGGCGGCGGCTCCATGAAGCGTTTTGGCTTTTTGGACCGTGCTGTGGAATACCTGAAGGAAGCCGGCATGGAAGTGGAGCTGTTTGAGGGCATCGAACCCGATCCCTCTGTGGAGACTGTCATGCGTGGCGCCCAGGCCATGCTGAAGTTTGAGCCCGACTGGATCATCGCCATGGGCGGCGGCTCCCCCATCGACGCTGCCAAGGCCATGTGGATCAAGTACGAGTACCCGGAGATCACCTTTGAGGAGATGTGCAAGGTGTTCGGCATTCCGCCGCTGCGCCGCAAGGCTCACTTCTGCGCCATTTCTTCCACCTCCGGCACTGCCACCGAGGTGACCGCTTTCTCCATCATCACCGACTACCAGAAGGGCATCAAGTACCCCATTGCTGACTTCGAGATCACCCCGGACGTGGCCATCGTGGACCCGGACCTGGCTGAGACCATGCCCAAGAAGCTGGTGGCTCACACCGGTATGGACGCCATGACCCACGCTGTGGAGGCTTATGTTTCCACCGCACACTGCGACTACACCGATCCTCTGGCCATCTTTGCCATCCGCATGATCCAGGGGGACCTGGTGGACAGCTACAACGGCGATATGTCCAAGCGTGACTCCATGCACAACGCACAGTGCCTGGCCGGCATGGCCTTCTCCAACGCACTGCTGGGCATCGTCCACTCCATGGCCCACAAGACCGGTGCCGCCTTTGCAGACTACGGCGCACACATCATTCACGGTGCAGCCAACGCCATGTACCTGCCCAAGGTCATCGCCTTCAACGCCAAGGACCCCGAGGCCAAGAAGCGTTACGGTGTCATCGCCGACGAGATGAAGCTGGGCGGTGCCAATGACGACGAAAAGGTCCAGCTGCTCATTGCGTATCTCCGTGGCATGAACGACGCCCTGAACATCCCCCACTGCATCCAGCACTACGGCCCGGACTCCTACCCCACTGAGCAGGGCTTTGTGCCGGAGGAAGTGTTCCTGGAGCGTCTGCCTGAGATCGCCAAGAACGCCATTGCTGATGCCTGCACCGGCTCCAACCCCCGTCAGCCCAGCCAGGAAGAGATGGAAAAGCTGCTGAAGTGCTGCTACTACGACACTGAGGTAGATTTCTGATCCTCGCTGCCTGCTGACCCGGTGATCCGCCGGAATCTCTGACAAACAAAAATGAGATAGACTCCCCAACCGGGTGGTCTATCTCATTTTTTTGCGTTCTGTTAGGCTGCCGGGCATCACACGCCGCCGTGGCGTTGCTGCTCTGCTGCCAGCTCCTGCTGCAAAGCGGCTCTGCGGTGGTCCAGCAGCAGGTCCTTGTTGTAATGGAAGTACCGCTCACAGCCGTTCTCGGTCAGGAAAGCGTGGGACACCGGGTTCACCGTAAGCTCGGTGACGAACACCACCATCTCCTGGCTCTCGGCAAAGGCCTGCTCCATAAAGTCGAAGGCAGCCTCCAGGGCGGCACTGGCCTGGGTTTGGGCCGTTTCCCGTTCATCGGCCAGGGCACGGAACTGCTGCCGCAGCAGGTCAAAGGCAGCCTGGGTACCGGCGGCATTGGCCCGGCGCAGCTCCCCCTCCCACCGGCGCAGCTCGGCCTGGACCTGCAGCCGGGTGGTCAAGCCCTCCCGGCTCAGGAGGCCAGCCTCCCGTTGACGCTGGGTGTCGGCCTCGTAGTCCCCGATCTGCTGGCTGAACAGCTCTGCGGAGCCATCGGGGATATCCTCCGGCAGGGTAGCCAGGGCCTTTTTGGTCTCTCGCAAAAAGGCGTAGCAGGCGTCGGCCACGGCGTCGGCCCGGCGAGAGGCGGCAAACCGATTGTCAAGGCCTGCCAGCAGCAGGCTTACCAGGCTGAGCCGCTCGTCAAAGGGAGCCTGCAGCAGCCGGGCAAACACCGCAGGCTTGGCCTGGCCTGCCAGGATCTCCTCCACCCCGTAGTCGTCCCGGTACTTGTAGTACAGGTCCAGGTAGGCGGAGAAATCCTCGGCGATCTTGGGGTGTTGGATATACTCCCGGATCAGGTCCTCGTCTGCCTGCAGGCCCAGGGTCTCGTAGGTGTCCAGCAGATTGGAAAGGTCCTCCCAGCCACGGGCGGTGACAAACTGGGTGCCCTCCACGTCGGCGTTGATCTGGTAGAAGTTCTGGGGGTGCAGCTCCAGGTAGCTCAAAATGGCACTGTGGATGCCGGCAGCCCGGGCGTAGTCCTTCCACACCGGCAGGTCCGGCTCAATGTCCATGCGGCGGACACGGTCCAGGGTCACGATGTCAAAATCCCGGACGGATTTGTTGTACTCCGGGGGGTTGCCTGCCGCCACGATGACCCAGCCCTTGGGCACCGCCTGGTTGCCAAAGGTCTTGCACTGCAAAAATTGCAGCATGGTGGGGGCCAGGGTCTCGGAGACGCAGTTGATCTCGTCGATGAACAAAATGCCCTCTGCAAGGCCCGTGGCCTCCATTTTGGCGTAGATACTGGCAATGATCTCGCTCATGGTGTACTCGGTAACGGATACGTCCTTGTCCCCGTAGTGACGCTGCCGGATAAAGGGCAGGCCCACGGCACTCTGCCGGGTGTGATGGGTGATGGTGTAGGCCACCAGGGCCACGCCGCACTCCCGGGCCACCTGCTCCATCACCTGGGTCTTGCCGATGCCCGGAGGGCCCATCAGCAGGATGGGCCGCTGCCGGATGGCCGGGATGGCGTACTCTCCCAGAGCGTCCTTGGCCAGGTAGGCCTTGACGGTATGTTCGATCTCTTGTTTGGCTCGTTTGATGTTCATGGTCATTCCCCCTCCTGTCAGGAGTTATTCAGGTCACGGTACAGGTCCTCCTCCTGGGCCAGAGCCTCTGCCAGGGCACTGGCCGGACGGGCTGCCTCACCGGTAAATTCTTCTTCGTCCAGCACCACCTTCATGGCCCAAGGCGGCACATTGGCATCGTCGAACCGCTCCCCCAAAAACAAGAAGGCGGCGTCGTAGGCCGGGCGGTGGGCCGGGTAGGTACCCATGCCGTCGGTAAAGTACAGCAGGCCCCGGAGGTTTGCAAACTTTTTTTCGGCACAGAGCTGGTCCACATAGGCAAAGGCCGGGCGGAAGTCGGTGCCGCCGCCCCCACGCAGCTCAAAGTGGTTCATGGCGTGGATCAGTTCCTCCTCGTTGCGGATCAGGATGTCCTGCCGCACGGCGTTGTCGGCCTGGATCAGGTGCAGGTTCATGCGGTGGAAAAAGTTCTCCCGGCCCTTCAGCAGGGTGTAGGTCTCGGCCAAAAAGGCCCTTACCAGCTCGCCGGAGGTGGAGTAGCTGGTGTCGATAACCAACGCCAGCTCCTGGATCTTTTTGCTTTCCCGGGTCTCCAGCGGCTCGATGAGGGGCAGGTCCCCGTACACCGAAAGGCCGTAGGTGTAAAAGTTCAGGTCGAACTCATCCGGGTCCAGCTTTACTTCCTCCCGGTTCACGCAGAACCGCCGCAAAAAGTCCTTGTAGCTGCGGCGGCTGCGGTTGGCGGCCTTCACCTGCTGCTTCAGGGCATCGGTGCCCTCCCCGGCCTCCTTATCCCGCAGGTCCAGCTCTGTCTGCATCCGCTCCCCGATCTTCTGCCAGGTCTTTTGAGGCAGAGGGGTGGGCATCTGCTGGGGCTGCTCCGGGGCGTCCTTGGGCCACAGCCGATGGTCGTCGGCCACGAATTCCCGTTCCAACTGCCGCAGCACTCCGGGGGTCTGCCGGACCAGCCACCGGTATACCGGGGCCGCCGCCACCACCTTTTCCTCAGCAGTGATCTGCTGGTAGGCGTTCTGGCGCACATAGGTCAGGGGCCGCATGACGCTTTTGCGCTGCAGGTTGTCGATGACGTTTTCCACAGCGATATCACAGGCCAGGCTCCACAACTGGGGCTCCCGGCGGCCCTTCAGCCACAAATGTCGGAATACACAGTGGAATATCACATGAAGATACAACCGGTTGAGATACTTCGGGTTCTCCTGATACAGCTGCAGCAGCCGCTGGGGCTGGTAGTACAGGGTCTGACCGTCGGTGGCCAGCACACGGCACCGCTCATCTGCCGCCGGGGTCAGGGCACTGAGGGCCATATCCAAAAACCGAAAGTCCAGGTACAGCCCACTGCGGACCACCGCCAGCACCTCGCCGCCCATCCGGGCCTGCCACTCCTGGTGGGTCTCGGGCCGGGCCGACTGGAAGGGCTTGCGAGGGTCAAAGAATTTTTCTTTTGGCAAGGTCTGGTCACCTCTCAAAAATCAAAATCGTACCGGGCTTTGGCCGGGGCCGCCGCATACTTCCGGTGCTCTGCGTCGGCCAGCAGGGCGGCAGCGGCAGCGTTGCCTGCCCGGGAGGCCAGCTCTGCCGCCTGGGCAAAGGCTGTCTTGTCCAGCAGGTCCAGAGCCAGCAGGTCCCGGACCCCCTGGGTATCCTGGGCCTTCAGCAGCTTTTCCAGCACCCGTCCGGTGTTGGCTGCCAGAAATGCCCGGTAGTGGCTGGCGGCCTTCTGCCGGAGCTGCCAGGGCCGCCGCAGCCGCTCAAAGCAGAGCAATGCCATAACGGTGGCGTCATCGGCGTCGTGGCCCTGGGGGAAAATGGCGTCATATTCTGCAGGGAGGAATTTATTGTCGAGAAAACACTGCCTGTAATGGTATCCCTGGCCGGAAAAGGTGTGCAGCAGGATGTGGGCCGGGGTCTCCTCAATGTCCTCCCAGTAGGCAGGGTACCACAAAGCCGCCCGGGGCTGCTGTGCCCCGGCAGGCCAGAACTCTGCCCGTACCGCCTCGGTAATGTTGTTTACCAGGGCAAACAGCCCGGTGGCAGCCTCCGGCTCTGCCTGTACCTGCAAGGTTTCCAGGGCAAAGCAGTTCAAAAACACGTCACTGCCCAGGGTAAGGGGCCTGCCCCCTGCTGTCAGCCGCCGCAGCTTCCGGCAGTTGTAAAAGGCGCAGCTGCCAATGACCTCCAGGGTCTCCGGCAGCACCAGCTCCTCCAAAAAATTGCCGCATACCGGGTGCAGGTCCTGCCCTTCTGCCGGGGTGCCAAAGTCCAGGTCATACCGGGGGCCTCTGCCCCCCACCGTCTGCCCAAAGGCCCGGGTAAGCCGGGGGGTGCCGCTGGCATCCACCTGGTACCGGCACAGCTGCTCCGGGGCAGGCAGGCCCCGGGGCTTTTCCGAAAAGCAGTAGTCCCCCAGCTGGGTCACCGCCAGGGTGCCCCCCTGGGGAGAGGGCAGAGTGGCCGGCAGCTCCACACAGGGCTGGGTGCCGTACACCCGTACCAGCCGGGCGGTGTCTGCCGAAAGGGGCAGGATGTCCAATGTAAGGGTGTCGTCTGGATATGCCATGGTCTGACCTCGTTTTTCTGCAATCATTCAAGGCCCAGTATAAACCAACTGCCGGGCAATGTCCAGTGCAGGGAGCCATTTGCAAAGCCCCGGGCCGGGGCCGCCCAGCAAAAAGGGCGGCCGCATTGCTGCGTCCGCCCTGTGAGGAGGTAGATGTCTTAGGTTTCGGCCAGGTTGCCGGTGTAGAGCTGATAATACTTGCCCTTTTTGGCGATCAGCTCCTGGTGGCTGCCACGCTCGATGATGCGGCCCTGTTCCAGCACCACAATGCAGTCTGCATTGCGGACGGTGGACAGGCGGTGAGCGATTACAAAGCTGGTGCGGCCGTACATCAGGCCGTCCATGCCCTGCTGCACCAGGGCCTCGGTACGGGTATCAATGGAGGAGGTAGCCTCGTCCAAGATCAGCACCGGGGGATCTGCCACAGCAGCCCGGGCAATGGCCAGCAGCTGCCGCTGGCCCTGGGACAGGTTGGCACCGTCTCCGGTCAGCAGGGTGTTGTAGCCCTCCGGCAGACGTTTGATAAAGCCGTCGGCGTTGGCCAGCCGGGCGGCGGCGATGCATTCCTCATCGGTGGCATCCAGGCGGCCGTAGCGGATGTTCTCCATCACCGTGCCGGTAAACAGATGGGTGTCCTGCAGCACGATGCCCAGGGAGCGGCGCAGGTCCGCCTTTTTGATCTTGCAGATGTTGATGCCGTCGTAGCGGATCTTGCCCTCCTGGATATCATAGAACCGATTGATCAGGTTGGTGATGGTGGTCTTGCCGGCACCGGTGGAGCCTACAAAGGCGATCTTCTGGCCCGGGCGGCCGTAGAGGTTGATGCCGTGGAGCACCGTCTTTTCCGGCACATAGCCAAAGTCTACGTCCGTAAAGGTGATGTCCCCTGCCAGCTTGTGGTAGGTGGTGGTGCCGTCGTGGTGGGGGTGCTTCCAGGCCCAAAGACCGGTGCGCTCGTTGGTTTCCACCAGCTCATCGTTGGGGCCGTACTTGGCATTTACCAGGGTCACATAGCCCTCGTCGGTCTCGCTGGGCTCATCCATCATCTTAAAGATGCGCTCGGCACCGGCCAGAGCCATGATGACGCTGTTGGCCTGCATAGACACCTGGCTGATGGGCATATTAAAGCCCTTGTTCAGGCTCAAAAAGGCCACCACGGTGCCCAGGGTCATGCCGCCGACCCCACCTACTGCCATGGCTGCACCCACCAGGGCGCAGACGGCGTAGCTGATGTTGCCCAGCTGGGCGTTGACAGGCATCATGATGTTGGAGAAGCTGTTGGCCTGCTCTGCACTTTCCTTCAACTGGTCGTTCAGCTGCCGGAAGCCCTCCAGGGTCTTTTGCTCGTGGGTGAATACCTTCACCACCTTCTGGCCTTCCATCATTTCTTCAATGTAGCCGTTGACCTTGCCCAGGTCCCGCTGCTGCTGGACGAAGAACTTGGCAGAGTTTTTGGCGATCTGCTTGGAGCAGAACAGCATCAGGGCCACCATAAGCATGGTAACGATGGTGAGCTGCCAGCTCAGCAGACACATACTGACAAACACCGACACGATGGTGACCACGCTGGACACCAGCTGCGGGATGCTCTGGCTGATCATCTGCCGCAGGGTATCCACATCGTTGGTGTACACCGACATGATATCCCCGTGGGGGTGCTGATCAAAATACTGGATGGGCAGGCTCTCCATGTGGGTAAACAGCTGGATGCGGAGGTTCCGCAGGGTGCCCTGGGTCACGTTGACCATGATCCGGGCATTGAGCCAGGCTGCCAGGATGCCCACCAGATAGATGCAGCCCACACGCAGCAGTGCCCCTGCCAGAGGCGCAAAGCTGGGGTCCTGCTGCCGGGTCATGGGCAGGATGTAATCATCCATGAGGGTCTGCAAAAACAGGCTGGCCTGCACATTGGCCAGGGCACTGGCGGCGATGCACACCAGCACCAGGATGCAGTGGGGCAGATAGTGCCGGAACACCTCTGCCATAATGCGCCGGAGCAGCTTGCCCGGGTTTTCTACCTTAGGCCGAGGGCCCCCCATTCTGCCGGGGCCGGGGCCTTTTACTTGTCTTGCCTGTGCCATTACTGCTCCCCTCCCTGCTTGTCAAAATCGCCGCCGCCCTGGGTCTGGCTGTTATAAACTTCCTGATAAATAGCGTTGGTGGCCAGCAGCTCCTGGTGGGTGCCCAGGCCGTTGATCTGGCCGTTGTCCAGCACCAGGATGCGGTCTGCATCCTGCACCGAGGAGATGCGCTGGGCAATGATGATCTTGGTGGTGCCGGGGATCTCCTCCCGGAAGGCCTTGCGGATCTTTGCATCGGTGGCGGTGTCCACGGCACTGGTGGAGTCGTCCAGGATCAGCACCTTGGGCTTTCGCAGCAGGGCCCGGGCAATGGTCAGACGCTGCTTCTGGCCGCCGGACACGTTGGAGCCTCCCTGCTCGATCCAGGTGTTGTATTTATCCGGGAACCGCTGGATGAACTCATCGGCACAGGCCAGCTTGGCCATGCGGATGCACTCCTCCTCGGTGGCGTTCTCGTTGCCCCAGCGCAGGTTGTCCAGGATGGTGCCGCTGAACAGCACGTTCTTCTGCAGCACCATGGACACCTCCCGGCGCAGCACATCCAAGTCGTAGTCCCGGACATCCACGCCGCCCACTTTTACGGTGCCGCTCTCGGCGTCGTACAGCCGGGGGATCAGCTGCACCAGGCTGGATTTTGCGCTGCCGGTGCCGCCGATGATGCCCAGGGTCTCCCCGGGCCGGAGGGTAAAGGTGATGTCGTTCAGCACCGGCTGGCCGCTGCCGTGCTTGTACTTAAAGGTAACGTGGTCGAACTGGACGCTGCCGTCGGCCACCTGCCGTACCGGCTCCTTGGCCGGGGGCAGGTCCGTGTGCTCGTCCAGCACCTCCACGATACGCTTGGCCGAGGCGGCAGACATAGCGATCATCACAAAGGCCATGCTCAGCATCATCAGAGCCATGAGGATGTTCATGATGTAGCCGAACAGGGCGTTCAGCTGTCCGGTGGTAATGGCCCCACGGAGCACATATTTTGCGCCGAACCAGCTCAGGGCAATGTTGCAGCCGTACACCGCCACCAGCATGGCAGGGTTGTTGAAGCTCAGGCGGCTCTCGGCATTGACGAACTGGTCATAGAGGCTCTGGCAGGCAGCGGTGTACTTTTCGTTTTCAAAGCCCTCCCGGACAAAGCTCTTGACCACTCGGATGGCCGACACGTTCTCCTGCACCGAGGCATTGAGGTTGTCGTAGTTTTTGAACACCCGGTCAAAGATGCGGAAGGTGGGGATCATGATGCTGGCCAGCACCGCCACCAGAAAGGCCACTGCCACCACGAACACCAGGGACAGGGGGCCGCCGATGACCACGGCCATAAACAGGGCAAACACCAGGTGCACCGGGGCACGCACGCACATCCGCAGGATCATCTGGAAGGCGTTCTGCACGTTGGTAACATCGGTGGTCATACGGGTAACAAGGCCTGCGGTAGAGAACTTATCAATGTTGGAAAAGGAATAATGCTGGATGTTCTCGTACATGGCCTCTCGCAGGTTGCCGGCAAAGCCGGTGGACGCCTGGGCGGCATACTTGCCTGCCAGCACTCCCAGCACCAGGGCAATGGCTGCCACCAGGAAGGTCAGCAGGCCATACTTGACGATGGCGTTCATATCATTCTTTTCAATGCCCTGGTCGATGATAAAGGCCATGATGGTGGGCAGCAGCACATCCATCACAGCTTCCAGTGCAGCAAAGAGAGGTGTCAGAACTGCGGCCCGTTTGTACTGGCCCAGGTGTGACACTAGCTTTTTGATCATCTGAGGTCTCCTCCTTTGAGTGATAATTGTTTGGTACAGAACAATTCTATACAAAACGATCTCAATGTCAAGCTCTTTTTAAAATTGTTTACAATTGCCAAATATCCGCCGGACTTTCCGTCAGCTTGACGAGCGGCAGGGGACCGGGTGCTTCTCTGCGGACCGTCCGCCGGGGAGGGGCCCCGTTGCCGCAGGCAATGGGGAGGGCGATGGACTGGCCCTATTCGTGTCCGCAGAAAAGTACCCGGTCCACCCTCCCGGCGTTATTTCAGGGCCTCACGCAGCTTGTTCAGCAGCCGCAGCAGCTCGGCATTCTCCTGCTCTGTCAGCAGACTGGCCACATAGTCGTCGGTCTGGTGGAAGGTGAGCATGGTCTTTTCATGGAAGCGGATGCCCTCCTCTGTCAGCACCAGCTGCTTGAGCCGGGCATCCTGGGGCACGCTCTGCCGCTGGATGTAACCCTTGCGCTCCATCAGCTGCAGGATGTTGGTGACGGTGGACCGGGTGATGGAAAACTCCCGTTCGATGTCCCGTTGGAACACCGCCTGGTCCCGGTGGCGGTAAAGGTATGCCAGGATCCACCCGTGCATAGGGGTGGCCTGCTCCACCTCATTGGCCCGGGCAAACTGGTTGATCTTGCGGAAGATCAGGTTGTCCACCCGGTGGATCTGGGCCGGGATGACCTGGGGCCCCTCCCAAGGGGGATCGGCGTGGATGCCCTGGCCGCTGCATTTTTCATCTTGGATGCACATAATGCTCTTCCATCCTTCTTTTTGTTGTGGCGTCGGACTGTCACCTACCGGACTGTTCGATACGATACAATTCTAGCCCAGTCCCCGAACTATGTCAAGTTTTTTTGTGCAAAAAAAGGGCAGGCCCTGGGGCCTGCCCTTTGCATGGTTTATTCTGCCTGGGTGTTTGCCTGCTCCACCCACTCCCGTACCCGGTCCGGGCGGTTGGTCACGATGCAGTCCGGCCCCAGCGGCAGCAGGCTCCGGACAGCCTTTTCCGTGTCCACGGTCCACAGGGCCACCTTGATGCCCATGGCCTGGAGCTTTGGGATAAAGTCCGGGTTACTGTAGGCGGTGTGGTACTCGCAGCTGACGTACTCCGGCTTAAAGTCCAGGTTCTTGATGTAGGCCACCGGGTTGTGCTGGTCTGCCAGGTGCTGCACCACGGCCTTCAGGCTCTCGCCGGGGAAGTTGGCCCGGAGCATGGCCACCTTATCGTTGACCACCCGGGTCATCCAGCCGTTTTCTTCCTCCAGGGCCCCGGCCAGGGGCTGGTCCGGGGCAGCTTCCTCCTCCAGGCCATTGGTAAGACCCAGGTCCTGCCAGATCACCGGCGGCGGCAGCACCATGCTCTCAAAGGCACCGTAAAGCAGTGCCCCCACCCGCAGCTGGGGCATCAGGGCCTTGGCCTGCCGCAGCAGGTCGTGGTTGAAGGAGATGAGCACCAGACGGTCTGCAATGTCCGCCGCCTGGATCTCCTCCACCACCCGGGGCACAAACTCCGGGTCGTTGTCCATGGTGGATTTCAGTTCCAGCTGTATGGTGCAGCCTTCCAGGCTCTTGCACAGGGCCAAAGCCTCTGCCAGGGTGGCGATCTTTTCGCCCTGGTAGATCGCATCCTTCCAGCTGCCGAAGTCCAGCTCCTTCAGCTCGCCCTCGGTCATATCGTAGATCCGGCCGGAGATATCCGTGTGCAGGTCGATGATGTAATCGTGGTGGATCACCAGAGCCGCATCGGCGGTCTGCTGCACATCCATCTCCACGCCGTCGGCCCCGATCTCCATGGCCTTGCGGAAGGCCGTCAGGGTATTTTCCGGTGCCAGGTAGGAGGCCCCCCGGTGGGCAATGATCTCAGGTATCATAGGTGAATGGTTCCTTTCCCAGTGGTATCGTTGGTTTTCCTGCAACATCATACCCTATGGCGGCAGGCCGTGTCCATCCACGGTTTTCACAAAAAAGTGCCTTAACTTTTGTTCCATCTGAGGGGAAAGTACGACTTTTATCGTCAAAACGCCGAATTTCTTTTGTGTTTTTTGCACACTTTTCACGAGATTTTTGAAAAAGAGGGGGCAATTCTCTCCCATCTGTTTCTTTCAAAGTCCCGGCAGGCATGGTACAATAGAGCCAAGCAAGAAGTGCCGCTGCCTGCGGCCCGGAACAAGGAAAATGGAGTGTTTGATTATGACTGAATTCAAGCCCATCAAGGAAGGCAAGGTCCGTGAGATCTACGACAACGGCGACAGCCTGATCATGGTCGCCACCGACCGCATCTCGGCATTCGACGTCATTCTGAAGAACAAGGTGACCAAAAAGGGCACTGTCCTGACCCAGATGAGCAAGTTCTGGTTCGACTACACCCGGGACCTGCTGCCCAACCACATGCTGAGCGTGGATGTGCAGCAGATGCCGGAGTTCTTCCGTCAGCCCCAGTTTGACGGCAACAGCATGATGTGCCGCAAGCTGACCATGCTGCCGGTGGAGTGCATCGTCCGCGGCTACATCACTGGCAGCGGCTGGGCCAGCTACCAAAAGACCGGCAAGGTCTGCGGCATCCAGCTGCCGGAGGGCCTGCAGGAGTCCGACAAGCTGCCGGAGCCCATCTACACCCCCTCCACCAAGGCTGAGATCGGCGACCACGACGAGAACATCTCCTACGAGCAGAGCATCGACGTGCTGGAAAAGCAGTTCCCCGGCCACGGCCTGGAGTACGCCACCAAGCTGCGTGATTACACCATTGCCCTGTACAAGAAGTGCGCCGAGTATGCACTGTCCCGCGGCATCATCATTGCCGACACCAAGTTCGAGTTTGGTCTGGACGAGGACGGCAACGTGGTGCTGGGCGATGAGATGCTGACCCCGGATTCCTCCCGTTTCTGGCCCCTGGAGGGCTACGAGCCGGGCCACGGTCAGCCCTCTTTTGACAAGCAGTTCGTCCGTGACTGGCTGAAGGCCAACCCCGACAGCAACTACGACCTGCCCCAGGAGCTGCCCCAGGAGGTCATTGACAAGACCATTGCCAAGTACCTGGAGGCCTATGAGCTGCTGACCGGCAAACAGCTGTAATCTTTCAACAACGCAAAAGTCCGCTGTGGAAAACCACAGCGGACTTTTTTATGCTTCCGGGCCGGAGAAGCTGGCTTCCTCCGGTTCATTTTCCTGGTCCAGCAGGCTCTCTACCAGGGTCTGTCCGGCCATCTGCTGGGCGGTCCAGTCCAGCTGGGCCAGTCCATCCAGGTTCAAGGTATAGCTCTCGGTACAGGCCAGGGTGCCGTCGGCAAGGTTCTGTTCCTCCGGCTGGGCTGCCGAGAACCAGAAGGTCACCTGGTCCGGCAGCACCTTCTGTGCCTGGATGGCATCCGTCAGGGTGCGGCAGTCCTGGGCAAAGGCCTCGGCGCTGCGGTAGGGCCCCATAAGCTCCAGGTTCAATGTCACCCAGCCGCCGACGGCATCCAGATGTTCCAGCTGATCCACCCCACCGCTGTACAGATGCACAGCACCCTGGATGTTCTTGATCTCCAGGTCCGGGGCGGTCTCCTTGATCTGCTGGTAGACCTGCCGGGTATACTGCTGCTCCAGCTGCAGTTCCGTCTGCCGCCGGGCAGGGCTCAGCTCCTGCCACACCACCGGCACCAGAGAAAGGCAGAAGCAGCCTCCCATCAGCACCAGGCACCCCAGCACCGACCAGAAATCGCACTTCCAGCGGCCGGGACGGGCGGCAAAATACAGCACCTCCCCACCCAGCAGCACCAGGGCCACTGCCGGGGCGATCTGCAGCACCAGCTGCCAGTTGAAGTTCGGCACAAAGTGGTAGCACAAAAAGAAGATGCCTGCCGCCATCAGGCTGACCCCCAAAGTCAGGCTGCCTACCCGGCGGCGGGGCTGCTCTGCCCCAGGGGCTGCCGGGGCAGCTGCCTCCCCGGCAGGTCTGTTATTCTGCAGTTCCATGGTCATCCTCCTGGTCCTCCGGGGTCACCGGCGTACCCAGCAGAGCCGACAGCTCCGGCATGGCAAAATCAGCCTTCTGGTTCGGGTCTGCCTCCGGGGCGGCAGCGGCGTAGGTGGCAAACTCCTCGTCTTCCGGGTCAGCCTTCCGCTTTTTGCCCCGGGGGCCACGCACCAGCCAGATGCCGCAGACGATGAGAGCCACGCAGACCAGGATCTGGGGCAGCTGCTCCAGCATCAGGTACACGGCCCGGAAGAAGGCGTTGTTCTGGCCCCAGCGCCACATCACATCCCCCAGCACACGCATGAGGATATTCTCGTAGGCCACCAGGCCGCCCAGGGCAATGAGGCCCCAGCCCAGCAACTTGTGGCTGTCCATCATAAACTGCTCCATCCGGCGGTCCTTCCAGTTGATGTGCACCAGATAGTCGTCGGCCGGGGCGTTGCCGGCCCCCAGCTGGGCCCGGAGGTTGAAGGTGTCAAAAAAGCTGTACATATACACAATGGGCATCCCCAC
The DNA here is from genome assembly GCA_934518555.1 of uncultured Faecalibacterium sp. Taxonomy (GTDB): domain Bacteria; phylum Bacillota; class Clostridia; order Oscillospirales; family Ruminococcaceae; genus Faecalibacterium. The sequence continues at coordinate 5,896 of CAKSXW010000034.1, read as the reverse complement.
ATACAGCACATTCAGGAACCACCCGGCTCCAAAGAACAGGCAGAACAGGGAGATCAGGGAAAGGCCACGCTTCATGTAGCCCTGGTACATCTGGCCCGCGCCGGGGCAGAAGGCAAAGAGAAAGGTCAAAATGCCGTTTTTCATCATAGGTCCATTCCTCATTTCAGTTCATCGGCAGGGGCTTGCTCTGCCGGAGTATCGGTTTTGCCAAACAGCAGCCCACCCAGGGCACTGTTGAGCTTTTCAGAGAGCTGGGGGCCGGGGGCTTTATCTCGCACCGGCTGGCCCAGGCTCTCCGGCTGGGTGGGGGTCCGCTGGTCATCCTGCACCGGCTGGCCCAGGAGCGGCAGCTGATCCGGCTGAGTCTGGCTGGTGGAAGGCATCCAGGTCTTGAGGTCCCGGGTGCCCTCCAGGATCTGGGTCACGGTGCCGCTGCGCCACAGGGTCAGAGCCAGCACCGCCGCCACGGCGGCCACAGCGGCCCGGCCCCAGGTGTTCTGCATCAGCTGCACAAAAACTGCGGTCATCACCGCACCCCGGGCAGACCGGGGCGGCTGTTCCAGCACATCGTCAGTCAGCAGGGCGGTGTAGCGGTCCATGCACTTGTCGCAATAGGCCAGGTGCTCTGCAGCCTCCAGCCGTCCCAGCTGGTCCAACTGCCCGGCTACCAGGGCCTGGAGCCCTTCCTGACTGAGGCAGCCGTCATCCCGAAACAATTCCATCTGCGGTCCTCCCTTCCTGGGCTGCAGCGATCTGCTGCGCCAACATCTTTTTGGCCCGGTACACCTGGGCCCCCACCGTCTTTTCCGGTCGGCCGCAGAGCTTTGCGGCCTGGGCCGTGGTGTACTGTTCCAGCAGCACCAGCCGACAGGGGGTCCGGTAGGGCTCCCGGAGATCCAGGATCCTCCGGGTCAGCTCCTCCTCCTCCAGGGCGTCCAGCACCTGCTGTTCCGGCTGGGTGCCGGGGGGTGCCCCCTCCAGCGCAAGGACCTCATCCCCGGGGATGTTCACCTTGCGTACCCAGGCGCTGCGTAAGTAATCTTTGGCTTTGTTGGCAGCAATGCGGGCCAGCCACTGCTTTTCAAAGCCCGGCGGACAGCGGTCGATGGCCCGCCATGCCGCCAGAAAGGTCTCCTGTGTCAGGTCCTGAGCCTCCTCCGGGTCCGGCACCAGCTGATGGCAGACCGTGTAGACCAGGCCCTGATAGGTTTGCACCATTGTGCTGAATTCCGTCGTCGTCAACGATCCGCACACCCTCCTTTCCCATGAGAAGGGCGGTATCCTGTGGAGCCCTTCTGTATACTCATACGAGGCAGGCCGGGAGTTTCTTACAAAAAAGGCAAAACTTTTTTCAAAAACTTTGTCTTTTGCCCGGTCCATGCTACAATACAGGTATAGTATAGCACGAAAGGAGCCCTTCCGCCATGCCTTCCACCACCCGTCAGGCCCTGCTGCAGGCCCTGAACGCCGCCCAGGGCCGGTATGTTTCCGGCCAGCAGCTGGCCCAGCAGCTGGGGGTGAGCCGGGCCGCCGTCCACAAGGCCGCCGCTGCCCTCACCGCCCAGGGCTACGCCCTGGAGGCCGTGTCCCGTCGGGGGTACCGCCTCACCGGCGGCGACCCCTTCTGCGCCGAGGCACTGGGCCCCTATCCTGCCCCGGTGTACCTTTACGACACCCTGGAAAGCTCCAATCGCACCGCCAAGCTCCTAGCTCTGGACGGTGCCCCCCACGGCACCCTGGTGCTCACAGGCCACCAATCTGCAGGCCGGGGGCGGCTGGGCCGCTGCTTTGAGAGCCCGGCTGGCAAAGGGGTGTACCTTTCGGTGCTGCTGCGGCCTGCCCTGCCGGCGGTGGAGGCCCAGGCCGTGACCATCGGGGCTGCTGTGGCTGTGTGCCGGGCGGTACAGGCTGCCTGTGGGCTGGAGCTGGGGATCAAATGGGTCAACGACCTGTATTACCAGGGCAAAAAGGTCTGCGGCATCCTTACAGAGGCTGGCACCGACCTGGAAAGCGGTCGCCTGGAATGGCTGGTGGTGGGCATCGGCCTGAACCTGACCTCCACCGCCGCCGACTGGCCCCCGGCCCTGGCCCAGACCGCCGGGAGCCTGTACCCCGGGGGCCCTGCCCCGGTGAGCCGGGCCGCCCTGGCTGGGGCCATTGCCCGGGAGCTGCTGGCCCTCTGCCCCGGCTTTGACTGCCTGGACCAGTACCGGGCCCGGTGCTTTGTGCCGGGCCACTGGGTCACCGTGTGCACCAGCACCGAGACCTACGCCGCCCGGGCCCTGGCCATTGACGACCGGGGCCAGCTGGTGGTCCAGCGAGAAAACGGCCGCCAGGAGGCCCTGCGCTGCGGCGAGGTGACCACTCGCCCGGCCCGGACGGAATAAGCCCCTTTATGCAGGCTGACGCTCCACGATGGGGGCGCTGAGCTGCTGCCGGATGTCCCCCAGCTTCTGCTGCTGCTCCGGGGAAAGCTCCAGTTCTTCCTGCGCCTCCTCAGGTTCCTGCTGGTCTGCCCCCATCACATGATAAAACACGGCCACGGCACTGTCGGCATAGGTCCGGCTGTCCTGTTCACAGGTCTGCCGGTAGTAGCCCTCAAAGTTCTCTGTGCCATCCTGGTAGTTCTGGAACTCCCGGGCATACACTGCTACCTGCTGGTACAGCAGCAACTTTTGCTCCTCCGGGGAGAGGGCGTTGTAGTGGTCCACCATCCGGTGCTCAAAGGCGTGGTAGCATTCATGGTACAGGGTCCGCAGCACCTGCCGGGGGCTCTCCTCCATGAGATAGTCCAGAGAGATGCAGATAGTGTGGGTGCCGTCTCGGTAGGTGCCGCAGGTATCTTCTTCCAGGTTCCCGGCTGTAACGTTCAGCTCATGGGGGAGCCCAAAGTACACAGCCTCTGTATTGGCCACCTTTTGGAGGACGTTCAGCCTTTCCCGGGCAGACAGGGCCTGCCACTGTTCCTCCTGCAGGAGAGGGAGGGCCTCAACGTCCGGTCTCTGGTCCATTTCCCCGGTGCCGGAGATGGGCTTTACCGAGGCAGACAGGACGGAAAAGTTGAACAGGCAATTGGCCAGCAGCACCACCATGACTACACTGAGGCTCACCGCCAGCAGCGACAAAGAGGCCCACAGGCAGCGGTAGAGCCGGTTGCAAAGGATCTTCCGGCGGTAGTGCCGCTTTTTACGGGGGATCTTTTGGCAAAGCAAAAAGCAGGTGTAGGCAGCCGAAAGCCCCAAGGCCGTCAGGAGGCTGAAACGGATCAGCAGCGGAAACACCTGGGCATAGCATACCGCCCCAAAGACCCCCAGAGGGATCAGCACACTGACCGTTGCCGTCCAGGGAGTGCGCTGCCAGCGGAACAGGATGCCGTTGCCAACCAGCACCCCCAACACCAGCAGCCCAAAGAACAGGGCATTGGTCCCGCCCAGCGTCCACCCGGGCAGGCACCGGAACAGCAGTGCCCGGAACAGGATCACTGCCGGGAGGCCCTCCCACACACTATAAAAGACCTGCTCCTTCCCTGTAATTGTACTTTTGTCCATCATACTGTTTTGCGCTCCTTTTCTTTTATAAGATCTTTTCTGCGAAAAAGCACCCTTCTCCCGACACAGCAGCCGGAGGAAGGGTGCTTTTGCTTTGTCCGGATAAAAAAATCCGTCCTTGACCATAAGGGTCTGTCAGCCCCGGTATACGGCCCGGCAGATCTCATATCCTGAAAAGAAGGAGGGGCTGCAGCCCCTTATGGAATAGCATCAATTTTTTTTGATGACGGTCCTGCCACGCTATTTCCCATTGGGCTGCTGCCCTGGGGCAGATACGTCATCCACAACTGAAAGGAAGCTAATTATGCTGAACTACCGCTACAGTGTCCCCGTCCGTGAAACCTCCTCCACCTTTGATTCTGCTATGGAGACCTCCCATGTGATCGCCAGTAAGACCGCCTATCTGGCCGGTGTTCCGGAACGCCATTTCTATTCCGAAAAAGACGAAAGCGGCCGCTTCTCCTTGGATCGTGCAGTCTTTGACGCACTGGAAAAGAACAACGATGCCAAGATCCTGCGCTGCCTGACTACCCTGAGAACGATCTTCAACAGCCATTTCAGAGAGCTGGACAATGCCATGCGGTTCGAAATGAAGAATCTCACCTCCCTGGAGGACACTCGGGAGCCGGTCCAAGCACTTCATAATCTGGGCGTCGAACTCTACAAGGTCAACCCCACCCTCCAGTATTATGTTGACAAGGTCAACGAGCTCATTACTGCCCGTATCCAGAATGTAAAGGCCCTCTACCCCGACTGGGTCCGGTTTGAGTATATCAAGAATCTGTTCGTCTTTCCGGATTTCGCCCACCGCTGCACGGCCTACTACAACACCTACAAGAATCACCGGAATCAAATGCCCTACAACGCCTACCTCCACATTTCGGAAGAATACTTTTTGAACAACCCCACCCTGGGCAACCTGTTTTACGATGACAGCAAATTCTTAGAGACCCTTTACGACATGAACGGTGATATCTTCGTTTGTGGGTTTGCCACCCATCAGGAGAGCTCCGATACCCGTGACTCCCTGAGCGCCTTTGCCGCTCAGGCCCAGCGGATCGACATTGTGGTGGACTGCGAGAACAGCGACCCCGTCAAGCTGGCTGCAGCTTTGGAAAGTCTGCCTGACAGCACCCGGTGCAAACTGAACAAGGTGCTGCTGATCACCGACGTCCACGCCTCCTCCCTGTGGAATCAGCTGTCTGATTACACCGACTGCCCGGTGGAGATCCTCCAGAACGAGCGTGTGCTGGAGCACAAAAGCCTGTCGGATGTTGCCCTGACCACTGCCCTGTGCAAGGAGCATTTTATGAATCAGGTGGATTCTTTCTTATTGGCGTCCAGTGATTCCGATTTTACTGGCCTGGTCCGTTCCCTCTCCTCTGCCCGTTTTATGCTGATGATGGAACGCAGCAAATCTTCCCCTGCCGTCCGCAAGGTCCTGGAGGCAGAAGGGGTGGGCCTGGTGTGCCTGGATGACTTCAACGTGGGGCATACTGCATGGCGTTTTCAGTGGAACTGCCTGGACGAGCTGTGCCAGGCGTATCTCCAGGAGCGGATGCAGCAGATCAATGTCAACTCCATGATCTCCTATGCCCTGCTGAACAGCCGTGCTTCTCTGAACGAAGCCGAAAAGGCCATCCTCCGCCGCAAGGTCAACGGCCTCCATGTATTCATTGATTCCGCCGGCAACGTCCATCTTGAGCTGGCCAACTGAGGGGCCAAACAAAGGGCCTGTACCAAACCCTGGAAGGGCCCTGAAAAAACAAAATGCCGGGGGCAGACCTTTGCAGGTCTGCCCCCCGGCGTTATTTTTGCATTGGGAGTTGGTTTTGTTGATGGGTTGCAGATCCCCTCCACATAGGTGGGGAAAAGAAAATCGAAAGGATGGTACCTATGGCAGCTATGAGAGCACCTCCCCTATTTCGTCAATCGATCATCGTAAGATCGTCATGTTGCGGGTTGTTCCCGGTCTTTTTGTGCAAAAAGCCCCCTGGCTTCCATCACGGAAACCAGGGGGCTTTGATGCTTTAGGAGTGCCTGTTCAAGAGCTTACCCGATCACTTGCGAGGGTTCTTGATAGCAGCCTGAGCGGCAGCCAGGCGTGCGATAGGCACACGGAAGGGAGAGCAGCTGACGTAGTCCAGGCCAACGTTGTGGCAGAACTCCACGCTGGTGGGGTCGCCGCCGTGCTCGCCGCAGATGCCCAGGCCCAGATCGGGGCGGGTCTCACGGCCATCGTGAGCAGCCATCTTGACCAGCTTGCCAACACCGATCTGATCCAGGTGCTGGAACGGATCGCTCTCGTAGATCTTGTTCTCGTAGTATGCGCCCAGGAACTTGGCAGC